>CAYFXD010000134.1:0-5822 GCA_964347095.1 uncultured Actinomycetota bacterium | reverse complement strand
ATCTGAATACACTGGCAGGACCTTCTTCCTTGAGATAGTAGGTGAATTTGGAGTATGACCAGTCCTCGGCTCGCTCGCCGATATAGTGCAGATAGTCTGTCACGGCAAATTCTTCGATCACCCGACCGTCGGATCCAATCAATCTGAGTAGACCATCATAAAGCTCTAGGTTGCCCTGGTTGGTCAAAGAAAGATATTTGGTCTGTGGAATATCGTTAAAATAATCCGAGTATTCGCTCATGAAGCTTTTGCCAGTTTCAAGGGCAAACCGGGCTAAATCAATTGCCTCATCTATCTGCTTGAGCATGTAGGACCGGTTTCGCAGCGAGATGGGCTTGCTCATGCCGCCGGGAATAGCTGTGACTGGTTGTATTGCGCTGCCCCCCAGCTGTTCAAGCAGCAGCTTTCCTAATACTCGCAACCGTCCTGCTCTGTCCACGAACTCCGGATGCATCTGCACCAGATTTAGAATATTCCTTTGTTCGGAAGGGGCCTCAGGGCCAAAGTAAAAGTCTGGCGAAGCGAAGTGAAAAAAGTGGACTGCGTGGGAGCTCAGGTGCTCGATAGCAAGCAAGAGCTCCCTGATTCTCTTAGCTGCTGGAGGTATTTCCAGGTTCAGAAGATCATCACATGCTTTTGCAGATGCGAGATGGTGGCTGACTGGACAGATACCACAGATGCGAGTGGTTATTAATGGCATTTCCCAGAACATCCGTCCCTCGCAGAACTTTTCAAATCCTCTAAATTCCATGATTTGGAATTGTGAGTCAGCTATTTGCCCGTTGTCATCCAAGAAAATCGTGACTTTGGCGCGACCCGGCATTCTGGTAACAGGCTTAATGGTCAGTTCTTTCATGATTCATCCTTTGTCTCTCCGACCAGGCAGGGACGCATGGAAACTGGAAGTGAATAGCGATACCCCGTTCCCATTATGTCTTCCATCAGCATTAGTGCTCCAGAAGGAAGTACAGCTGCCAATGCGTTGATCATTTTTGTTCCTTGCTCGGATATGTTGGATACGGGTCCCATACAGCCGCGGCAAGGGATATTTGCCTGCAGGCATCGAGCGCCGCATCCTTCAGCAGTGGCCGGACCCAAGCATAATACCGCTTGCTCTAGGAAACACTTATCTTCATCAATTGTCTCGAGTTCAAACAAGGAATAGATTACGTCATGAGCCGTTCGCCGCGGAAGCAGAAAAGTCGAGCCCGCAAGCTCCTGAAGCTCAAGTGGAGCGTAGATGCTGTCCGAAAGAAATTGCTGTTTTGGTATCAGCAGATCCTCCCTTGTGCGGCCGCACTCAATGCAGAGATTCTTTGTCGGAATCGCCGGCTTTTCTCCCCTTTGCAGCGCTTGCACTATCATTGGCACCATGGCATCAGAGGGCGGGCAGCCGGGGATATTCTGATCAATCGCAACGACGGCCGAAAGAGGCTTTACGCAATCGAGAAGCTGAGGCAGGCTTGGGGGACCCGGCATTTCACCTCTTGATGTGCTTTCTAATTGGATATAGCTCTGGTCAAGCACATCTTTTAGGTGAAATAGATTTCTCATTCCTGCGATGCCGCCATAGACAGCACACGTCCCCATCGCCATCAGCACGTCGGTCTTGTCACGCATCTCGCGCAGCGTTTCTTCCTGATCAATATCTCCAACGGCTCCTTCGACGATCCCGATCTTGGCATGAGGGATGACTTTTATGTCCTGAAGGGGCGAGTACTTGATCTCTATCTGCTGCAAAAGCTCCGCGTTGTGATCCCATAGCTGGATAAGAGACATTAGGCAGCCAAAGCAGCCCTGAAGCCCAACTACTGCTACATCTATTTTATGCATTTCAACATGCCCCCCATCCTCTCTTTGATCTCCTTTTCAAACACGTTGATTTCCTGTTCAAATAGTTGCCCTTCATATGGTGAAACATCAATAACTCTCAGACGTTCTGTGTCAATTTCTAAGGAGCGAAGGACAGCTCGAAACAGACTGATCCTCCCATCCATATCGCGGTTTCCAATAATATTGTGGCAATGGCCGCGACGGCATTTGAATATTATTACTCCGTCGAAACCGCAATTGAATGCATGCATTATGTACTCGCAGTCAACACGCCCGCCGCATTCCACGCGAAGCGGCATTACCCTGGGAGAATAACCGCGACCGTTAGGCTCTATCGCCAGGAGGCCGGCCTTATCTGCGGCTCCATAGCCGCAACCGTCACAAAGAACAGCCAGCACCCTTGGCGCCTCACCGAGAGGCGCTTGGCTCAAGATCCGGATAGCGCTTAACAGGTAGCTGTTGGGATAGGTAACTAGATCACGAGCCTCAGTGGGGCAGGCAACGACACAATTCCCACAGCCGCGACAGCGACGGGGATCAATTACTGAGACATTCCTAAACGGTTCAATGCTGGTTGCGCGAAAGGCACACGTTCGCACGCACGTGCCGCAGCCACCGCAGAGTTCCTCATTTACCTCGGAGACAGTAACGTGGTGAATTATTTCCCTCCTGCCTAGAGCTAGCTGGAGAGAGAGCGCGGCTGAATCAGCCCTGGCGATTTCAAGTCCCAGAGACTCGGGACTCTCAGTTTGATAAGGAATAACCACTTTTCCCTCATCGGTGGTCTGAACGGGCAGAGTCATGGGATCTATGGTTCTAAAAAACCCCTCGTCATCGGTGTCTATCTGGACAAGGGGTTGAAGCTGGGCGATCCAGTTTCTGTCGTTGCCGACTGCAATTATGATACCTCCGACGTGAATGTCGCTGGTTTGATTGTGGCCGCTAAGCTGAATTGTGTAATCGCCACACCACCCGTAAACATCAGAAATCTTACTGTCGAAATGAAAATATGCTTTTGGGTGGGTTTCCACATATCCTTGTGTAAGCGTGAGGGCATCTCCATACTGTTGCATGCTGCTTATGTCAGATTCTTTTTCAAAAACATGGACCTTAAAGCCCTGTTCCAGGAACCTGCGAGCTGCGACTATTGCTCCAACCGTTGAGCCGATGATTGCCACGGATTTTCTCGGGGCTACCTCAACCATCAGGATAGGGTGTCTAAGTTCAATCTTTTCGATGGCCACGTCAATGAGTAGTTTTGCCTTGATTGTCGCGTTTTCCTGGTCGCCCCGGTGGGGAAAGGCAACTTGCTCCCTAAGGTTTGCGTAGGCTATTTTGTTTGTATTGATGCCGGCTGCTTCTATGCTCTCAATAAACAGTCTCCCGCTTAAATTGCGCTCATAGTATTTGGGAGAAGGACCGGCCAGAACAATGCCGGCGAGTCTATTTTGAGTGATCTGTGACAGCAGTGCTTTTCGGTTGGCGGCTGCACTGAAGTTGTCATAAACAGCCACAACGTCGATTTGAGGATATACTTCTGCGAGGGATTCGAGGTCTACTGTTTCAGTGATGGTTCCCTGCTCGTTGGACATAAACAGACCAATTTTCATGGCGGCTACACCCCTTAATATGCAAAAGAAGCTAGTTGGGCTATGGTGTGCCTCTTGGGCTAACGATGGTTTCGCTTCGGAGCGAGAAGTTCCTTTAATTAAATTGTCAATGGCAATATAGCTCCGGAGATTGCAGATCCCCAGTATGTGAGGCTGGGCAGGAGTAGATACCCGTTGGATGCTTGATGCTGGATAAAGACAAACACTAATAAAGACAAATAATATAAAGTCCCTTTTGCATTCGGGGACCCACACCGGCAAGCAAAGCACTTAAAAGCACTTACACTCTGCCTGCTGCACTGATGAATTGTGCATGCTTCCTTGCATCCCCCGTGCGGATCCAGCTTTAACCCGCTCAGTTACTAATGGACTAGCCGACAAGTATTCCTGTTATTAGAATAGGTAGGTATTGACAAATGGGCCGGCAGGAACATAAAGTGGGGAGTACCCTACATGGGTATTGTATCGGAGCCAATCCGGGGGTCTCTTTTGAGAGCTAGAAGCCGATGCGTGAGGCACAGACGATCTGTGCAGGCGCCCAATAAGCAAAGCTTGATCATAGTATCAAAGGGAGGCGCAATAATGTAGACTAGAAGTAGGAACCGTCAATGTGGGCGTTCCTAGTTCGAATGCATTCGCGGGGATGATCTTCGATGGGTCAGCAAACTTCAAAGGCAACAAGTAAAGCAGTCATAGCGATATCCGGCATGCGTTGCGCGAGCTGTGTACGGACCCTGGAAAATGCCTTGAGATCGGTGGAGGGGGTCAGTGATGCTACCGTCAACTTGGCTGGGGAGAAGGCATATGTCGATTATGATCCAACCTTGACCACCGTCGACCAATTGAAGTCAAAGATTTTCCAGGCAGGCTATAGGCCTGAAGCCCTCATTTCAGCCAGTGCGCCAAGGCAAAAGGCTACGATTACCATTGCAGGGATGCACTGCGCAAGCTGTGTCAACAATGTCGAGAATGCACTCAAGAAGCTCGACGGCGTGTTCGAGGCCAAGGTCAATCTGGTTTCGGAAAAGGCTTATGTGGAGTTTGACCCTCTACGAACAGGTAAGGAACAGTTGGAGGCTGCTGTGGTTTCTGCCGGGTTTACGGCGACCAAGACTATTTTGGAGACGGAGGCGACTCAAGAGTCTGAGGAAGAGGCAGCAGATCTGGACAAATCCGCGCGGGAACAAGAGATCCGAACCATCAGGCGTAAGTTTCTGATCTCGGCGGTTTTTGCTGTTCCTCTGCTGTATTTTTCGATGGGGCATATGATTGGACTTCCTCTGCCCTCATTAGTTAGGCAAAACATAGCATTGGCGCAATTTTTATTCGCAACGCCTATTATCATGGCAGGCTACCAGTTCTACACCAAGGGATTTGGGGCAGTGGTTAGAGCCAAAACCGCCACTATGGATACCTTGGTGGCAATGGGAACGGGTACGGCCTACGTGTATAGTCTGGCTGTTTCGCTGATGATCTGGTTCGGCACAGCGAGCCGTGCCGCTGATCTTTACTATGAGGTTGCGGGATTACTAATAGTCTTTATTCTGCTTGGAAGATGGCTGGAGGCTATTGCCAGGGGGAAAACCTCGGAGGCAATAAAGAAACTGCTCGGTCTTCAGCCCAAGACTGCCACGGTCGTACGGGAGGGCAGGGAGCTGGAAGTTCCCATCAAGGACGTGGTGATTGGGGATACGGTTTTGACCAAACCGGGACAGAAGATCCCAGTTGATGGTGTAGTGATTGAGGGTCATTCCAGCGTGGATCAGTCGATGCTCACCGGCGAGAGTATCCCTGTAGAGAAATCTCAAGGGGACGAAGTGATTGGTGCGACGATCAACAAAACGGGATCATTCAAGTTTAAGGCTACCAGAGTTGGGAAAGACACGGCGTTGGCCCAAATAATACGGTTGGTGGAGGAGGCGCAAGGATCAAAGGCTCCGATTCAAGAGCTGGCGGACAAAATAGCTGCCTACTTCGTCCCGGCCATAGTCAGCATCGCCTTGTTTTCTTTCACGGTGTGGTTGCTTGCTGGGCAAAGCTTGACATTTGCGCTCACTATCTTGATTGCCGTACTCATCATTGCGTGCCCTTGCGCTTTGGGCTTGGCGACCCCGACCGCGGTGATGGTAGGCACGGGACTAGGAGCTCAGAATGGAATACTGATCAAAAGTGCTCAGGCTTTGCAGTCGGCCCATCAAGTGAACGCGGTTGTATTTGATAAGACCGGGACACTCACTGGGGGTCGACCTGAGTTGACCGATAGCATTGCCCTAGACAATAGGCATAAAGACGACGTACTTGCACTGGCTGCGATTGCCGAGAAACATTCTGAGCATCCACTCGGTGAAGCGATTGTGGAAGCAGCAAAGAGGTGTAATG
>CAYFXD010000133.1:0-5296 GCA_964347095.1 uncultured Actinomycetota bacterium | reverse complement strand
CGAAAGGCTAGTTGATTGAGAAGAATCTGTGTATTGGGATCTACCGGATCGATCGGGAGGCAGACCCTGGATGTTGTCAGAGCTCATCCCGACCAATATAAGATCGTTGGTTTGTCTGCATACAAGAACGTCGAGCTGCTTCGTGGTCAAATAGAGGAGTTCAAGCCTTCCATGGTGGCCCTTGCGGGAGAAGGATCAACTATGCAGGACTTGCCGCAAGGAAATAGGGAATTTTCTGTTTTCAAGGGCAGCAAAGGCCTTGTGGAACTGGTAAAATTATCAGATGGAGACATAATAGTCAATGGTCTAGTGGGATCGATCGGGCTTAATCCTACGATTGCCGCAATTCGCGCCGGCAAGGTCCTAGCTTTGGCAAACAAGGAATCAATGGTGGTCGGGGGAGATCTTGTAAGGCAGCAACTGAGAAAGTCAAAGGCTACCATTGTTCCTGTAGACAGTGAGCACAGCGCCGTATTTCAATGTGTGATGGGAGAGGATCCCAAAGAGCTCAAAAAGATCATTCTCACTGGGTCTGGCGGGCCCTTCAGGGGCAGGAAAGCGGCGGAGATGCAGGATGTAACTGTGGAAGAGGCGCTTGCTCATCCCCGTTGGAATATGGGGAATAAAATTTCAATAGATTCGGCAACATTGATGAACAAGGGATTGGAAGTCATCGAGGCTCATTATTTATTCGGCGTTGGATATGATCAAATTGAGGTTGTAATTCATCCTCAGAGCATTATCCATTCCATGGTTGAGTTCGTTGACGGATCAATCAAGGCGCATTTGGGTCAGACCGACATGAGAATACCGATCCAGTATGCTATCTCCTTTCCCCACCGTCTCCATCTTGCTCTCCCGAGTGTGGACTTTGCTGAGCTGGGCAGCTTAACCTTTGAACAACCTGATTTGGAGAATTTTCCCTGTCTAGGACATGCTCTGTGGGCCGGAAAACAGGGCAAGACCTACCCGGCGGTTCTAAATGCGGCCAATGAGGAAGCAGTGAATGCCTTCCTGAATAACAGAATAGGCTTTACATCAATCCCATTATTGATTGAAGAGGTACTTAATTGCCATAACCCAACGGACATCAGGGATTTCAGCGATGTGATCACCGTTGAGGATTGGGCCAAAGAGAAAACGAGGGAACTGATAGAGCAGGGGTTATAACCGGTAGCGGCAAGAACAGGCCAAGTTCCATGCAAAGCGCACAAGGAAGACTCCAAGGGTTAAATCTAAAATCCAGACCCTGGTCCTGAGCTGAAAGGCAGTGAGGTTGTTGATAGTTCTTCTGGTGATTTTCTGCATAGGTGCGATTGTGATCGCCCATGAATTCGGCCATTTTATGTCGGCTAAACTCCTTGGCGTAAAGGTCAAAGAGTTTATGCTGGGATTGCCCAGCCCAAAGATTGTATCATTCTCTTTCAGGGGTACGAAATATGGCCTCACCATCCTTCCCATAGGAGGATATGTTAAATTTGTGAGCACGCTGGAAAAGGACAAGCTTTCCGAAGAAGAGTTGGAGCAGGCTTTTGAAAGCCAGCGCTGGTGGAAAAGGGTCATAATAATTCTAGCGGGTCCCATAATGAACTTGATCGTTCCCATATTCTTAATAGCTGCCATCTTGATGATAGGCGTGCCATTTCCGTCCACCACTATTGACAAAATATATACGAACTCAGCAGCCGAGCAAGCTGGTCTAAAGGCAGGAGACACCATTGTCGCTATAAACGGGGAATCTGTCGGCGAATGGGATGAAGTAATCCAAGTGATCCAGAGTTCCGCCGGTAAGCGTCTTTCTCTCACCGTTGAGAGAGGCGGAACGGAGCGCACGGTGAGTGTGGTTCCAGAAGAAAAGGATTCGAAAGGCTTTTTGGGGATTAGGTCTAAGCAGGTCAGCCGGAGATTCAATCCTTTCAGTTCAATCTATCAGGGCGCGGTGACAACCTTCCAGTTCAGTGTGCGGATTGTTCAGATACTTTTTGCTCTTCTTACCACTGGAGAGATCTTGGGTGCACTGGGAAGTCCAGTCAGGATTACGCAGGAGCTGACCCAGGAAGTCTCTCGCGGCTATATCTTCTTTCTTCAAAGCCTTGCCCTAATTAGTATTGGATTGGCAATAGCCAATCTTATTCCACTGCCGCCTCTGGATGGGGGCCGTATATTAATTCTGGGGATTGAGGCGGTGATGGGAAAACCTCTGGATCGGGACAGACTCTTGTGGATACAAGCAGTGGGCTTTCTTTTGTTGATGTCATTAATGATATATTTGGTCGTTGTAGATATCCAGAGACTGGTGCCGGCAATAACCAGGCTCTAGGCATATGTGAGCAAAAGGCATTTTATGATAGGAAAACGACGGAAAACACGAAAAATAATGGTAGGGGATTTGGCGATCGGCGGTGGCAGTCCCATTGCGGTCCAGTCAATGACCAACACCAAAACCTTTAAAATAGAAGAAACAGTTCAACAGATAAGAGAGCTCGAGGAGGCAGGTTGTGATCTGGTGCGGGTTGCTGTGCCGGATCAAGAATCCGCTGATGCTCTGGTCCCAATAAAGGAAAGGATCACCATTCCTCTGATCGCCGATGTTCACTTCAATTGGCGTCTTGCCCTGGACGCGATCGAGAACGGTGCGGACAAGATTAGGATTAATCCTGGAAACATTGGTGATCTTGGAAGGGTACAAGAGATTATTGAAAAGGCCAAGGAAAAACGGATACCAGTACGGATAGGAGTGAATTCAGGGTCGCTGCACAAAAAGTATCATCATTTGGCCGAGATGAATCCTGCGGACGCGTTGGTCAAATCCGCCGTCGAATTTGTGAAATTCTTTGAGCAGCAGAATTTTGAGGATATTGTTATCTCGGTTAAGTCATCCTCAGTTCCGGTTACCATAGAGGCCTACGAAAAGTTGGCTGGCTTGGTCGACTACCCATTGCATCTGGGAGTGACGGAGGCAGGCCCTGTCTTGTCAGGATCGATTAAGTCAGCTGTGGGGCTGGGGATTCTGCTATATCAAGGAATAGGAGACACCATAAGAGTATCGTTGACCTCTGGTCCTGTACCGGAGGTCAGGGCGGCCAATCAAATACTCAGAGCACTGAAGCTGCGAAATATCGGACCCGAGCTTATATCCTGTCCTACCTGCGCACGCTGTGAGGTGGAACTGATCTCTCTGGCGGAAACGGTTGAAGAGCTGCTGTTGTCCTACAAGATCCCGCTCAAAGTTGCGATCATGGGGTGTGTGGTCAATGGGCCCGGCGAAGCGAGAGACGCAGATGTGGGAATTGCCATGGGCAAAAAGTCGGGAGTGTTGTTTGCCAAGGGAGAGACCATTAGAAAAGTGCCAGAAGGACAGTTCGTAGAATCGTTGCTGCAGGAAGTGCAGAAGTTGACAAAAGAGAAAGAAAAACGACTGATGTCGAATGATAAATGTCGAAGTAATGACCAGTGATTGAATGACCAACTCTTGGATCATCGGTTTTGGCTACTGGTCATCATGAAGTAGATATTCCTTCGTCACTCGAGCCTGGTCATTTGTCAATGGCATTTTATCGGCCTTGTGGATCAGGTCTAACCACAGCTGAGTTTGCCAAAGCCAGGTTCACAGCAAGTTCAGCCTGGACAAAGGATGTAGAAGATGAGATTCTCGGAAGTATTCGTTCCGACTTTGAAAGAAGATCCCGCCGAAGCCGAAATTCCCAGCCATAAACTGCTGTTTAGAGCGGGCATGTTGAGAAAGGTCGCAGCCGGCATCTATTCGTTTCTTCCCTTGGGCAAAAGGGTGCTCGATAAAGTTGAAAGAATCGTGCGGGAAGAGATGGATCGAATTGGCGCGCAGGAGGTGCTTCTTCCAGCACTGCAGCCTTCAGAGCTTTGGGAGGCTAGCGGCCGGTGGGCCGAATATGGTCCGCAGATGATGCGGCTACAAGACCGAGGCGGACGTGATTTTTGTCTTGGTCCCACCCATGAAGAGCTGATTACCGATCTGGTTATGAAAGAGGTGCGCTCATATCGGCAACTTCCCCTCACCTTGTACCAGATCCAAGTGAAGTTTAGGGACGAAATCCGTCCTCGGTTCGGACTTTTGCGGGCTCGGGAGTTCCTAATGAAAGATGCCTACAGCTTTCATACCGATATGGCAGGCTTGCAAAGAACATATGAGGATATGTCCACAGCGTATTCAAGGATCATTGAGCGGTGTGGACTGCGATACCGGATGGTTGAAGCTGCTTCAGGTCTCATAGGAGGGAAGGTGTCACAAGAGTTTATGGTAATTGCTGATGCGGGTGAGGACTCAGTTCTCTATTGCGACGCTTGCAGCTACTCGGCCAACCAGGAAATGGCAAAGACCAGGAGAGGGGAGATTGACAACGGAAGTGTTGCTCACGGGGACTCCAAAGCGAGGAAGGTGGCTACTCCGGGCCACAGCTCAGTTGAGCAGGTCAGCAGATTTTTGCGGGTCACTCCTGCAAAGATAGTCAAGACGCTTATTTATAGAGTCGACTCGCGCTTGATGGCTGTGCTTGTACGTGGGGACACAGAGCTCAACGAAGCAAAACTGGCGGATGTTGCCGGAACCTCAGATATTGAGTTGGTGCCTGAAAAGGAGTTCCAGGATCATTCTATGCTGATCCCCGGCTTTGTCGGTCCCGTGGGCCTCGAAGATATACCAGTCTATGCTGATGAGCTCCTTGTTGAGATGGAGGACTTTGTAGTCGGCGCTAATGAACGTGACGCGCATCTTGTTGATGTCAATTGGGGGGCTGACTTTCGGGTGGACAAGTGGGGCGATTTTCATCTTACCTGTGCTGGAGAGGGGTGTCCAAACTGTGAAGGAATCCTAAAAGCCGCAAAGGGGATCGAAATCGGCCATGTCTTTCAATTGGGCACGAAATATAGCGAGGCCATGAACGCTTGTTACCTGGATGAACACGGTAATCTGCAACCGTACATTATGGGGTGCTACGGCATTGGAGTAAGCAGGTTGATGGCTGCGATTATTGAGCAGTGCCACGACGAAAAAGGCATCATCTGGCCCTATACGGTTGCCCCCTATCAAGTGGTGATCATTCCAGTTAATTGGGAGATCGATGAACAAAGGCAGGTGGGAGAACAGTTGTACCAAGAGCTGCTAGCAGCCGGCGTCGAGGTGCTAATTGATGATAGAAAGGTGAGCCCCGGAGTCAAATTTGCTGAGGCGGACCTGATTGGATTTCCAGTCCAGGTCATAGTGGGTAAAAGGGGCTTGGAGCGCGGTGTTGTTGAAGTCAAACGGCGCTTGGGACTAGAA
>CAYFXD010000132.1:0-15484 GCA_964347095.1 uncultured Actinomycetota bacterium | reverse complement strand
TGATTACACGGCCAGCCTATGACCTATATATGACTAGCATATGACTCGCCCGGACGGGCATCGATGAACAACCCCTGCGGCAGAATACGAAGGAATGGCTAGTTATGATGACCAATAATCAAAAAACATCTGCTTTTGCAGGCATTTGGCATTGGATATTATTTAGACTATTTAGACGTTCTTCATCCAACACGAGGCATCAAGGAATATGAGGGACAAAATCCTCTTTCGTCCTTGATTTGATCAGATCTCCCTTTGTTTGCCTTTTAATTCGCAGCCCGTCCTAAATGCCTTTGGTCCTTCTTCAAATATATTACGTCCGAGGCTGTCAATCCCCACGATAACAGGAAATTTCTCCACCCGTATCTCATAAACTGCTTCTGGACCCAGATCTTCAAATGCCAAGACTCGTGATTCTGTCACATATTGAGAAAGAAGCGCAGCAGCCCCACCGGTACTAACGAAATAGACTGCTCGATGATCTTTTATAGCTGCCACTACTTCCTCAGATCGATTGCCCTTGCCGATCATACCCTTTAATCCGTGCTCAAGAAGGAGAGGAGTAAAAACGTCCATGCGAGCACTCGTGGTCGGACCTATTGGCCCGATAATCCTGCCGGGCTTGGCAGGAGCCGGACCGGCATAGAATATTACTTGTCCCTCGAGCCCAAAAGGCAATTTCTTACCGCTCTTAATAAGCTGCCTTAACCTCTGATGAGCTCTGTCTCGTGCAGTATAGAGTACTCCGGTTAATTCAGCCCGATCTGCCACTTCCAATATTTGAATGTCTTTCTCCTGCAAAGGCGTGTGAAGCTGAACCATCGATTTCTCTCACAGCTGTCTGCCGATCTGATCTTAACTGTTTGTCCGCATAAAAACTAGCGGCAACCACCACAACCCCTCCTATAAAGAGAGTTGCTTGCGCTCCATTTATCGTAAAATTCAGGTTTCCCAGACTTATTAAACGCCCTTTGCCTATTAGATCAGCCAGGGCTGCCGTAACGCCGAGTGAAACAAAGAGAGAGACACGCAAGATCGATTCTAAAGCGGTAAAGATCCTTCCTCTTATATCATCCAAGACTGTTTCCTGCAGGATAGTGTAGGCCGAGACGGTGAGACATGCTAGAGCAACGCCCGCAAAAAAGCTAAAGATGAGAGCAAATTCGAATCGGGCTATGGTCGCAAACAGAAGCAGCGCCAATCCGAATAGAAGAATAGAACCACTAAACAGGCGGTCTTTGGCCACATGGCGTCCCCAGAAACCAGAGAATACGGAGCCAAGAGTAAGCCCCAGACCAAGAGCGGAAAGGAGATATCCAAAACCTCCACTGGCAAGTTTCAGTACTTGATAACTGTACACTGCACCCAAGGAATAAATACTGCCGGCTCCCAGAATCGCAATGCCGATGCTTGCGAGCATGGCGCGCACTAGCCGGTTTGCCCCCACAAACTTGATTCCTTGAATGATGTCGTCCTTGACCCGCAAGTAGTTGACCTTCTCTCCTACTCTTCTGACCATTGGCAAGGATATCGTGACGACAGCCACGGCCGAAACAAAAAAAGTACATGCATCAATGTAAAACGCGGCATTTGGGCCGGTAAGCCGTTGGAAAAAGGGCAGCTTGCCCCATACTTTCTCAACCAGGATAATGATGGTTGAGCCAAAAGTGACGCCGAAGATCATAGTCAGGTTGTTTGTTGTGTAGGATATAGAATTCGCAGTCAAGATTTGATCACGCTTGACAATGTTGGGAATGCTGGCATCCTTAGCAGGCATAAACGCAAGTGAAAAAGTCTCCAGCAAGAAGGTTATGACATACACCTGGAAGATGCTGCCAACGAAGGGCAGCAGCAGGATTAAGCCTCCACGAATGGCATCACAGAGGATCATGGTCCGCTTGCGGTTGACACGGTCAACGATAACACCAATGAGTGAGCCAAACAGAAGCGCAGGCAGAATTTTGAACATCATCAGGGTTCCAACCGCAAGCGCCGAACCCGAGAGCTTGATAGTTAGCTCGATAAGGGCGACTACGATAATCCAGTCCCCCAAGTTGGAGACTGCTTGACCGATCAACAATGCCAAGAAATTTCTATTTCCGAAAAGCTCTGCATATGAGTTTTTGCCGGCTCTTTTGAGAATGGTCCTGCCGCCCTTTCAGTCGTGAATTGAGTAGTTGCGATCAGTGCAACGATGCTGGTTTAGCAAATAGTGCTCGCCTTCAGTTCCTCGACTTTGCTCAGGATCGTGAGCTAGCTTGTCGAACCATATTCGGCTAGTGCAAACCGTCGGGACGATACAGGCGTCTCAGCTATTACGCCCTAAGACTTGATCACTTATTTATTCAGATTTCAACCTGCAGAAAGTAGACAAACCGCTAAACGCCTATATGGTTTCTTTGGCAGAACGCAGAGCATGACAACTAAGGTTTACTGCCACTGGCAAACAAGCCATATGGGTCGGATAGGTTTCAATGTTTACTCCGAGCACGGTGGTGCAGCCACCCAAACCTCCCGGCCCTGTGCCAGACGCATTGATCCTCCTATAAAGTGTGTTCTCCAGATCCGCCAGGCGAGAATCCGCATTGCTCTCATTTATGGATTTCAGCAGCGCTTTTTTGGCCAAGAGACCAACGCTGTCAAACGTTCCTCCTACTCCCAATCCAACAATCATGGGAGGACATGCATTTGCTCCTGCTTTCTCAATAACCGACAGCACAAACCTACTTATTGCCTGTATGGGATCCACCAAAGGCAGCATGCTCAATTGACTTGTATTCTCGCTGCCCCCGCCCTTGGGCATTACCGTGATCTTGAGCCGGTCCCCCGAGCTAATAGAAGTATAAATTAGCGGGGGCGTATTGTCCCCACTGTTTGTGCGGGAAAAACAAGGCTCCAATACAACGGAGGGCCTCAAATAACCTCTCGTGTATGCGTTTCCGACTGCTTCTTCGACAACCGAGCTTAGATCCCCTCCGACCATCGATACGCCTTGACCTATTTCTAAAAAGACTGTCACAAACCCTGCATCCTGGCAAATAGGAATCGCTTCATCCTTGGCGATCCTGGCATTCTCGATAAGCTGCCCCAGGATTTCCTTTGCGGTATCAGATTCCTCTTTGCTGAGTGCCTTCTGTAAACCCTCCAATATGTCGGCTCTGAGTTCATAGTTCGCCGTAAGACACAGCCTCTCAACTATCTCTCCGATTTGATCTATGTGTATTTCTCTCAAATTAGACTCCCAAAGCGGCGATGCTCTTACTGACTCCCTGAGCCGACTTAGTAAATTCCGCTTTTTCTTTGGGGGTCAGCTCAAGCTCCATTTGTTCGACAATGCCCTCTCGACCGATCTTACACGGCAGCCCTAGATATACATTCTCGAGATCATACTGCCCGTTCACCAAAGTACTGACGGGGATAGTTTCCCTTTTATCGCTCAAGATAATTTCAACCACAAACGCGGCAGCGGCACCCGGCGCGTAAAAGGCGCTTCCGGTCTTCAGGTACGACACAATCTCTGCTCCTCCTCTTTTTGTCCGAGTGATTAATCCCTGCAAAACTTCAGGAGGAAGCAGTGAAGAAATGGCCTTGCCCTCGGCAGTTGAATGATGCGCCAGCGGGAGCATGCTATCGTCATGAGCGCCGATGACCAGCGCATCGATCTCAGCGATCGGAACATCCAGTTCCTGAGCGAGGAAGTATGCAAACCGTGCGCTATCCAGAACACCGGACACGCCGATTACTCGCGTGTGCTCAAACCCGCTCTTTTTGAACACGTAGTAAGCCATTACATCGACAGGATTGGTCACCACCAAAATGATCGAGGAGGGCGCAAATTGGACGACCTCTTGGATCAACGATCGCATGACCTCAGCATTGACTCTTAATAGATCGGCTCTGGTCATACCGGGTGTGCGCGCTGATCCCGCTGCCAAAACCACGATCTCCGATCCTGATATTCCATCAAACTGATCAGTCCCCATGATTGCGCTGGAAAATCCCAACACCGATGCGGACTGCATTATGTCCAATGCCTTGCCTCGGGCCAGTCCCTCGACAATATCAACCAGAACCACGTCAGCGATGTCTTTCTGCACCAGCAAGTTGGCACATGTAGCGCCCACTTGTCCCGCTCCTATTACGCTGACCTTATCCACTAGCCCTCCTGTCTCGGACACGCCGGGCATCTAGAAGTAGCTTTTTATCCTATTCCAAAGACTGGTAAAGAAATCAACTACCTTCTGCCAGACGGAACCGGATTCTTCTCCTCCCAAATAATCCTTCAGTTTTGATCGTATATCTTCCAGCTGATCTCTGAGCACTCCGATGTCCAGGTCAAGTCCGGATATTTTTTGCATCAAGCCGACAATCCTGTCTATTTGCTCAGAAGTCAGGTCAATATCCATATCTCTGGCAATATCTTCAACTACTCTTCTAATCTCGTCGGGATCACTCAGATTCTCCTCAACAACCTGCTCTTTGACCCTGCTGATCAGCTCACTAACCGCTTCTTCCTCACCAGTCTCCTCTCCTATTTCACTGGTTGTTACCAGCTCCTCCGTCGCTACTTTCTTTGCCTCTTCGGGAATATCCTCTCCGGTAGCTGTTTCATAGGCCTTAAAGAGCCCCGTAAGAGCAGCGGTTCCTGATACCGGAAAAGGTGCGGCCGCATAGACCTCGGCATCCTTTATTTCCGCAGTTACCAGAGCATTTGCATATGCTTGTTCGGTGACAAAAGTGATGTTCTTTGTTTTCACATTAATGCCACTTCCGGTATCCATGATCTTGACATAGACAGATGAGATAGCTCGAGTCCCAATCTGTTTGTCCGGCACCAATCCCTTCAGATACTGCCTTTCTTCTTGGTTGGTTACTTCCAGCATCTTCACACTACTGTCATTCTCGTCCACGCCAAAAGTGTTTAGCATTTGTCTTCTTTGAGATTGATTGAGGTTAGCCCCAAGTGTAACCACTTCCTTGAAGTCAATATTTGAAGGCTCGGCTGCACGAACCCAGCCGGGAGCCACGGCAAGAAGGGCACAAGAAGAAAGCAGACTCCCAAGGAGCAAACCGGTTAGACACTTTTTCAGTCCTAACATTACATCTCCTCGCTTCCTTTAAGCTATTGCAAAAACAGTATTTACAGTTACCTAATTCTCTTCGAAGCTATTGCCAAATTCAACTCTTTTCTTCAACATCCTGGGGACATGCCAGGGTCAGGCCTCCTCGCATGTTTTTAACTGCTGCTTAAGATTCTTATCTGAAATTCTTCTGTTATGCAAAGGCAAACTTGACCACGAGGCGATCGCTACAACTGGCGGCTGGTTGTGTGCTTTCCTAGTTATGCGTTCTTTCAATCATGCGCAGCGCAGTGGCAAATTAGGAATAAGAATTCTTCATTGCAGGTAAATGATGGTGAGGAGGTCTGACCCCCCAATTACTTCTGGGTTTTTTCCGGACACTGGGGATTGATGCACAAAACCCACGGCCGCTTGGAGATTATCTTGATTCTGGGTACGTCGCAGTGCTCACAATACTCGTCCAAGGGAATAATCTCGCCGAACTGAGGCAGTGGATAGCTGTTACTGCATTCAGGATAACCTGCGCAGCCAACAAATCTTTTCTTGCTCTTCTTGGCCCTGACCACCCTTAGGTCACTCTGGCATTTCGGGCACTTTCCAAGGATCTTATCGCTCCTAATACCCTCTTTTATGACCTCGGCTACTTTCGATTTGTTTTTATCCAGGTGTATCATCACGCTCCCAAGCATCTTGCGAGAATTGTCCACGACTGTCTCACGGCCCAGTTCGCCTTCGGCGATCTTATCCATCTCTTCCTCAAGCTTTGCAGTCATATTTGGCGTCGAGATCTCTTCTGCGTGTTTACTCAAGGCTTCCGCAACGGCAATCCCGGTATCGGTTGGAACTACTGGATCACCATGAATATATCCTCGGTCATAGAGACTTTTTATTATTTCATGCCTGGTCGCCTTGGTGCCTAGACCCAGTGCTTCCATTCTTTGAATCAGCTTGCCCTGGCTATAACGCGCAGGTGGCTGGGTCTGCTTTTCTTCGAAGATCGGTTCAACCAGAGAAACCTCGGCAGTCTTTCGCAAGTCGGGAATCATCTCATCCTTCTTGCGGCTGTAAGGATAGAATTTGTACCAGCCTTCCACGGACACCCAGGCTCCCTTGGCGACAAACATCTCGCCGCTCACATCGATTTCAGCTTTGATGCTTTCGACGGTTGCCTCAGGGGCCAGCGTAGCCAGAAAACGTCTCGCCACCAGCTGGTAGACCTTCCAGTGCTGTGGTTTCAGTTTATCCTTGACAGGGTGCCCTGTCGGATGGATAGGCGGATGATCGGTCGTCCGCCTCTTTCCGGCTGTCGGCGTGAGCTTCTTCTGACTACCAATTTCGGCTGCCAGGACCTTGAGTTCAGGGACTTTTTCCAGAGCCTGCAAGATCTCCCTAAAGTCTAGCGTTTGCGGATATACAGTATTATCCACCCTTGGATAGCTTATAAAACCTTCCATGTATAGATTCTCGGCAATACGCATCGCTGCAGCGGGCGATATCCCAATGGACGACGACGCAGCCAGAAAAGCAGTGGTGTTAAAAGGAGTAGGAGGTTGGACGCTGCGCGAGCTCCTGTCAACCGAAGTCACTTCTCCCCGATCAGCCAGTACGCCAAGGACGCGCTCTGCCTCCTTCTTGTCCCAAAACTTCTCCTTTTTGTGGACTGCAATGAACTGCTCATGGTCAAACTCAAAGAGTCCCTTGATCAACCAATACGGCTTGGAGACAAATGCTTGTCTTTCCTGTTCCTTTTCGACTATCAAGCGCAGCGTAGGACTCTGCACCCGGCCCACTGAAAGGAACTGCTTACCCAAGCGCGACGAGGCAAGTGAAATGAACCTGGTAAGTGTTGCTCCCCAGATCAAATCAATGTCCTGTCGAGCCTCACCTGCTCTTGCAAGATCGACAATGACCTCCTGCAGGTGGGCAAATGCATTCTTGACTTCCTGAGGAGTCAGCGAGGAAAACTTGGCCCTTTTGATTGTGACCTCAGGATTTACCTCCAATATCTTGTTGGCAGCATCAATCCCAATTAGTTCCCCTTCCCGGTCATAATCAGTAGCAATAATGACCTCATTTGCCGCCTTGGCCATTTTTTGCAGAGCCTTAATGATGGATTTTTGGATGGGGATTTTGATGATCTTAGCGTCAATCAGTTTTATAGGATCTGTGTCTTTCCAATTGCTGTATTGTTCAGGAAAATCGACCTTCAGTATGTGGCCTTTGAGCCCTATACAGACCACCTCTTGCTGCCCGTTTTCAAAAGAGTAGATTGGGATATTGTATGCTTTGTCAGTTTTGGCCTTCCCGCTTGAGAGAATGGTCGCAATTCTCCTGGCCGTATTGTTCTTCTCGCTTACAATCAGTTGTGTCATTTTCGTTTCACCATAGATCCATGTTCAAACTTCACTATCTATCCGCGTCTACATACCCTGTTTACTTGCTATTGCTGATCCGACCCACAAGCCAATTATTCCACTCTCGGATTCCCTGGTCCGTCGTGCAAGAGATCTCGAAGGTCTGCAGGTCCGCATTCATGTTCTTGGTTATTCTCTTGGCCTTGTCAAGATCAAAATCACTCATCTCCAAAAGATCAATTTTGTTGAAGATCAGAACATCTGCTTCGGCAAACATCAAAGGATACTTTAGCGGTTTATCATCGCCCTCAGGAATACTGAGAATAAGAACTTTTAAATCCTCCCCCAGCTTGAAGTCGGCCGGGCACACCAAGTTGCCGACATTTTCGATTATCAATACGTCAATATTGTCCAAGTCCAGGTGAGTGAGGGCACTCTTGATCATATGCGCTTCAAGATGACACGCACCGCCTGTATTGATCTGTATTGATGGAATCCCGTGAGCCTTTATTCTTTCCGCATCCACTTGCGACGCCACGTCGCCTTCAATAACGGCTAGTTTGAACCTATCCTTTAGATTGTCAATAACCTTCAGAACAAAACTGGTTTTTCCCGCACCTGGAGAAGCCATCAGATTGATAACAAACATCTTATTCTTGTCAAACAGCTCCCTATTGTCCTTGGCGATTTTCTCATTGACCGATAGGATGTTCTCTAAAACATCAACCTTCATCAAGACCTCCATGCTCGTTCAGGAAAAAACAAGAAGAACCGCAAAACCTCAACCAGCTTCAGCTGGGGACAGGCCTTCCCTGCCCTCGTCAAAAGCAACGTCTAAGTTATGGTGGTGTCTAAAAGTCAGAGCCCCAAACAGTACTTCGTCCCGATTTGTTGCTGCGTCTTTTGCGATGCGGTTTGACCAGATTTAGCCCCGCCTCGCGACCTGGTCTGGATGCTCTTTTCAGGCAACATGCGTCATTCATTCAATTTCTATATTGTCCACGGCGAGCTCTCGACCACTGAGGAATTCTATGCAGACCGTCTTGCACGAGGGGCAGATGAAATCGTAATCCGAGGCTTCCTTTTCCATTCCACACGCAGAACAGCGTACCGTAATCGGTACGTGTTCAAATATCAGCTCTGCGCCTTCTGCAATTGTCCCTTCGCTTAATTGCTCAAAATAGAAGTTGATGCAGTCATCGACTATCTGAGTCATCTCTCCGATTCTTAGATGGATTTTGATGATTTTGCTCGCGCCTTTTTCCTCAGCATGCTCGCTCACAATCGAGAGAATATTCTCGGTAATTCCTAGTTCATGCATGTTTCCCAGCCGTTTTTGACACGTAGTATAAATATTAATTGAAAGCCTATTCAAAAGCAAATAGGAAAGGCTCTGCCAAATCTGTGCCTTTCCCATTGATAACATGCGCATTAAATTTACATTTGCATTATATCCGAATCCAATCTGGATTAGACTGAACGAAGGCGAGTGCGGATTCTTTTGCCCTACTCTTTGAGCTCTTTCAAAACTGCCTCTATAATATCGGGCACCACTTTCTCGATCTCCGGGGTTAGTTCCATGCCCCATTCTATCTCTTTTGGCTGCACTCCAATGATCACTGTGGTCTTAGGGCCTTTCCCATCTTGTTTGGCAAGTTCAAGAGCCTCCAGCAGTCCGATATCATGAAAGGACATTGTAACATCTCTTTGGGGAACGTCCACATCATCGGGTGTGAACCTAAAAATAGCGCCCGGCTCCACGTCAGCGTCAACGCAGTCGATTACAATCAGTTTGTCTGCTCCTTCTATGAGATACGGAAGGTTGATGCCAGCCACACCACCATCAACCAGTCGCACGTTCTCGGGCAGTTCGATCTGCTCCATTCTTTGAATGACGTGCACGCCTATTCCTTCATCTTTCAGTAGCAAATTCCCGGTTCCTAGGACGGTGATGTTCTGCTTTTTTGTTGATTTCTGGCTCTTTCCCTCTTTCAACCCTTTTTCTCTTTCGCTTCCTTGCCCAAGAACATAGGACCGAATTCCTCAATATCTTCCACAAGAGTCAGATAAATATGGACCCCCACAGTCGCAATGAAGATCCACATTATAAGATAGTGAATAACCCGCACGTTAGCAAGGCCACCGCACAGATCTACCAGCCAGCCCATAATGTCCGGAGCATACAGAAACGAGAGGCCGAATATATTGCCAGTATAGAGCGCAAACCCCGTCAGAGCCTGCAGGATTATCAGGATCGGCCATAGTATATACGTCATCTTTTGCAGCGGATTATATTTTCCGGTCTCCGGCTGATTTGGTCGGATAAAGAGATAGTAGCTTATAGTGGGGATCAGCTTTCCTCTGTTCTCCCTCTGATAAAGCGAAAAATCGCGAAAATCGCCGGATTCACCAAAAAAAGCCCAGTAGATCCGCGCGACAAGCACGAGAATAATAAGGTACATGCCAATAAAGTGTAAATACCTCATTATGCCCATACCGCCTTTGAAGAAGGGACTATTGATATACCAGCCCGATATCAATAGGACCGCCATTGTGCACAGATGAGCCCAGTGCAGGGCGACCGCCACCGGAGGATGATTCACCATATTATTTCTTCCCATTTCGCCCGCCTCCTATTTAATCCGGAACTTGAGGATCTCATTGCTTTTCGGCTCAATCACGTGAACCGTGCAGGCAAGTCATGGATCAAAGGACCTGATAACGCGGACGATGTTATTTGGATTCTTGGCGTCCGGCACTTGGGTCCCTATTAATGCCTCTTCGATGGGACCTCTGACTCCTTTGGCATCCCGAGGCGACGCATTCCAAATTGTGGCAGGAACCGCCTGGTAGTTCTTAATCCTTTTGTCCTCGATCTCAATAAAATGGCCCAAAGAACCTCTCGGAGCTTCAACTAGACCCCTCCCCTCACCGGTTTCAGGCACATCCTTGTCATCACAGACGTCCCTGACACCCGCTTTTAGGTTCTGAGTCAGCTCATCAAGCCATTCATGCATTGCCTTGGCCACCAAAAGGCACTCAATCGCACGAGCGGCCGTCCTCGCGAGGGCGCCAGTGGGCTCAATATTGTGCTTAACCGCCAAATCGAGCAAGGTCTTGTCTTTCTTTATCAGCATTCTGGCCAGAGGACCTACCTCAACAGGCTTTCTGTTGTAGCGCGGCGCCTTGCTGAAAGAATACGCAGCTTTTTTGTCCAGATCATACTGGGTTTTTCCTTCGCTTGGGTGCAGCCCGCCGTTGTCCTCCTGGTACCATGAGAATTTGACATCCTCCGACAGCTTTTCGGGATCTAAATCCAGCACATCTGCCAGTTCTGCATTATAGATAATCCCAGAAGGCAACAACCGGTTTCTATAGTCTCCCGATTTTTCCAAATCAAACATACCAAATGACATGAAATTCCCGTGCGCTTTACCGATACCTAGTGTTCCCAACGGCAGCAGAGGCCCTGTGGCTAAGGTCAAGACATCGGTGTAGTAGACGTCCTTGATGAATCCTTGGTCATCATTCTCAATGTCCACAAATTCATTTAGATAGCCCTTGAACGCAGCGATCTGATCAAGAGTGGGATGAATCGTTACTCCGCCTGGAACTGAGCTCACATAGGAAGGCATTCGGCCACCAAAAATCGCCAGCATGGTATGAGCTTTCTTTCTCATTTCCAGCGCATGCAAATAGTGGGAGACCGCCAGAGTCACGATATCGGGATCATTAACCGAGAACTCATCAGGCTCATAGCGTGGAGTCAGAGGATATGTATCATCACTCTGAACCAGCTTCACTATTCTATCTCTCACCGCCGACAAAGACGGATCATGTCCGCTGTAATCAGCAACAGCTAGAATATCCAGATAGTCAAGCGCCTGAAGATGATAAAAATGAAGAATGTGAGATTGAATATAGTTTGCCCCCACAATCAAATTCCTGATTATGCGCGCATTGGCTGGAGTGGCTGCACGAAAAGCCGAATCCAGATTCTGCGATGCAGCCATTCCGTGAGCAGCGGGACATATACCGCAAATCCTCTCGCAGACTACCTGGGCGTCTCGCGGATCTTTTCCCTTCAGAAGTATCTCAAAGCCCCTGGCCATATTCGCAGTGCTCCAGGCATCCTTGACCCTGCCATCTTCAATCTCCGCTTCAATTTTTAGATGGCCTTCCAACCGGGTTACTGGATCAATGACAACTTTTTCAGCCATTTACTCTCCTCCTTCAGTTGGTCCGCCTTTGCCCAATCTACCAGCAGCCACCTGGCCGACAAAATGTACTCCAATACCAGCAAGAGTAACAATGCCGAGGATCGCGCCGATCTTGTCCGCACCAACTTCATAGCCGGCAACGGCCGGCACACCGACATCGGGCAATTTTTCATAAAGCGGGGCAAAACCTTTGTAGAACTCTGGTTGAACACAACCGTTACACGGCGCATTTGCTCCAATACACCAGTTTATCCCTTCATTCCAGTGTCTCTTTGGGCAATCGGCGAAGGAGTGGGGTCCTTTGCAACCCTTCAGGAAAAGACAGAGATTAGATTGATCGGGCTCGTTCCAGTCCGTAAGGAATTGGCCAGCTTCGAACCAGTGTCTCCTGGGACAGTTGTCATGCACCGTCTCGCTATAGAAGGTGAGTGGCCGGCCATGACGGTCAAGTGCTTTGATCAGTTTTTCACGGCCAAAAAGAAACAGTTCCACCAGGGTTCCGATAAACCAATCGGGGTGCGGGGGACAGCCAGGTATATTAACCACCGGAGTCCCTTCCAAGATTTTACTTACCGGTTTCACGCCGGTCTGAGGATTTGCAGCGGGGATGCCTCCGTAGGCAGAGCAGGTTCCTATGGCTATAACTGCCATAGCATTCTTTCCCGCATCTTCCACCCAGTCAACAAAGGCAATAGGTTGTCCGTCCTTCTCCCCGACTCTGCAAAAAAGCCCATTCTCTGCGGTCGGTACGCCGCCTTCGACAACAAGTATATACTTGCCTTTTTGTTCGGCTATCGTGTCTTCAAGCGTCTTGATGGCCAGATCTCCGGCACTGGCCATAATCGTCTCCTGAAACCTCACGGAAATCATATCCAAGATAACATCGGCCGCTGTGGGCTGTCTTGAATTGAGAACTGAGACAACGCAGCCGGTGCAAGCTTGGCCGTTAATCCAGACAACCGGTGATTTCTTTGCAGCATCTTCCAGCGCCTTGGCAATTTGAGGTACATAAAGCTCAGAGAGACCGAGCATAGCCGCGATGCTGCCGCAATATTTGAGAAAATCCCGCCGGCTGATTCTGTTCAGTGCTTCATGCACTACTTCGACACCTCCTCCGATTGTGTCAAGTACATTGCAGTGATCGCAAACGGGTCTAGTATTATCTGTATAAGCACACGTAGAAAAAGTGGACTCGCAAGCCATGTCCACCTTGCTCCTGTGCATCACCTCCTTGAAGACAGTATCCGGAAATTGCCTTATTTATATGAAACGTGAAAGAAGAATGCTCATTTCGTACAGAACGACCATTGGTACAGCCATTACTCCCATGGTGATTGGGCTCCAATCAGGGGTAATGATAGCAGCAATGGTGAGTATGGCGACGTACGCAACTCTCCAGTTCTTTCTCAAGGTCTTAGGCGACACTGCCCCGATTTTGGTCAGAAACAGAATAATTATGGGCGTCTCAAATCCGGCACCCATGGCCAGCAAAAAGAGGCCCACAAAGTTGACGTACCGATCGAATGTGATCATAGGGTTTAACAATCCCTCGCCCTGTCCAAACAGCCACTTCACACTAACCGGCAGCAGATAATAGTATCCAAAGATCACTCCGCATATGAATAGGATGATCATCAGCACCATCATGGGATAGAGAAATCTTTTCTCCTTACTTTTCAATGCAGGAGCAACAAAAAGAAGCGTTTGGTAAAGGATGATTGGGAAGGAAATAAAAACTCCTGCAAATATGGCAATTCGGAAACGTCCGATAAAAGGCTCCATAACCGTGATGTAATGCAACTTCATGTCGGTTCCCAAAGGTCCCTCAACAAATCTAAACAACGGCCGCCAAAAGTAATAGCAGCCCATCGCAGTGGTAAATACAGCGATTGCACATATTACCAGACGTTTGCGAAGCTCTTCTAAATGTTCCAAAAAACCCATTCTTATATCAACCAACTGAGATCCTCCATGCTCTGTCAATATGTTTTCGCGTTGTGTTACTGTTGAGAGTCTCCACGTTCATCGCATCAAGAAATCATATTTCCAGCACAACAGCTCAAGCTTTATCTGGGTTCGACGACGAAGCGGCAATTCCTCCATATTTGGCATATTATACCTGCTTAATTAGCTTGGCGGGCAACACAGGACCCGCTTTGACTGGCTGACGCGCACTTATCGCGACGGTAAATCTGACCGGCAAATCGTGCAGAAATCATCACCCTTGCGGTCCGTGTCATCAACAGTGTTGGAAAAATGCATGACACACCCAGGATTTTCGCAGTGCCTCAGGCCAAACGTATGTCCAAGCTCATGAACGGCTTCTTTCACAGCCCGTTCAGCAAAAAGCGTCACGTCTTGGGCTTGTCCGTAGAACTGCGGCCGAAGACGGTATAGCGAAATAACCGCGCACTCTCCTCCGACTTCTGCCTCTCCAAACACAAAATTTAGCCTCGGTGCATATAGATCAGCATCAACAATAGCCAATCTCTTTACATGTTCTTCAAGCGGCTGCGTGACCAATAATGTTCTCAGCTGGGCAAGAAATGTAGCTGATCTGTGCTGCCTGCGAGAGGAGTCATAGGATATCGTAGGAGGACTAGTGCTCTCCCCGATCATGCACTTCATGGCGAATCTCTCATTGAGCCTTTCGCTCAGAGTATTGAGGATTGATTCATCTAGATCGCCAAATGGTTGAAGATATATTACTCTCATGCCTTTACATTCTACAACAAGCCTTGATAAATCGCATCAGCGATAATTTCTCATGATTTTGACAACTTCTTCATCGGTCGTTTGAGCAAAATTCGAATAGAACTGACCTACAGCATAAAACATCTCAGGCTTTTGGAGACAAATAACCTCGTCGGCCTCTTGCGCCAGAGATTTGCACGTATCCGGCGGTGCGACAGGCACAGCAAGGACTACTTTCGATGGCTGCTCCCTTCGTACTACGCTCACAGCCACTTTTGCAGTCGAGCCCGTGGCCAATCCATCATCAACGAGTATCACAGTTTTACCTGCAAGATTGATAGGCTTCCTTTCCCCGAGATAGGTCCGACGGCGTCTTTTGATCTCATTCAGTTGTCTCTCAGTCTCAGCCAAAAGATACTCTTGCGAAATGTTCAACCCTTCTCTGACGCTCTGATTAATAACTACTCTGCCTTCCCCTGCAACAGCTCCAACAGCTAGTTCAGGATTGCCGGGAGCCCCAATCTTTCTAGTAATGATCAAGTCCAAGGAACAACCAAGTTCCTTGGCAACTTGATCTGCGACAACTACACCCCCGCGAGGAATGGCCACAACAACACAGTCCTGGTCTTTGTAGGCTGACAGCGCTTCTGCCAGCTTTTGTCCTGCATCAATCCTGTCTGCGAACATTGTGCATCTCCCCCCGCTACACGTCCTAGACCAACAAGACAACTACCTTTTGGCTTCGAGCTCGTTCAACCTGCTTTTCGCATATTCTGCATTGGCTCCGCTCGACTCGATCTTCAAGTACTGTTTCCAAGCCTTCACCGCTTCTTGCGTGTTGCCGGAGCTATCCGAAACAAATCCAAGGTTAAACCAGGCTTTCGCATGTTGCGGATTCGCTTCAATTACCTGGTTAAAATTTGATATTGCCGTCTCAGCGTCACCCTTTTCAAAATAGGCAATTCCTAAATCAGTGCGGACATCGGCATTAGCGGGATTGGCCTCCAGATACTTCTGATAATAATCGATAGCCTCTTGATATCCTACACTTGCCTCAGCTTGCTTGCGCGATGTCTTGAGAGCTCGGGCCCGATCAAAAGACACATTTCCCAATAAAACCACAAGTTCAGCCCTG
>CAYFXD010000131.1:0-5683 GCA_964347095.1 uncultured Actinomycetota bacterium | reverse complement strand
GAGCGCAATTTCCGGTTAGCGTAGAGCTTACTCTTGATATTCAGAAAGTCAATTCTCTGATCTCTTCGTTTGGAGGCAACCAGCTTTTGCCGGGCACCATTGATGGAAAGGCATTCACGCTGGACATACCAGCGATTATAAGAGCGGAGTATCCGGCGGCCGCTCAGGGTGCAAGGGCTCTCAACATAAGCCAAGCCAGAAGTCCGGAGATCAGAGTCCCTGAAGAAGTCGATGTCGAAGACATCCGCGACGCGCTTCTTGGCATTGAAATCCTGCCGGAAGATTTAAGGAGAAAACTCGCCGCGGTCGACGATTGGCAGCATACTATGCTGATCCCTAGTATCAACGGCAGCACCCAAGAAGTAACGGTTAATGGGGTTGACGGCGTCTTTGTCTCATCCCCGGAACACGGTGATTGGAGAGGCGAGAGCGGAGCCCTCGTCTGGCTCCGAGATGGTGTGATCACTGCAGTTGAGGGAGAGATCACTTTGGATCAGGCCATGGCAATAGCGCGGATGTTGAATTAAATGTGGACAATAGGTTATGGTTAGGGTTGGGAAACTCGTTCCGAAATCGTTTTGCGGTGTTCGGCGCGCGGTTTGCGCAAAGCCCATAGATCGTTGCATTCCGGTCATCAAGCCGATTCTCATCTGGTGGTTCGGGTTCTTTCTTACATCATGCGCGAACCGATAACCGCTAACCGCGAACCGTCCTCAACGTTCACGAACCGGGCGAAGTACCCGTTGCCGCAATCCTATTTTACTCATAGAGAACATGATTATTGAAATTCATAACTTGACCAAAATGTACGGAAGCAACGTCGGTTGCCAGCAGGTTTGCCTCTCAGTGGAGCATGGGCAAATCTTCGGTTTTTTGGGGCCTAATGGAGCGGGAAAAAGTACGCTCATAAAAATGCTCGTTGGATTAATCTATCCGACGTCCGGCACGGCAATGATCATGGGGCTACCCCTGGGTGACCTCAATGCTAGGAAACGCATTGGCTTCTTGCCCGAGAACTTCATGTATCAGGGATTTCTGACCGGCGAGGAACTCCTTGATTTCCACGCGTCTCTGTGTAAGATGCCTCTGTCTGTGCGAGCAAGCCGCATCTCTAAGGTCCTGCGCCTGGTCAAGCTGGAGGCGGACAGCGGCATGCGTATCAAGGCTTACAGCAAAGGCATGCAGCAGCGGCTCGGTATTGCGTGTGCGCTTCTGAACGATCCCGATTTGCTGTTTCTCGATGAACCAACTTCAGCACTTGATCCCATTGGCAGACGCGAGGTCAGAGAGATCCTGATTAGTCTTCGAGATCAAGGAAAGACGGTCTTCTTGAACAGCCATCTCCTTAGCGAAGTCGAGATGATCTGCAATCGAGTCGCCATCATCAATCAGGGAATGATCATAGCGGACGGGACGCTTGAAGAACTGCTCACGGGGGGCATCGAGGTTGATATTCGCGCAGAGGGTATCAACTATGAGATTAGGAGAGGTCTGGAGACCATCGGACGCATTGTCTCTAGCAAGAATTCAAGGATCAGAGTCGCCGTCGAAAGAGTTGACGACATTCCAAAGCTGGCTCAGATCTTGATCTCAAAAGGGGGACGGCTTTACGAGCTGACCATAAACCATCACTCTCTCGAGGATCTCTTTGTGGAGCTGGTTCAGGGCGGTGAGAAGCCATGATCACCATTGCTCGAATTACCCTGCGCGAAGCCTTCCGGAAAAGGCTGTTCATAGTGGCTGTAGCATTGGTAATTATCTACTTGGCTCTCTTCGGCACCGGACTGTACTTCGCCGGACGCGACATGGAGCCGGTCAGGCGAGCAGGAAGCCAGTACATGGAATTCATGATCCACGCTCAGCTTGCAACCATGGGACTGTATCTGGCCAGTTTTATCATGGCTTTTTTGGCCATCTTTTCCGCCATCGGAACCATCTCAACCGAGATCGAGAACGGGACACTCCACGCGATACTGCCAAGGCCTATCCGCCGAACTGAGATCTTCTTTGGCAAGTTCATCGGCCATAGTGTGATCTTGATTTTTTTTGCTCTGGTCATCTTTTCGGCGATTACAATTCTGGTAAGGGTGATGCTCGGATTATCACTTGCCAACCCGTCAGAAGCATTGGTTCTCTTCATACTGCAGCCGGTCCTATTGCTCGCTGTCACCATGCTGGGTACAACATTTCTGCCAACATTGGGTAATGGGGCAGCTGTGTTCCTGCTTTACAGTCTGGCCGTCATAGGAGGATTCACCGAGCAGATCGGTGCCATTATCAGGAGCCAGAAGGCTATAAACGTTGGAATTATCACCAGTTTGATAATGCCCTCGGACGCGATCTACCGCAAAATGATAAGCTTGGTTTTGCCATCGCAAATAGCTGTTATTCCGCAGGCGCTCGGTCCCTTCGGCAGCATGTCAGTTCCGAGCACCTGGATGGTTGTGTATTCTGTCGGATACTTCCTGTTGCTGCTTTTGTTGGCCGGCTATATCTTCGCCCGCCGGGACGTGTAGAAATGGTAGGCCTAGAGCACCGAGATTCCTTGCTTTGAAATTGTTGACCTCAGAGGTGATTTGAGTTAGAATATCCAAAATTTACCATAATCGTTCAAAAGAATTGCCACTTCAACCAATCACCGTGCCATAACCTTTTTGTATCTCCCAGCCTAGATGCGGCAACAATCTCAAGCATGATGAGTAACGAGATTCCCACAGTGAAAATCCGGCAACTTTGTCCTGGATGAGTCAAAGTAACTGGGCTCGGTAGTCACTGTCTTCCGCACCATGATTCCAGAAGCAATCAGAGCAAGAATGCGGGATTTAATATGGTAGTTCTTCTGGGCGCATCATTGGTGAGCATGGAAGCAAAGTGCATCGAGCCTCTCCTGGAGATGGATGATGTGCAGTAGATCTTTGGCTCCGGGAAGGCCATGTGGTCAACAAAAGTATGGCTCAATCAATCAGGGTGAACAAGTGAGTCCATGCGAAAGGATTTGAAAAGAATGAGCATAAAAAACTTGCCCCCCGGCCTCCAGTCCTACATCTTGGGATGGTGTATGAACGAAAAGCGATGCCCTCTAGAATCTGTCTGCAGTGATCTTGTGACCAGGGACTGTGCAATAGTCCGCTTCTTGAATGATCTGAGTGCAGATGAAAAAAGCTTGATTTACTTATTGACTGAAAAGGGAGCATCGAACTGGATTCGCCTAAATAACTGCTAAAAACTGAGCAATCGCTCAAAAAATTCAGGGGACGGTGTTGACAGGTCGTGCTTATTCACATCTCTGAACCTCCTGATGCAAAAAGTATTGTGCTAAATTGTAGATATCGCCGTGTGCAAGTCCATCGTATGTAAGGCGGCCAATTCATGAAGAGTTTTCGGAAATATGGCCGGCCACCCTTTGAAGTGGTTGTCATCCACGGTGGTCCAGGCGCGCAAGGAAGTATGCGGCCGGTAGCGCGTGAGCTCGCAGCGCACTGGGGCGTGTTGGAGCCTCTTCAGACAGCGGCGTCTCTCGAAGGCCAAGTAGAAGAGCTAGGCGCTGCTCTGCACAATGCACGATCACCCAGCTCGATTCTTATCGGATGGTCATGGGGTGCAATGCTTGGATTCATATTTGCCGCGCACCACCCTGAAATGGTAAGTAAGCTTATACTCGTTGGCAGTGCTGTGTTTGAGGAAAAATACGCAGCTCAAATTGAAGAACGCCGTTTGAATCGTTTGGGACCCAAGCAAAGGAAAGATGCATTATGCCTGATGAAGGCATTGAAAGACCCAGCTAGCAGGGATAAAGACGGTCTCCTGAGGCAGCTGGGGCGGCTATTCATACAAACTGATAACTTGAATCCTATGTGGTCTGACGCTGAAGCTCACACGGTTCGGTATAGCATCTATCAAAATGTGTGGAAAGAAGCGGCAAGATTGAGGCAAAACCTTAAGCTTCTTGAGTTGGGGAAAAGGATCGAGTGTCCGGTGGTGGCGATTCACGGCGATTATGATCCTCATCCTGCGGAAGGAATCCGAAACTCCCTCTCCTCCGTTCTGAGAGATTTTAGGTTTATCCTGATCAAGAACTGTGGACACCAACCTTGGATTGAGAACGATGCAAAGGACAGATTTTTCCGCATCCTACGGGGAGAGATCCGTGCCACAACGATGATTAAATGAACAGGTCCCAGGTCCCGCGGTTTTGAACGAGAGTGAACAGGTAGGGCAAGGAGGCCCACATCGGCAAACATGGTTTGCGGTTATCGGTTGCCGGTTCGCGTAGCTCAAGCAAAGAACCAAACACCAGATCCGGAACGAGCTGGGAAAGCTGGACCCAGCCGACCTGTGTGGGTTTGCGCCAACCTCGCACCGAAAACCGCTTGCAAAGCCGGTGTCGTAGCGCTAGCTGTAGCCGGAAGTTCTTCGGCGAACGGCTTTCCGCGCCTCTAGTCGCTTAACTTCAATCGGCGCCACGCGGTTTTATCTTCCAACTTACCTGCTACGTATGCATCCGCACTTAGCATGCATTCTCTGCTTCCCGTTAGGCGGGAAGAGGGAATTTCTATAAGGACTCGGTTTTTCTTAATGGTTGTCGGGATGGCTTCGCGAAGCACAATGCTGTTGCTCGCAGAGCGCATGCAAAAGGACTCGCCTTTCTCAACCTTAATATCTAGACGCACGACGTCCGAGCTGCCGAAAAGGCGCAGATGAAACAGGAATGCGAACTCGGGCGTTATGGATTTTCGCGTCTCCAGGGCAAGATAGGTTACTTTCTCACCGATGGCCATGCTGACATTTCTTATGTCTCCTCCGCCTTCAAAAAACTTCACTATGGTATCTTCCAAGGGATCACGTATCACAACACAGGGTATTTCCTGGTCCAAAAAGTCTGGCTGCGCCGCGCCGATGCGTTGAACTGCCGCTGGATTGGTCTGGCCGAAGAGTTCGTCGCTGCGGACGAACGCTTGAAGGAAGGGGTCCATCACCCTCGCCTGAGTACGATATCTCTCGATTGCTTTGTGTTTTGTATCGCGCCGCTTGTCTGAGAGCGGGAGCCTTTGCCAGCGAATATCAACGTTAAGCAGCGTTGACGGCGGTCTCAATCCCAGTTTGGGGCGGTACTCCCATGGAAAGGGGTAATCTCCACGATGCACCAGATAAGTCAGCTCTTCCGTTTGATATTCTTTTTCTGTCAGCACATAGCAGACAAATGCATTTGTGGCCCAATGATCAGGGTGGGCATCTTCAGCATTGGGATGGACGATGGTTGTAGGCTTGAAGTCGCTGATAATTGACTGCAGGTTGTCGACCAGGTTTGCCCCGCAGTAGGGGGCTTTCTTCTGATGCGTGAATGAATAGGGCGAGTGAGTGCTTGCATTTGCGCCGGCATAGAGGTTGTCATAATCCCAGTTGAGATCCCACAGATCACTTATTCCTCCATCAGGATAGCCAAGAAAAAGCACTTTGTCCTCACGTAATCCTAGTTCTTTCAGCGCCGCGCGGCTTTCCGTGGAACGTACCTGGCCGAGTTCGCGAAAGTTGCGCGAATTAGGAGTAAATGTATGGAAATAGATTTCTGCGGCCCTTTTGTATCCATCGCCGCAGGTTACAAGGACGACCATCACCTCCTTGCTGTGTGATAGAGATTCCTGGACTAATCCGCCAGGACCAAGTGTTTCATCATCAGGGTGGG
>CAYFXD010000130.1:0-11769 GCA_964347095.1 uncultured Actinomycetota bacterium | reverse complement strand
ATCTATGTCCAACAACTGGATTATCTTTCTTAGTTCAGCTCTGGTCATTATCCTTGCTGGTATCGTTGTCAGCTGGCTCGGGGATGCGGTTACCAGGAGGACCAGGTTAGGAGGTTTGTGGATTGGACTTATTCTGGTGGCCCTTGTCACCTCCCTTCCTGAATTGGCAACCGCTGCTAGTGCCGGAAGGCAGGGTGTTCCAGACCTCGCGGCTGGCGACCTTTTCGGGGCAGGCCTATTCAACTTGGCGAGCTTGGCCGTAGCTGACCTACTTGACCGGCGGGTTCGACTACTGGAAGCGGTTACCCTTGGACATGTCGTGTCAGGCGGCACCGCTATAATTCTGACCGCCATTGCATCGGTCTTTGTAATTCTCAAACCAAACCTCCTTCTAGGTTGGATCTCCTGGGGAACCGCGGCAATTTTCGCGGCGTATCTGTTAGGTGCGTGGATGATCGCCCGACATGAACGCAAAATGGGCCAAGAAGAGTTGAGTAAGCAGTCCGAGCGAGTTGAACAACGTAGGGGGGAATGGTTGGAAGCCTTGCCAAACTGGGTCATCGGGGCCGCGCTGGCCGGAGCGGCGCTTATCATACTTGCTGCGGCTCCACGCTTGACCGCCTCAGCGGAGCAACTTGCGGTGGCCACTGGACTCAGCACCAGTTTCTTCGGAACCCTTTTTATCGCGTTTACAACCTCACTTCCTGAACTAGTGGTCTCAATAACCGCGATCAGACTGCACGCTTTTGATTTGGTGATCGGCAATATCTTTGGCTCAAACGCTTTTAATATGGGAGCTTTGATCGTGCTTGATCTCTTCTATGTGAAGGGATCAATCTTCTCGGCAATCGCTCCTATCCACGCGGCGACCGGCCTGTTTATCATAATAGTGACGTCTGTTGCGGTCATGGGACTGGTTTTTCGCGCGGAAAAGCGTTATGTTTTCTTGGAGCCGGATGCCAGTCTTATTCTGGTCCTTGTCATTGTGGCCATGTTTGTGGTATGGAGACTGAGCTAGGGCCTATAATGGAGGAAGCGATGTTCCAAAAGACGCTGCATCCCAATTTGATCGTTTAAGATTTCAACTTCACCTGCAGATTCTACACCAAGGTATTGGGATTTGAAGAAGTCAGGAGGTTTGAGATCGGCGGTCCTGATTTCCAGAAAGGCGTGGGAATTGAGCAATCAGGCGCAAAAGTGGCACGTTTGGAATTGCCGGGTGGGGCCTTGACCCTGGAGATCTCCGAATACACTGAGGGCAAGTCAATGTCGAAGATTCGCCGCAAAAAAGCCAATGAGCTGGGCTTTCGCCATGTTGCTCTTCGGGTGAGCGATATCGTGTCCGGCTATGAGAGACTGGTTGAAAAAGGGGTGAGATTTGTTTCCGAACCGGTCGCTGTGGGTCAACCCGAAAGCCTAACGAGGCTTTAAGTTCTGTTACTTCTTTGATCCCGACGGCAACATCTGGGAGCCAAATCAGGCTCCTTAGGAGGGCCGCCTAGGGGGACCGATCCGAAACGGAGGTGCAATCATGGATAACCGCAGACTTTTTTCGCTTGAGTCGAACGCTTTTGAAGACGGTGCAGTAATTCCAGTCAAATATGCGCGATCTGCAGTGGCAGGAGGGCAAAATATCTCCATCCCCTTTAGCTGGAGCAATGCGCCGGGAAATGCCAAGTCTTTTGCCCTGGCAGTAATCGACCGCAGCGCCAATAATTGGGTTCACTGGATAGTTGTGGATATTCCCGCCGATGTCGATTTCTTGCCTTTGGGTGCTTCCCAAACTTCTGAAATGCCCAGCGGATCAAGAGAATTGGTGAATACTTTTGGTCAACCTGGTTACGGAGGTCCTCAACCGCCTCGAGGCTCGGGTGTGCATAATTATGAAACAACCATATATGCTTTGGCCGCTGACTGCATCGATTTGGCCGGAGAAGTGAGCGCCGAAGGACTAGAACGGGCTCTTCAAGACGACGTAATTGACTCCGCAAGGATCACCGGAAAAATGGAACGGTGAGGCAGTCAGTGACCGGCCCAGGTTCCTCCAACCTTATACAACTATGAGGAGTGAACAGTGAGCGGCGAATCACTCTCACCCCATTTCGACCCGCACAGGTTTTGAAAAAAGACCCCAACAAAAGCTAATCATTTTTGAGCTGAGTCCGATATTATCAGTAATTTATCCTCGATCTCAAGCAGATCATATTGGTCCATGAGACTATGCTAGGCCAATGAGGAACGAGTCCAAAGTGCTAACAAAAGGGCGTTGACGGCGGGGGTCTGCTGATTGCATTATTTTGCGGTAATCTCGATAATCTCGGGCATTGCTTCCATCTTCTTGGGGAACTTCGTCTATTATCGGAATCCCAAAGATAGGTTAAGCAGGGTCTTCTATGCATTGACAATGGTAGCCGCATATGTGGCCTTTACTGAGGCACTGCTTCGAATGGCCAGCAACCAAGAAGCGGCATATCTCTGGATGAAGTTGAGTTCGTTCTGGCCCTTTATAATCGCCTTGACCGCTCATTTTATCCTGGTCTATACGGAATATGTCGACCTGCTTAAAAAAAGATGGCTGCAATTCCTTATATATGGTTCTGCCTCACTCATATCCCTGGTCGGATTGGCAACCAACTTCTTGGACGGAAAACCGGTTATGGCGTCTTGGGGCTGCTGGGTTCAAAGCATGCCAAAGACCTCTCCGATACTTGTATTTACCTCAGCTTGGATCGTAGGTATAAGCATCTATGTGTTTCTTAAAATCGTGCGATACCTCTTCAGGGTGACCAAAGACAAGAAAAAGCAGGCGATGTATGTCACAATTGGTACATCAATTCCCATGGTGTTGGGCATGACAACCGAGGGTATATTCCCTGGTCTGGGGATCAGGGTTCCTGAGCTGACGACGAGCGGCTTCATAGTTGGAGCAGTTATATGGGGCTATGCAATATGGAGACATAAGCTGTTTGCCTTGACTCCTGCGACCGCAGCAGAAAGCATCATTCAGACGATGGGCGATCTGCTGCTTCTGGTCGATGCGGAAGGAAAAATAGTAATGTCAAATCAGGCGGCATCTAGACTTCTCGGGTATGAAAAAGAGGACCTGATTGGCTACTCTTTGGATGAGATTTTGGTGCAGGAAAGGGACGATCAATCTAGAACAGAGCAGCTCCGGCAGATACTAAAAGCGAATTCTGCTCACGGTGCAGAGGTAGTTTTTCTGAAGCATGATGGTGGAAAGATTTCAATTTCTTTGTCTTCTGCAATGATATTGGGTAGCGATGGCACCCAGAGAGGGATGGTCTATGTCGGTCAAGATTTGACCGAGCGCAAAAAGCTCGAGAAACAGCTGACTTTTCTAGCTTCTCATGATCCGTTGACCGGACTGCCCAATCGCAGGTCGCTGGAGGAATTGTTGAAACGCACCATCGCCAAGGCTGATCGAAACATGCAGGGCGCACTGCTTTTTCTGGATACTGATAATTTCAAGACGATAAATGATGAGTATGGCCACATGGTGGGGGACAAAGTGCTGGTTAGCCTGGCTAAAGCTATCAAACGAGGTTTGCGTGATGGAGATTTTCTTGCTCGTACGGGCGGCGACGAATTTGCCATTGTGCTTGAAGACACTGGCATTGAGAAAGCGGAGTATATCGGTGAAAGGGTACGCCGGGCGGTCGAAGAGAGCTGCTTTCTTGTTAGCGCGCACCGGTTCCACGTAAGCGTCAGCATCGGCGTGGCACCAATCATTGAGAAACAGGGGCTCTCAGCGCTCATGTCCTTGGCGGACAAGGCAATGTATGCGGCCAAAGAGAGAGGACGAAATCGAGTGGAGATTCTCTCCAAAAAGACAGTGAAGGTATAAAACCTCAACTTATTCGCTGGGGAACTAATTGTCTGATCTTTAAAAAAGCACTCCACGGCTTTCTCTCCCTGGTCACTTGCCTCGAGGCTACGAGCCGCGCTATCAGAATCCAGCAAATGGTTTGGCTTTTATTAGTTCGATTCCATATCCTCCATCGTGTTCCGTTCAAGATTGTCTATGCCCTGTGTTTGCCGGCTTTGACTTGCAATTCTCTTTGAAAGATCGCATGATTATATATAGGGGGATTATCCTAGGGGGAATCGCGAGGCGAGTTCTAATGGGTGAATTATCGGGCTGGCTTCAGAGATTTGGTGGCACAGGCAGTTCACATGATCCCACAGATGATGCCACATTGCTCATAGAGCAGGGACAGACAGCTGAGGCGCAAGCGATTCTGAGACACTTTGTGGGCAGCGTTCCTACAAACTGGAGACCGATCATCAATTCCTCAAGGTCGGTTAAGATCGCGTTTTGGGACAATTCAGAATTCAAAAGCTATGTAGCTTATCACCGAGTTGGTAGAAAAAAGACTATCTGGATCAGGCCGTCCTATTCCAAAGCCTTCTACTACTTGGCATTTATCGCTGTGCAGCGAGAAGATTTGCTTGATGGGCTCAAGAATATTGAAAATGGCATTAAGCTGGAGTCTGATCATCCTTTGCTATTGTGTGAGAAGGCGCTCATTCTGCGTTTGTTGAAACGCCACGAGGAGGCATATACCCTTTTTAGGAAGGCAATCAAGGCACGACCCTGGATGCCCTCAAGTTACAGAGCACGTGCGATGAGAGGCGCAGGTGCAGCACTGGTCGATCTGCAAAGACTGAATGAGGCCGAAGTGATACTAAGGGAATCGCTGCAGATAGAGCCCGATAATGAGGGTGCCAAGAACGAGCTGATATACATTGAGCAGCTGAGAAACCGGGGAGAAGAGGCTGACGGTTACTATCTCAGTTAATGTGATCCGACGTCGCTGATACTCATCCTGGCTAGAACAGGAAACATACCCAAAACCTCAGACCGAGGACCTGGCATGGTCTATCAACCTCTTATCCAGCATTATCCTGCTGCATATATCGAAGCTTGAGCGAGATCCGAGTCCCAAAATCTTTCTTCTGAACTTGCATATATGACAAATATCCAGGTCAAATAATTTGAATTAAATTTGCTTTTATAGTTTTATTCTTCTATTATTTGTTAGAATGTAGTTAGGATTTATGATGCCAATGACAGATGACAGGTGATCAGGGATTATGGATTTGCAGGATGCGTGGGAAAAGGCCACGAGCGAAACAGAATTGATCAGGTGCCGAAGGAATGTTCTTTCGCCATGCAGGACGGAGGAGCTGCGGTACATATTCTTATCTGAATCAGAGGTCAACATTGGCGATACGCTGGTGCGAAGAGGCAAGGTGCTGGTTGAGAAACCCTCGATAATCCTCCCACATTGCTGTCCTCAGTTTGAAGGTTTTGGATTTGATGAAGACTTTGATGTGAATGACGAAATGATAAAGACTTTTCTGCTGGTAAGGGGAGTGACGTTGCCCTCACTTGAATTCACCAATGAGATGGCAGGAATGGACCTGCATGAAGGTTGCGTGGAGGGCGCCATTGATTTTTATCTGGATGGTTTTGAGCGAGGCGAAGATATTGATACTTCACTGGTGTGTGGGCCCGGCGAATGCTATCCCTTTTCCATACTCGTCTTTGTTGCTGCCATGGTGAGCCGCTCAGCCTCTAGTGACCTTGAAAAGCTTATGCAGGATATGCGAAAAAGAGGGAACAACTAGGTTTTGCATCCGTATGAGCTTACCTTCTTACCCATTCATCTTCTCCAATTGGAATTATCCTCCTAATTTTACAGGACATCCTGGTACCTTGTTGAATGATAGCTAAAACTGGCGAGTGATTGTACAGCTCAATTTGCGGTTGTCTCTTGCACACTGACGAACGGTTTTTGTTAGGTGTTGCAGGACTCTTTGTATTCGTTGCGTATGCGCTGAGGGGAGCACTGTGCTAAGAAAAGTGGGATTAGCCATCTTGCTAGCCGGAGCGGTGCTTTTGCTGGTGGCCGGCCTTTACCTATTCTTTGCTGCGTTTCTGCCTGATCCGAAGATTCCTTGGCTGATTAAATTGCCGGTTGCTTTGGTAATTGTCGGGCTATTAGTATTAATGATCAGTGTTATCGTGGAGCGAATCCGCCAGAAAGACCGTTATAGGGAGGTTGAGAGATGATCTTGCTTACGATGTTTGAGGTTCCGGGGAAGAAGACAAAAGAGACGCTTGGGCTAGTGAAGGGTAATACGATCAGAGCGAGGCATGTCGGAAGAGATATAATAGCCGCTCTTCGCAATCTGGTGGGGGGCGAGATTACAGAATACACCAAAATGCTGGCGGAGGCACGGGAGGAAGCGGTTGACAGGCTGGTTGAACAGGCGGAAGAAATGGGCGCCAACGCAGTTGTTGGTCTGCGTTTCACCACTTCCTCGGTGACACAAGGAGCAGCGGAGCTTCTTGCGTATGGCACTGCTGTAGTGTTGGAATAGGGTTGTTGCGTGTGACTCACAAGTCTTTTCTTTTTTCCACTTTGTCTATCCACCTGTCCCGTGCTCAGTCAAAGGGAGCTGGCCAAGGGACTTGGACAAGTCCAAGAGGTGAGAAACGTTCAACATGGCAAGAACAGACGCAGAAAAACCAAGATAGTCTGCACCATCGGTCCGGCAACCAAGTCAGCAAGTCACTTAGGGCAACTGGCTAATGCGGGAATGAACGTGGCCAGGCTCAATCTGGCCCATGGCACTCACGACGACCACCTTGAGTATCTAAGGACGCTGAGCAAGTTAGATAATGATCCAGGTTGCCAGGTGGCTATCATGCTTGATTTACCTGGTCCGAAGTATCGGATAGGAGCCCTGAAGGATGGTCCGGTGCTTCTCAAGAAAGGTCATCGGATTGTTCTCACCTCCCAACCGGGCGTGGGGGACGAGCACAGCCTCACAATCAACTCTGCTTCTCTGCCCGGGATGGTTAAAGCAGGCGACAGGATTTTTCTAAGCGATGGAGCAATACAGCTCAAAGTCGAGCAGGTCCATGATGCGGATATTGAGGGCGTTGTTGTTTTTGGCGGCGTGCTAGCTGCCGGCCAGGGCGTTGTTGTGCCCGGAAAAGCCATTCCCGGCCCATTCTTGACCGATGATTTGAAGAAGCATATCGATTTCGCTATCCAGAATAGGCCAGATTATATTGCTCTGTCTTTTGTCAGAGGGCCGGACGACATTTTGCAGGTCAAACGAATCTTGCAGCAAAACCAAGCTCCCATACCTGTGGTCGCCAAGATCGAGCGGGGCCAAGCACTGACTAATTTCGACGAGATACTTGCAGTCAGTGACGCTATTATGGTCGCCAGGGGCGATCTGGGTGTTGATATAGCTATTCAACGCATGGCGCTTGTGCAAAAAGAGATCATCAAAAAATGCAATCGTGCAGGTAAACCTGTGATAACGGCGACACAGATGTTGGAATCTATGGTGAGTTCGCCCCGTCCCACCAGGGCCGAGGTCACTGATATTGCCAACGCGATCTTTGACGGAACCGATGCTCTTATGCTCTCGGGTGAGACGTCGATCGGAACCTATCCAGCGCTGGCAGTGCGGATGATGGCCGAGATCACTGACGAAACCGAGAATGTTCTCCCCTTCGCACAGCTGATAGAGGAGCGTAGTAAGTGGGTTGAGATCGAAACCGATGCGCTGATAAGCTATGATGCCTGCTATACAGCCAACAAGTTGGACGCTGCGGCCATCGTTGCATTTACACAATCCGGAAGCACAGCACAGCGCGTGTCAAGATACCGGCCGAAGATGCCGATCATCGCGATCACTCCCAATAAGTCAATCTGCGGGAAGCTCACTCTGTACTGGGGTGTTCAAGCGGTGGACATTGCTGGGCCGCTGTCCATTGAGGGGCTTTTTGCCACCGCTGCTCGTATATGCAAAGAACTGGGATTAGGGGCGGCAGGCGACGATATTGTGATCACAGGGGGGATCCCCGTGGGCATGGCAGGGACGACCAATCTGTTGAAGGTAGAGCAGATATAGGATTGAATGGATAATACGGAGGCGTTGTTGCCGTGTGCGATTGGCGCAAAACCTTGGAGGAGTTCACGGTTGAACATTCACTATCAACCGATAGAATCCTCAAACTTAGATCTTTTCACTTCTTCACTCTACACTTTCTCACTAAAACACCGTTAGCGTAAAACCTGAGAGGCTATGTGCGCTTATCATGCGCTTGCCAACTGCAACTTGTTGGACAGAGGAGACCATATGAAATGGGAGAAGCCCTCAGCCAAAACAATCGAGAGATTCGAGCGGATCTTGCCGAGCGCGGAAGGATTGGAAACGCGAAAGATGTTTGGATATCCGTGTGGATTCATTGGGGCGCATGTTCATGGGAGTCCATCAAAATGATATTTTTCTTCGTTTGTCCGATCCCTACCGTGAGGAGTTCCTACAGCTTGATGAAGCATATCAGTTTGAACCTATGCCGGGTCGAGTCATGAAAGAATGTGCGGTGATCCCACAATGGCTTCTTGACGATCCAGGTCCGCTCGAGCAGTGGATCGCGAAGTCATTGGCTTACGTTTCGGCTTTACCTCCCAAGCCAAAAGAGGGAGGCCGAGACAATGAAATCGGCCACAATCCTCGATAATGGGCGCCTCCTTGGAATCCGAAGTAATAGGTAAAAGGAGGTAAATGTTGAGGGCTACGACCATCGTTGCTTTTTTGTGTTTTTTGATCCTCGGCTCGCTCGTGCTCGCTTGTTCTGCCGGTGTAACTGGCCTTTCCGGCAATCGGGAGGGTAGCGGTGAAAAGGAAGGGCATGAAAGCACGTATCACAAGGCAGTAGAGCAGGCTGAAAGCAGTTCATGTCAGGCCAATATCCTTTCAATGAGAGCCGCTGTCCACGCCTATGAAGCTGACATGGCGGAATTTCCGGCTTCATTGCAGGAGATTGTGGACAAGGGGTATATAAGCAAGATATCGGTCTGTCCCCAAAGCAGTGGTTCGAAAAAGCCTTATATCTATGATGCAAAAACCGGGAAGATCACCTGCCCGAACGGTCACCCCGCGCCTTAGAAACGGTCTGGTTTTCCCTATTGTTGAGAGACCATGTCTATCTCAGATCCGATACCCAATTCCTTTGCTTTCGCGAAGATTATTTCTGCTGTTGCCACGTCTTGGATGGCTAAGCCAGTTGAATCAAAGACAGTAATCTCATCTGCCTCTCTGCCCGGTTTTTTGCCTGCCACGATCTTCCCCAAGGAAGCATAGATATCTTCTGCGTGGTAGACACCGTTTCTTAAGGGGACATTGATCTCCCCACTGTGCGAAGCCTGTGTAGTATCATCGACTACAACTTTTGCGTCCGCGAGGATCGCTGGCTCAAGCTCTTGTTTGCCTTTGGCATCTGCCCCCACGGCATTTATATGTGTTCCCGCGTTTATCCAGTCTCTCTTGATGATGGGCTTTCTTACCGGAGTAGTTGTACAAACAATGTCCGATCCCGCCACTGTTTGAATAGGACCCTTTTCAATCCTAGAGGTACTGTTGTCTTTGATAAAACCATCCATGATGCTTTCGGAGATATCAAAGATCCGAATAGTTGCGAGATCAAAGACCCTGCTTATCGCCTTCAGCTGGCTTTTGGCTTGAGCACCACACCCGACAAGGCCAAGGCTGTTGGATTCCTTTCTCGCTAAATATTTCGCCGCAACCGCGCCAGCCGCGCCCGTACGATAATTGGTGATAACGGTGCCGTCCATAATAGCCAACGGGAAGCCCGTTTTGGGATCGCTGTAGATGAAGACGGCCATTACCGCGGGTAGATTGAATCTTTGCCGGTTAAGAGGATGTGCATTGACCCATTTAAGCCCGGCACTTTCCTCAACAAAAGCAGGCATTGCCCGGAAATCGCCCTGGTGTTCCTCTAACGGCAGATATACCTTTGCGGGCATGATGGCTTTGCCCTTGCCGTATTCATCAAAGGCTCTCTCCACTGCCTGGATCACCGTGTCCATATCGATGATTTGCTGTATCTGTCTGTGAGTCAAGATCAGTGTTTTCAAGTTATCTCCTGGGATTGTCTTTCATAATCTTAGCATCTGCAAAGCGCCGCGAAACAAGGGCCACGGCTGGCCGCACTGGTAACTAAAGTCTTTGGAAAACTCTCGCAAGCAATGACTGCTTAAGCGCAATGGCTGCTTCGGGACACAGTTCGTGGCAACAGTAGCATCTGATGCATTTGTCGTCATCGACTACTGCCTTTTCGTCAATCATTATGATCGCCTGCTGACCACAGCTTTTAACGCATAGGCCACATCCTGTGCACAGTTGTTTAATGGGCGAAGGCTTGAGTGTAAGTCCTGATTTGGCGAAAGGATAGATGATACGCTTTGCCAGTGTCAACTCTGAAAGAGCCGCCCGATCCTGTGTGAGCTTCGGGAGCTCAAAGCCCTTTACCTTCACGCTACTGATTGATGGGCCTAAAATGTCTATATCACCTTTGTCGACCAAAGAATGCTTGATCGCAGTGCGTAGCAGCGGGATTTCCTGGGGTTTGAAGCCGATGATTTGGCCGCCAACGTAGTCAGCAGCCAAGCAGCTGGCACTAGCCAATACTAGTCCAATCTTTTTTGGTTTTCCGCCTGGTCCTGGCCCGTCTCCTTCCATTCCGAACACACCATCAACAATTGCCAAAGACGGGCTTACCATGGCAAGAAGGTCAAGGAGCATGAGTGAAAACTGTTCAAGAATCTGCAGTTTAATATGGTAGCCCCGCTTATGTAATCCTGGGATGACGCCAAAAATGTTCTTGACGGCCCCCGTGTATGCAGTGAGTACATGAGTTTTGAGCTTGGGAAGCGAAATTATCACGTCAGCGTCGACCGCTGGGGACATGATTTCAAACCTTTTAATGAGCCTGCCGGCTGAAAACGGTACTTGTCTATAAGAATAATCCCGATTTAGCTTTGCTCCCGTTCTTTCAGCTATGTGCTGCATTCCTGTTTTTCTATAGACAGTGCGCATGGTCATTTCACGGTAAAGAAGACCCCCGGCTGGACTATCGGCAATAATCGCTTCACCGCCTGCTTCCTGTACCAGCCGGACAGTTGCTTCAACAACAGCAGGGTGAGTTGTGACGGCTTTTGCTGGTGAATAGGGGGCTAATAGGTTGGGTTTGATTAGAACATGCTGCCCAGCCTTGACATACCGCTGCATGCCTCCTATCCGATCAAGGCAGATAGAAAGAGCTTTGGACACCCTTTCGATATCATAGCTTTGGCATGATTCAATGGATACAAGTTCTTGCATAGGACATCTGCTTGATTGTATCAGAAAGCAGATTGTCCAAGTCGGCCTTGGTCGCAAAGGTGAGTCTAGTGGACAGCAATGGTGTTGAATATTGCCTTTGCGGCTCTTCAAAAACCTTGCTACTTGCAGAAGCTGCGAGGCAAAAAGGAACAGGTCTTTCGTGAAATGAGCAGTGGTATACTCAGTAAGATATTCTAAGTGTCCAACGAAAAACCGCACGGACCCAAGGAGCTGGGAATGAGGATTGGGTTCTTTGGAGACAGCTTGACAAGAGGCTCGCCTGGAGTCTCATACATCGATATTCTCAAACCGGCGCTGCTCAATGCAACGCTGGTGCGCCAGGGGAGAGGTGGAGAGACTGTCGCTAGTTTGCGCCGGAGGATTCTCGGTGTCAGTTGGGATCAGTTGTTTGACATCTCTATTGTCTGGATTGGAGTAAACGATGTCATATTCAATATCGATTGGTCTTCTGGCTCCGCAGATAAGCGGGTAAAGCAGCCATGGAAACAACTGATTAATAAAATGGGCGGATTC
>CAYFXD010000129.1:0-4411 GCA_964347095.1 uncultured Actinomycetota bacterium | reverse complement strand
TTTCCAAAACCCCAGTTCATATGTGCGATGTTGGAAATTGATCCAATTCTTGCCAAGTGCTTGGATTGAGCAAGCAAATGCAGATTGCATGCATCAAGTCAAATATAATGACATTAACTCACATATAATTAAGCATGCAAGATATCGAGACAGCTACAATAGAAGCGCATCAAGGTGAACCAGATATCGATTCAAAAAGGGACAACTGTTGAGTGCTATCCAGGTTGGGCAACCAGGCTTCTCCACAATTGCTCAGCTTTGGTCTCTAGTTCATCCAAGGTACCATTATTCTCAATTATGTAGTCACTGAATTGCCGTCTTTTTCTATCTGAGATTTGGGATTCCAGCCTCTCCACAGCTTCCTTTTTGGAAAGGCCTCGAGCAATAAGTCTGCGTATTCGAGTATCTTCGCTTGCACTCACCACAACGATCTTATCTGCCTCATGACCTAAACCACTTTCGATCAGCAGCGGCACCTCAATAATGATAATCCGTTCCTTGTCATTCTGCTCAGCCTGCATCACCAGCCTCTTTATCCTTTCTATGATGGGACCGTGAGTTAGAGCGTTGAGCAGGCGCAGCTTGCTGGGATCAGGAAAGACTATTCTGCCAAGTTCTTTTCGATCGATTTCACCGTGGCCGTTGAGAATCGATTTCCCGAATTGATTGACGATTGCCTCATAGGCCGGCTTTCCCGCCCTGGTCTCCTCTTTTGCTATCTGATCAGCGTCGATAACAACAGCGCCCTTTTTCTCAAGCATTCGGGCCAATGTACTTTTTCCTCCGGCGATGCCACCGGTCAATCCGATAATGGTCATTGAGCACCACCTTTGCTGCGATAACCGATGGATTCAACACGACCTGAATATGACACAAAGCCCAACCACAAAAGTCAAAACACAAAACCCAAAACAACAGCAGAAAAGTCAAAGCAAAAACCACACCACCCAAGTACCCAGATCAGCATTCTTGACTGACCATTCCGCATTATTGTTTTTGGTTTTCAATCTGCAACTCTGCGACTTGCACTTTGCAATTTGCATTCAGACTGTTTGATCCCCCGCACAAAAAGGCTCTGGTGCCGGCACCAGAGCCTTTGGTCTCCTTAGTTTGCATCCCTCAGTTCAGAGGGGGTTCATCTTCTTTGTCCTTTTCATGGGATTTTGCTTCTTTCATTTCCCGCAGGATAACCTCCAGCGATGCCTGCTCAGGCACGTCCTCATATCGCGTGTCGACTGCCGCGAGTTCTGTGGCTTCGGTACTGTCGGCGGCAGTTGTGTGCTCGGTGCCCGCCATTTCCATCTTTGTCTGCTCTTCCGTCCCTTTGGCAACGGTCTCCACGTCCTCTTCGGCCGGTTCTTCCTCACCGCCCACATCTCCTGCCTCTTGTGGTTCCTCGCCGGCGGCCTCTGCCACTACTTTTTCAGGTTCTGACTCTTCGGTTTCAGGCCCGACTTCGCCGCTTGGCTCAGTCTCCTCTGTCTCCTCAGCTTCCTCAGCCGGCGCTTGCTCCATCACTACTTCCTCAGCCTCCTTAGCCCGTGCTTCCTCAGCTTCAGCGGCTTCGTCCACCGCTGCCTCTTCTTCCTTCTCCGCTTCGGCAGCGGCGGCTTCCTCCTCTTCTATAACCCGCTTCATGCTCAGACTCACTCTCCGGCGGTCCAAGTCAATATCTACAATCTTTGCCTTGACCACATCGCCGACTTTGACAACCTGCTCAGGTATTTCCACATGTTCTTTGGCTAATTCTGAGATGTGGACCAAGGCTTCGACCCCTTCGGCCATTTGAACGAAAATCCCAAACGGCACTATTTTGGTCACTTTGCCTTCGATCACTTCACCAACATCGAATTTTTTGACATGCTCGCGCCAGGGATCTTCCTGCGTTTGTTTGTACCCCAGCGAGATCCTCTCCCTGTCCATGTCAACATCCAGCACCTGTACTTTGATTTCATCTCCCACTGAAACAACCTCAGAAGGCTCATTGATATGAGTCCACGAGAGTTCTGATATGTGGATAAGTCCGTCTATGCCACCCAGGTCCACGAATGCGCCAAAGTCAACCAGGCTTGATACCTTGCCAGTCAACACCTGCCCCTTTTGCAGTTTTGCCAGGAGCTCAAGTTTCTCAGCTTTTCTCTCCTCTTCCAACACAGCACGTCGCGAAAGAACGACATTGTTTCTGGCTCTGTTCATTTCAATGATCCTGCATTCCAATTCTTGACCGAGATATTCATTTAGATCCCTCACCCGCCTAAGATCAACCAGAGAGGCAGGCAAGAATCCACGCAATCCAATGTCCAGGATCAGTCCGCCCTTCACAATCTCAATAGCTTTTCCGACAATAGTCTGTTCCTCTTCGCATAATTCCTCAATTTTGTCCCACGCCTTCTCGAATTCTGCGCGCTTCTTGGAAAGAATTAGACGCCCCTCGTTATCCTCTTTTTGCAAAACGAGTGCGTCTATGTCGTCGCCTACCGAGACAATCTTTTCAGAATCAACGTTGGAATGGATCGAAAGCTCTCGAAGCGGTATTACTCCTTCAGATTTATAACCGATATCCACCAGGACCTCATCCCGGTCTACCTTTACAACCTTTCCAGAAACAATATCCCCTTCTTCAAAAATCTTGATCGTTTGATCGTAATCCGGTACTAAGTTTCCCTCCTCATCTCTAATCATATAGTCTTGATTTTCGTCGTTATCGTGCATTACATAAGGCCTCCAGTCAAATTTTTCTATTGGGCAATACCTTGGGTATCCCCCAAACTATTAGCTTACCTGTTTTGCCACTTAGAAGTCAACCTTTTGTGGGTAGGCAATATCGGAAAATCCCAGATAGAAACACATGCACTGGTTCATTTCAGGTCTATCCGTTTTCCGAGTTCTTTTTCCACAATCTCGCTATGCTCTTGACAAGAGATTCTTGCCCTCATCTTCGATTCAAGTCAATTCAATAGAGACGCTGCTGCGGCAATTATTTGGCCTCCCGCCAATTGCGGCCCAACGCTATGTCAACTTTTAGTCGTGTCTTGAGAGGATATGCATTCTCCATCTTTTGTCTGACCAAGTCAACCACCATCTCTCTTTCCAGCGGTGGCACTTCAAAGACCAGCTCATCATGGACCTGAAGGATCATCTTAGTCTGTAAGCCTTGTGCATTGAATTCCTTATCCAGCTCAATCATGGCCATTTTGATGATGTCGGCGGCGCTGCCCTGTATCCGTGTGTTAATCGCCAGCCTTTCGCCCAGGCTTCGGATTCTATAGCTACCGCTCTTCAGCTCAGGCAAACGGCGCCTTCTGCCCATAACAGTAGAGACAAACCCTTCTTGGTAGGCGTCAGCGATAGTCTGATCAATGAATTTGCGCACTTCAGAATACTTGTTGAAGTATTTGTCGATGTAGTCCTGGGCTTCTTCTTTGGGTATTCCCAGTTGCTGTGACAGACCGACGCAGCTGATCCCATAGACGATACCAAAGTTGACCGCTTTGGCTCGCCTACGCATCTCCGCATCCACAGCCTCAGGTTCGATCCCAAAAACCTCTGCAGCTGTTGATCGGTGAATATCTTGGTCATCGGCAAAGGCACTGAGCAGATGTGCGCTTTCGGAGAGATGAGCAAGGATTCTAAGTTCAATTTGGGAATAGTCCGCAACTAGCAGCTCATCGGTTGGGCGCGCGGGAAGAAACGCCTCTCTCACCTTGCGTCCCAGCTCCGTTCTGACGGGAATGTTCTGCAAATTTGGATTACTGCTTGACAGCCGGCCGGTCGCCGTACTGGCCTGAGAAAAGGTAGTATGAAGTCTGCCGGTTTTTGGATTCACCAACTTAGGAAGGGCGTCAACATAGGTAGATTTTAACTTGGCTAACTCCCGGTAACAGATTATCCTGTCTATGATAGGATGATCATCGATGAGCCCACTGAGTACTGAGGAGTCCGTTGAGTAGCCGGTTTTTGTTTTCTTCCTTGACTTCAATCCCATTTTTTCAAAAAGGACCTTACTCAGCTGCTGCGATGAGTTTATGTTGAACTCTTCGCCCGCAAACTCATAAATCTCCGATTCAAGTTGCTGCAAAGATTGTTCCATCTCGGAGCCAAGATCACTCAAGACGCCAGTGTCAATGCCCACACCGGTCCACTCCATATTGGCAAGAACTTGTATGAGGGGCATTTCGACTTGTTCAAAAAGCAGCCATAGTTGTGTCTTCTTAAGCTCATGCGCCAATTTTTCTTTTAGTTCCCCTATCGCAAATGCATATGCGGAACCGTGCGCACCAGTATCCTCGCCTTCCAACGTAATGCCAAGAAATTCCTCAGCTAGACTCGCAATGGAGAATTCTTCTCCGGGCTTTAGGAGCGCGGCGGCTATATCGCAGTCAAAGCCCAGGCTGTTAAAGGCAATGCCTTC
>CAYFXD010000128.1:0-2529 GCA_964347095.1 uncultured Actinomycetota bacterium | reverse complement strand
CTTACTCCCAGTCATTGAAATCAAAGGTCCCAGGAGCAAAGCTTGGAAAATTGCAGCCGTGGAACCTCCGACATAGACAAAAATTCCATTGGGACTCAAAGCACGCTTGTAAGCGAAAATCGAACGATATGCCACAACATCAAGAATCAGGTCATAACGCTGCCCACTCTTGGTGTAATCTTCTTGAGTGTAATCAATGACCTGGTCTGCTCCAATCGAGCGCAGCATGTCCAATTTCCTCTTGCTGTCCACGCCAGTCACTTCAGCCCCGAATGATTTGGCAATCTGTACCGCAAACGAACCCATACCACCACCCGCACCATTGATCAGAACCTTCTGTCCTGGCTGAATCGGTCTTTTGCAGAGCAGATTCTGCAAGGCGACGACTCCCGCTGTAGGTACGGCTGCTGCTTGTTCGAATGTCATACTGGCCGGTTTCAGCCTCAATGCATTTTCAGGAATACATACATACTCAGCAAAAGTGCCATAACCATATGGAAAGGATAAGTCCCCCCATATCTCATCACCTAGCTGAAACTGCTTTACGTTTCTGCCAACCGCTTCAACCTGCCCGGCTATGTCAGATCCGAGTATCTTGTACTTTGGTCTTAGAGGCCCCGTGAAACGGGCGACCCAGTCACCTCTCAGGATTTCCAAGTCCGCAGCATTGACGGATGCCGCATGAACTCTTACCAGTACTTCACCTTCCTTGGGAGTAGGTTTTGCCACCTCTTTGAGCTGAAGAACATCCGGTGATCCGTATTTTGTGCATACAATCGCTTTCATGAGTATTCCTCCAGATTACTTTGATTCGGCCATTTTGAGATTAGTTTGCGACAATGCATCCTGCAAGGCTGCAAAACCTAATGGCTGCGAACTGCCTGTCCTGGCAAGCCGCCAGGCTAGGCCAGGTGGCGGCCGAGGAACGCTCCTTAACCTTGCTTCCCTGGTGCCCGGATCTCGATTTCTGCGCTTTCGCTCTCCTCAACGCATCACCAATCAAGTGCTAGTACAGCCAGGAATTGAAGAATCGTCAGTATCAGGGGGAGTGCAATCGCAGTAACTGCAAATCGAGCGGTTTCCGGCCTCCATGGCCAGGTGGGGATGGCTGTAATTCTCCTGTGCTGAATCTCCAGGCTGGCAATTGTCCCGTTTAGCCTTTCGGTCGCAGCGTAGTCGTCATCATGCACAAACTGGTTGAACTCTGAGAAGACCGCTTCGAAGCGACGATCGATTTCGCGGAGAGCCCTCGCCTTCTCGATCTCCATGAGTCTGTGAACACCCCATAGCGGCCAGACAAAGACTGCAATGGCCAAGATCGTAAATAACACTGCAAAGCCCAAGCTCATCGGATCCCCCAGCAATTCGGGATTAATCAACATCCATCCATAAATGCCAACCACTAGTCCCACCGCTGTTGACGCAGTGAGTTTCGAAAAGGCTTGTAAAGGCCCCAAATCAAACAGACTGACGCGAAGGTAATTCGCATTGATGGTATTGACCAAACGGAGTTGCCTGATGGTGTGGTAGATAAATGCACCGACCACGAGCGCGGGGCTCTTGTCAATGATGTGAAAGACGATTGCGAAAACGGGTAGCTGCTCGAGGGCCGCGAATCTGATCGGTACAATCCAGAGTCGTTCCGTGAGGATCAGAAAGACCAGAGTGGCCAGAGCAGCAATCAGCGCCGGACTAGAAGGCATGTTCGAGAGCATGTACTGGAACTTGTCGAATTCTGGCTCAGTCATTTCTAGCGTGGGTCTCATGGAATTCAGGGCAGTCACAGCTTGATTGTCAAGGAGGTGCATCAATGCCGGGCCAAAAGGAATGACCAATGCGTTGAAGATGATGACCGGTAGGAGCACCCCAGCTACGGCCAGGCCACCATCCAACCAGAGGAAAAGCATCTGAAGCAGTATCAGAGCAAGGCCGAGACCTAGATAGAAGACCCAGCCCCGTACCGGCAGTTTCTCAACCCAATTGGTGAATCGATCGATCCAGCTGGGCTTGTATGGTCGCTCTTCATTGTTCTCTGTCATACCACTGGCCCCTTGGGTGCTTCTCGAATCGCGCGCTGATTCTGATTTCCCTTGAATTCTGCCTCGGGTCTCTTGGTCGCCTAACGACCTAAGTTTGGTTGCGGCGAGGGTCTGCCGAAAGGCGTCCGACCAACCAAAACCCGTCGCAACCCAGAAACATTGGTAGAAACCACAGCTCCCCGCCGCTAACTGTAACGCTTTGTCAGGTTTTGCTATTAGGCTCCACAGTTATGACTACATTTCCCTTTTTGTGTCCTTTGTCGACATACCGGTGAGCCTCGGCAATTTGTTCCAACGGATAGCGTCTATCTATGACCGCTTTTATCTTCCCCGCCTCAATAAGCTCTTTGAGAAAGATTAGGTCTTCAGTCTTTTCTTCGCTTGCTGACCCCCATACGGAAAGATAGACACCTTTCTGCGTTAGCGAGCCTTTACAACGTGAAGATGAACTCTTGGCTACCGCGTCAAAGATAACATCATAAGTCTCACC
>CAYFXD010000127.1:0-9573 GCA_964347095.1 uncultured Actinomycetota bacterium | reverse complement strand
TATATTGCGAACCCGCGGGGAGCCGAAAAGTCCATTGAGTATCTTATCATATCTTCAGGATTTTGGCTTAAAAATTCTTGAGGCGCTGGCTATCCTTGCAGTTCCCCGCTCCGCCATATATAATGGCTGTTCAGAACAGATGTAGTTTGAGAGGGTGTTCGACGTCCAGCGTCCAAGCAAGACACTTGATATTTGACAATCACGCTTATTGACAGATCCCGGATTGTCATCGCGATCCAGGCGGACAACTGGCTGTGAGTGCTCCGGTAATGGTTACGGTGAAGAGGCCTATATCGCGTGACCGGTTATCGGTTTGCGGCTATCGGTTGGCGCAAGATAAAAAACCTCGCTTTTCGGTTTGCGGTCAGCGGTGTGCGCAAAATCAAAACCAGCGGCTATTGGCCTTGGTCCATAGCGAACGGTGAGCGGTCAATGGCGAACCGCTTTTGAGGCTAATCATGCAGCGAAGACCGAACAACGCTTGCCAAATGGGGATTGTAACCGCAACCGGTGGTCGCGGCGAGTCGATTTCCAGAGCCGTCCAGCTCTCACCCAGCACACGCTTCATCCATATTGCCCTGGCTGCTGCAGACTGATAATGTATCTTTTGAAATCTGAGACACCTGGATATCCTTTCAAAGACTGGGGAGTCATGGAACAGCAATTGCAGCGCAATTGGCACAATTTGCCCGTATCGCAGGTCGAAAGGCTGCTCGATACTAATCTGGATGCAGGTCTGTCCTCCAATGAGGCGCAGGATAGAACAGAGCGCTACGGACCGAATGAGTTTGAATCGGGGCAAACCAGTTCGGCCTGGAAGATTCTCCTTTCTCAATTTAATGACTTCATGATCTGGGTATTGATTGTAGCCGCCCTCATATCGGGACTGGTTCTGGGAGAAGTGTTGGACGCCGGGGCCATAATGACAATCCTTATCTTGAATGCCGTTTTGGGTTTCATCCAAGAGTTTAGAGCGGAAAGGGCTCTTGAAGCCCTGAAGAAACTGGCAGCGCCGACCGCGATAGTCATCAGAGATGGGCACGAGCAGCCTGTTTCCGCCCGCAATCTCGTTCCAGGCGACGTTATCCATCTGGAGGCCGGGGACAGCGTGCCTGCCGACGGGCGAGTGGCACGCTCCCAAACACTTTCTACGCAGGAAGCAACATTAACAGGCGAATCCCAACCAATAGCCAAGTCGGCAGAGCCAATGCGCAACAGAGACATAGCATTGGCAGATCGCAATAACATGACCTACGCAGGCACGTTAGTGGCCAGCGGGCGCGCTCTTGTCCTGGTAACTGCAACCGGCTCCTTTTCTGAAATGGGGAAAATTGCTGCCCTGCTCAAGATGGAAGAGGAAAAGACACCTCTACAGCACGAGCTCCGAACGGTCGGAAAAAGGATTACCGTACTGTGCTTGGCAATCGCCGCCACCGTTATCCTTGCAGGCATCGCCCGTGGATTCTCTTTACCGGTCATGTTTCTGGCTGGCGTGAGCTTGGCCGTAGCCGCAATTCCAGAAGGGCTTCCTGCGGTCATCACCGTGTCGCTCGCCCTTGGCGTCCAGAACATGGCAAGAAAACACGCGGTGATACGAAGGCTCCACGCAGTTGAAACACTCGGCTCGACTTCCATCATATGCAGCGACAAGACCGGAACCCTAACCCAAAACCAAATGGCAGCGAGGAGGATCTACTTGCAAAACAATCTCTGGCGACTTACAGCTGAGAACAAACTAGTTGATCAGGGTTCAGGCCAGCAAGCTGATCTAGATCTGAGCACCTTGTTGACCATCGCCGTTTTGTGCAACGATGCGCGCAAGACAAGCAACGGAAAGACCCTAGGTGATCCCACTGAAGCCGCGCTCATTGCCCTTGGTGAGGCTTTCGACGTTTCCAAGGCCAATCTGGCAGCCAAGACCCCGCGGATACATGAAGTCCCGTTTGATTCAGAGAGAAAAAGGATGTCCACCATTCATCAGTCTGATGGCTCTTATCTGGTGTTGATGAAGGGTGCGCCTGAGCAGGTCCTGCCCCTCTGCTCGAAGCTTTTTGTCGCCTCAGAGCGGGCACTCACCCAAAAAGACCGAGAGGCAATCCTTCAGACCGACGGGCAGTTGGCAAAAGAAGGATTTCGCAACCTGGCCTTTGCCTACAAGGAGCTGCCGCAGATGCCCGCCGAGATAAACTCAACCACGATCGAACATGACCTGGTGTTTGTCGGACTGGTGGGACTGAGCGATCCTCCCAGGCCCGAGGTACCGGAGGCTATTAGGGTCTGCAAGGATGCGCATATCAATGTCGTGATGATCACGGGCGATCACAAGTTAACAGCCGCCGCCATTGCCGAAGAAATCGGCCTGCTAGGCGGAAGAAGAATTGTGACCGGGCAGGAGCTCCAAGCAATGAGCCTACCCGAACTGGAACAGCAGCTGCCAGACATCGGAGTATTTGCCCGTGTCAGTCCTCAAGACAAAATCAAGATCGTGGAAGCATTTAAAGAAAAGGATTACATTGTTGCCATGACCGGCGACGGGATAAACGACGCCCCCGCAGTCAAAATGGCCGACATTGGCATCTCCATGGGATTGGTGGGCACCGATGTGACAAGAGAGGCCTCTGATCTTGTGTTGACTGATGATAATTTTGCCACAATTGTCGAGGCAGTGCGGCAGGGTCGTATCATCTTTGATAATATCAAAAAGTTCATCCTGTTTCTGCTCTCGTGCAACATCAGTGAGGTCGGGACTGTGTTCCTGGCCATGATGCTCGGTTTTCCCCTGCCTCTGTTCCCAGTCCAAATCCTTTGGATAAACTTGGTCACTGATGGTCTTCCGGCCTTGGCGCTTGGTGTTGATCCCGCTGATCCTCGCATTATGGAGAGGCCTCCGCGACCCAGAGAGGAAGGGATTCTCTCCCCGACGAGACAAAAACAAATATTGTGGCAGGGATTGCTGCTCACCTCGGGGGCGTTGGCTTCATTTCTTATTTCCTACGCCTGGCTCAACCAATCTCTAAGGACAGCGCAGACAGTAACCTTTACGACCTTGGTCTTCATACAGTTGCTGCATTCACTGAATTTTCGCTCAGCCCATAGATCAGTCTTCGCCAGATCTTCTTTTGCCAACAAGTATTTGCTTATTGCCATCCTTGGTTCGCTCGCTCTCCATTTCACAGCACTCTACCTGCCCCTTGTCCGCCCGATCTTTCGTACGGTGCCGCTTGGGTCGTCTGAGTGGCTAATTGTCGCAGGGTCCTGCGTCCTTCCTCTGCTTGCCTTGGATCAAATCAAACGGGTGCTGGCACATAAACCAAGCTGACCGCGTCTCTCAAATGTCAGGCGGGCTTGTTGACAGAGTCTAAAGATGTCTGGGATTGTCATGGCAACTCAGAGGGATAAGCCTCGTGTCAGCATCTGGGTAATGGTTACATTGTTTAAAGACCTGTGTAGTCCGAGAGAGCCAGCAGCATAGAACAATTGAAAGCAACCAAAGCGACTGGCACATGCCGGCACAGGCCCTAAGAGTTGTTGTCGACGAAAGACATAATCCGCCAAACGGGCGTCCTTCACCCAACTTCTACCGGCTGTCATGGACAATAAGATTGTGAGTCCGTCGAAGGTTGATTGACATAGTGCGATAGATTCTTTCGTCAACGACCATCTTTCAAATGTCAGACATGGGCTGGCTATCTTCCAAGGCCAAGTCGATTAACATTGATAATAGTTGCGGAAAGCTTATTCCCGCAGCCTGCGCCTCTTTTGGAAAAAGGCTCGCCTCGGTCAGGCCGGGGATGGTGTTTATTTCGGAGACAAAAACTTTGCCGTCTTCCTGCAAAAATGTGTCCACTCTGGCAAAACCAGAGCAACCCAAGGCTTGGTATGCGCGCAGGGAAATCTCTTGAATTCGTTTGGTCTCTTCTTCGGGAATAGGCGCGGGAACAATCTCGTCAGCTAGTTCCGGATTGTATTTGGCCTCAAAATCAAAGAACTCGTTCTTGGATATTATCTCTATCAGTGGAAGCGCAAACGGTTCCGTGTTGCCAATCACTCCGCACTGTATTTCCCTTGCCTCGAGGTATTTCTCAACCACAACCGCGTCGCCATAGGAAAAGGATTCATTCAGCCTAGATGCTAACTGTCTGTCAGTGCGAGCGGTATAGATGCCAATACTCGAGCCTTGGCAGGCCGGCTTAACCACGACAGGATCACCAAGGGCTTCCAGGATATGCCGTGCTTTTTTCAGTTTCTTCTCTGAACAGGCCGGCCAGTCACACAATTTCAGATCAACAAACTCATTGGTCGGGATTTTTTCCTGCATAAAGAGCTTTTTTGACAGCACTTTGTTCATGGCCAAAGCACTCGGCAGCACACCGGACCCGGTATAGGGAATGTCCATCATCTCCAAAAGTCCCTGGGCAGCTCCGTCTTCACCAAGCTGGCCATGAAGTGCGACGAACACCACATCGAGTTTACGACCGGCTGCTTGGAGATCACCCGGCTCAAGCTTAACCAAATGTTCGCCAGCGAGATGCGGGCTTTGCGCAACCCACTTGCCATCTTGGCGGATCTCAATCGGGATTACTTCATACTTTGCGGCATCCAGAGATCGGACGATATTTCTGCCTGAGGACAGGGAGACCTCCCGCTCAGAAGAGCGGCCCCCCATCAGCACCGCGACTTTAAGTTTTGCCATTTCCGACGAGGTTCCTTATCTCTGTCCCTGTTTCGATTCATACTGCTCAAGCTCTTCTTTGATCTCATCAAGCTTTTTCTTAACACTGCGCTCCTCAAGGCCCAGGGCTCCCTCGACCTTGGCAGCCGCCACCTCAATATTTTGCTTTGCTTGTGAAATAAGCTCTTCAGCAGAGTACTTAAGTGACGACGCTGACCTCGCAATCTCTCTTCTGGTGGAGACACCAGACTGAGGAGCCAGCAGGATGCCGGCTGTCGCTCCCAGAATACCGCCAACGACCAGCCCTAATCCAAATTCAAGGTAATTGAATCTGTCTTCGTTCATGCTATCCCTCGCTCTGATCTTGATACCCTTTGAGATTGTTGACCAATGACGAAAGGGGCTCCAGCGACCTCATCAACGTCCTCGTTTGCCTTGGCCTTAGCCTGCGGCAATATGCTTTATGGCCTCCAGGGCCGCATCTATGTCATTCTCTGTATTGAAGAAACCAATGCTCAGCCTGAGTGTTCCCGAATCAAGTGTTCCGATGGTGCGATGGGCATCTGGAGCGCAATGCAAGCCCGAACGAGCAGCCACATCAAAACCCTTGTCGAGAGCGAAAGCCAGTTCATGACAGCCCATGCCTTGCAGGTTAAGAGAGACAATCGGAGCCCGAGGCTCCTCAATTGCCGGCCCATAGAGGGTGATCCCTTTGATGCCCTCAAGCCCCAACAATAAGCGCTGAACCAGCTCATCCTCTTTCTCTCTTATCTTATCAATTCCCGTCTCCTGAATAAACCTTACGGCTGCACCCAGTCCTGCAATGCCGGGTGTATTGGGGGTTCCGCTTTCATACCGTTCAGGCCTTACCGCTGGCTGCAACGGATTCTCCGAATCGCCTCCGGTCCCGCCCTGCCTTATCTCTTCCAGCTCAATCGCAGGTGAAATATAAAGAATGCCCGTTCCTTGCGGGCCAAGCAGAGATTTATGACCCGAGCAGGCCAGCATGTCTATTCCCAGTCGTTGCACGTCCAGGGGAAAGCCGCCTGCAGTCTGCGCTGCATCAACCATAAACGTGACTTGGTGCTGGTGTGCCATGGCCGCAATGTCAGCCAAGGGCATCAGGGTCCCTATTACATTTGAGGCATGTGTTACCACGATCAACTTTGTCTTGGAACTAATGGCCTGTGTAAACTCGGCCAAATCAGGATGTCCGTGGCGATCGCATGCTACTTTGGTAACGGAGACTCCCTCTTGCTCCAGTGTGTTAAGCGGTCTCGCTACTGAGTTGTGTTCTATGCTGGTCGTTATAGCGTGGTCGCCCGGCTTCAGAAGCCCTTTTATCCCCAAGTTTAGAGAGTCAGTAGCATTGAGAGTAAAGATTATGTTCGATGAGTCCTCCACATTCAGCAGAGCCGCCACAGTCTCTCTGGCTTCAAAAATGACTCGACTTGCGGCTAGTGCCGCCCGATGAGCTCCTCTCCCTGGATTTGCTCCTTTGTTCTTGAGACAATCAACAACAGCATCAGTAACAGAGGGAGCCTTGGGGAAGGAAGTCGCCGCATTATCTAGATAGATCATCTGCCTGCCCTATACGTTCTGGTTCTTATTATTATACCCCGCGTCAAGCGGGGCATAAAATTGTCACGAGCTGCCATGCTGGATGCCTGAGCAGTTTCTAATACATTATTCCTCTTGGGGCACGCCCGCCTGCTTCTCAAAATCAAGCAGGTGCTCCACTATCTCGCTCAGCCTATCCAAAGGAAAACTTATCTCAATCTTGCCTTTCTTCCCAACCATTTTTACCTGTACCCTCGCGTTCAGCATCTTGGCAATTCTATCAGCCAAGTCCTTGAAGGCCTTTGGCTGAGGCTGCTTCACACTTTTTCTGCGGGAGGAAGCAAAGCGCGCGATGTTCTCAACCTGTCTTACAGTCATGCCCTGGTCAACAATCTTCCTAGCAGTTTTTAGCCGCTGCTCAACATCTTCGATACCAAGCAGCGCGCGAGCATGGCCAGAAGAGATCTGACCATCAATCACCAATTGTTGAATTTCTGGGCTGAGCTGCAAAAGCCTAATGATGTTCGTGATTGTCGTCCTCTGTTTACCCACTTTTTTGGCGATCTCTTCTTGCTTCAGATCAAACGCCTCCGAAAGCAGCAGATATGCATTGGCCTCCTCGATCGCGTTTAGGTCTTCCCTCTGGAGATTCTCGATAAGCGCTATCTCCAGAGATTCAGCATCAGAGGACCTCTTAACGACAGCAGGGATACGTTCCAGGCCCGCCTCTTGTGCAGCTTTCCATCTCCTCTCTCCGGCGATTAGCTCATATCCGTCTTGCATGGGCCTAACCACAACAGGCTGCACCAGCCCGACTTCCTCAATGGATGCAACCAGCTCTGCAAAGGCAATTGCATCAAAGGACTTGCGGGGCTGGTTGGGATTTGGCCTTATGGTTCCGATTGGAATATGCTCGACATAATCGCCCTTGCCGGACTCTGCAGCTGGAATAAGAGCGCTCAGCCCCTTTCCTAACCCTCGCTTAGTCAATCTTGATCACTTCCTTCGCCAAGTTTTTGTACGCTTCCGAACCCTTGGAATCCGAATCATACAGCGTAATCGGCAGCCCAAAGCTCGGGGCTTCACTGAGTCTCACGTTTCTGGGAATTACGGTCTTGTAGACTTTCTCCTGAAAGAAAGCGACGACCTCGTCTATAACCTGTTGAGAGAGGTTGGTGCGCGCATCGTGCATAGTCATGAGAACCCCTGCGATCTTCAGCTTGGGGTTGAGGTTTGTCTTTACCAACCGGATGCTCTCCAGCAGCTTGCTTAAGCCCTCTAAGGCGTAGTACTCGCATTGTATGGGAATTATTATTTCGTCCGCGGCCGTAAGCGCGTTCACCGTCAATAGGCCCAACGAGGGCGGGCAATCGATGATGATATAATCGTATTCCTCTCTCGCCGGGTCCAGCGCCCTTCTTAACCTGGTCTCTCTCGCCAGGATCGGCACCAATTCAATTTCGGCCCCCGCAAGATTCAGCGAGGCAGGGACGGCAAACAGCCGTTCAATCGGGGTAGATTCGACCAGCTCTTCTATGGGCTCTTCCTCTACCAACGCATTGTAAATACACGCACGTTGGGGTTTTTCCAACCCGATCCCGCTAGTCGCATTGCCCTGCGGATCAATGTCTACTAAGAGCACTTTCTTGCCCGCCTGTGCCAGGCAACTGCTTAGATTGACCGCGGTTGTGCTCTTTCCGACGCCGCCCTTCTGATTAGCGATAGCAATAGTCCGTGCGCCCTTTTCATGGGCTAATCCCGCTTTTAGGGCGTCCAAGGAGTCCTGAGCGTCCGCATCATTTGCTTCTGATCCTGGTTGTCGTCCAAATACTTTGTCCAATAGCATGACTGAATGATTCTCTCTCCGCCCTAAGAATATTTCCTCTAGTCCTGTTAAGAGATATTGGACCTCAGATACCAGATACGCCAATGACACTGTTCGGGCAGCTACTGTGTATCTGGCAGCACTTGTCGTGCTGTCCTAAAGAGCCGCTCAGGCTCTGCCCAATGGTCTTTTTGTAGGGATGCCCGGCCGCCGCGGGTAGGTTGCTGGTGTCTCTGACTCTTTTTGTACAATAATCAGATGTCTTTCGCCGCCCAGATATGGCACGCTCACCCTCATCGGCTGGGTGATTTCCCCGCCCAGCACGGCCGCGGCTCGGCCCGCTGTTTCCAGTTCTTGGGCATCCACCTTGCCCTTTTGCGCAACTAGAGCGCCGCCCAATTTCAGCAAAGGCAAACCGTACTCCAGAAGAACGGAAAGCGCCGCGACGGCTCTGGCAACAACTATATCATAGCTCTCTCGATTTGAGGATATTTTGGCAAATTCTTCTGCCCGTGTACAAACTACCTGCGCCTCGGCCAGATCAAGCTGCCTGAGCAGAGCCTCCAAAAACTGTGCTCTCTTCCGCGAAGCTTCGACAAGCGTAATTGAAATCGATGGGCAGACTACCTTCAAGGGAATGCCGGGGAAACCGCCGCCCGCGCCGACATCAGCTATCTTCGAGCCGTGGCTCACTCTCCCGCTCTTGATGCAACTTATGGAGTCAAGAAAGTGGACTGGGACGATTTTGTCAATGGTTGCCGCCGAGACCAGGTTGATCTTTCGGTTCCAGGCTTGGAGCTCATCAAAGTAGACCCGGAAGCGCTCAATCTGCTTCGGATCCAGCTTTAAGCCAAGCTGCTCTGCTCCGTCTCTAAGCATTCGCTCGTTCTTCATAGCCCGCCTTATCGGCTTGCTCCCGTTGTTCCAGATAGATCATTAGCACCGAGATGTCCGCTGGCGAGACCCCTGGAATCCGAGATGCATGCCCCAACGATCTCGGCTGGACCTTGCCGAGTTTTTGCCTTGCCTCAAAGGACAGGCCCCGAAGACTCTGGTAATCGAAGCCGAGAGGTATAGCTGTCTGCTCCATCCTGCGGTGCTGATGTATCTGGGTCAATTGCCGTTTGATGTATCCCTCGTATTTGATCTGAAACTCGATTTCCTCCTGGGCAAGCGGCGGAATTGTTCCAGTTTCACGGTCGATTTGGCTCAAAACATTGCAATTTATCTGGGGTCTGCGGAGAAGCGCCATGAGGCTCACAGTATTCTTGATGGGCGCACTGCCAATATTTGCTAGCCAACTATTAACCGAGCCCGAAGGTCTAAGCTCACTTCGCTCGAGTCTTTTCAAGTGATGCTCAATTAGTTCTTCTCTGGCAGAAACCGCCTCATGCTGCTCTTCCGAGATCAAGCCCAGGCGGTATCCTATGGGCGAAAGCCTGAGGTCAGCATTGTCGGATCGCAGAAGGAGACGGTACTCTGCTCTGGAAGTAAACATCCGATAGGGTTCGTCCAC
>CAYFXD010000126.1:0-11783 GCA_964347095.1 uncultured Actinomycetota bacterium | reverse complement strand
CTTCACTGCTGGCAAAGACTTTATTGGTGCGGTACATATCCATTGACGCCTGTGCGAGTTTGATCCTCTCATCAATCCTGAGCTGCTTTTCAGCCTCCACCAGCAAATCCAGCTTCCTTTCCAGAGAGACCGTCCACGGATCGATTGCAACACGGGTTTTATAGCAATCGACCACCGGTTCTGCGTCGGCCAGTACTAAATCTGCCTTTTTTACCTGAGAGCTGGCTAGGGCAATTTGATAAGCCAAATGGGTTATTTTTTTGATCTCGGCAGGTTCGATCATGAAGCTGGAAGCAAAACCCCACGACCCATTGGCGATCAAGCGTACTCCAAATCCCGAGCTGGTAGAGCTCGAGACGTCTTCTACACGGCCGTTTTTCACCATCAGCGATTCATTCTTCGAATTCACGATTCTAATGTCGGTGTAGGAAGCACCGAGGGAGGCCGCAGTGCCCAGACACACATCAGTAAGGTCTTTCATTAATCTCACCCAAAGTTGAATTCAACTGATGGCGTGGAAATCCTTCTGTCATTTTAATTTTGCCGCAGATAACACCCACTATTTGGCTTTGCATTGCGGGTTGGGTTATGCTATCATCTTCTAGTCGGAATAGCTAACAAGGAGATGTGCTGTTCAGGCGCTTGGTAATTAAGTGTTTTATGACGCGGGGTGGAGCAGTCTGGAAGCTCGTCGGGCTCATAACCCGAAGGTCACTGGTTCAAATCCAGTCCCCGCTACAAATGAAAAATGGCTCTTCGGAGCCATTTTCCTGTTTTGCTCAGATTCTTTTAATTCCCTAATAGTAGGAGTATAATCTGGACAGTTAAAATGAGGAGGGGTTATGGAAGAAAAATTCAAGAAATTACGTATTTTTAATGCATCAATGGGTTTTTTGCATCTTGTTCAGAGCGGGTTGATGCTTTGGCTTTCGAATAATTTCACTTTGCCCGTTCAAACATCGTTTGTGGAATTTAATGCTCAAACTCAACAGCTTGCTCCAGTAAGGGAAACAATTTTTGATTTGGCTTTAGGTCCTATGGTTGCAGGATTTTTGTTTTTGTCAGCAATAGCTCATTTCTCCATCTCGCTCCTGCCGTCAATAAATGCTTGGTATAACAGAAATCTTGGAAAAGGCATAAACTTAGCCCGTTGGATAGAATATTCACTTTCTTCATCTCTAATGATTGTAGTTATTGCTATGCTAGTCGGAATGTATGACGGAATAAGCCTGATACTTATGTTTGGTCTAAATGCTATGATGATTCTTTTTGGTTGGATGATGGAACTGCATAATCAAACTACCGAAAAAACCAATTGGACAAGCTACATTTTCGGATGCATCGCAGGAGCAATTCCTTGGATTGCAATTGCTTTATATTTAGGATTTGCTGGCGAAGGAGATTTCAGGCCACCAGATTTTGTATACTGGATTTTCTTTTCAATCTTCTTATTCTTTAATGTCTTTGCAGTAAATATGGTCTTGCAGTATAAAAAAATTGGTCCATGGAAAGACTATCTGTATGGTGAAAGGATGTATATAATCCTAAGTCTTGTTGCCAAATCGCTTCTGGCTTGGCAAGTTTGGGCAGGAACTTTAAAGCCAGCTTAGTTTAATTTCCCCAAAATGGAAGAATAATTTAGCCGCAAGTCCGAAGAATCTGAGGACGATTGAGGAATCCACCAGTCACAGATTTTTAATCCTGCTACTAGGTATTTATCCAAACACTTTTCCCAACTTCTCAATTACCTCCATGTTCGAATAAAGGATATCAAAGAGAGCCACTGGAAAATACTGGAACACAGTTGTACAGATCCGTCCGCGTGCTTAAACATGTCTTTTAGCACTACAAGGGTATTGTGGGTGCTTGCAATATTTCTTATGCTGTTCTCCCGCGAGCCTAGGCATTCGGTAGGGTAGTATTGCGAGGGGTGGGTTCTACACCCTCACTCTCTCTGCCCGTTGCACCTAAGCACCGGCCTCGACTGTCAAGAGTGCAGACCTGATCACCTCCTTTTCTACGAAACCGGGCCATCACCTAGTATCTTGGCGTTTTCAAGTGTGACAAGCTACCTTCAAGGGCATTACCGGGGGTCATGCCCGCAAATAGGTGACCGTCGACAGACGACCTGAACAAAACCTGGAGAGGCAACGGCCTCGGAACAGATCGTGGCGCCTATGGTAATGATGAAAACTCGAGATGCCTGCCGGGCGGCGAAAGTCAGCAGTCTGCGTTGGTCTCGGATGGGAGGGGTGGATTATGGGACTTATTGATCGATTCATGAGGATATTTCGAATGCGAGCCGAAGAGACGTTGGAGAAGATGGAGGATCCTCGAAAGGCGTTGGACTTCAGCCTGGTCCGAATGAATGAGAACTTGCGGAAAGTCGAACGGAGCTTGCTTGACATTTCGACAGCGAAGCAAAAGCTCATCATGCAACGGGATGATCTAGCCAAAAGTATCGACCGATACAATGCTCAGGCGAAACAAGCTCTGCAATTCAAACGAGACGATCTTGCACAGGTCGCAATCGGGAGAAAACAAGAAATGGAGCACCGCCTCAAGGAAGTCGAACAGAACATGCAAAGAGTTGAGCAGCAGACCTCCTCGCTTGAAGCCGGCCGTGATTCCCTGAAAGCAAAAATCGAATCGTTCAAGAGCCGGAAAGAAGAGCTTAAGGCGGTTTATGGCGCAGCGGAGGCCCAGGTGAGGATCAAGGAGACACTTACGGGCATCTCCGAGGAATTAACTGATGTCGGTCAGTCGATAGCCAGAGCCGAAGACCGCATACAAGATATGCGTGCTCGCGCGGACGCGGTAGACGAGCTGGTGGCGAGAGGTGCTATCGAAGACGTTTTGGGCGAGAGCAAAGATGAGATTGAGCGCGAGCTTGAGAGGCTGGGCCGCACAGAGCAGGTTGAAGAAGAGCTGGCCAGGCTCAAGAAAGAAGTCGGATCGGAGACATTGCCGGTTTAAGGTAACGAGAGAAAAGGGGTAATTCCATTGATCATCCGCATAACAAATGACGCTCAATATCGCGTGCTAACAGACGAAGCGCACGTCATCCGTGAGCTCGACGAAGTTGACGATCGGATCGTCGAGCTATTTGAGAGAACCGAGCAGGAATTTCGCGCTCTCATGGCCCAGCTCGTTGAAATAACCCACAAGAACTCGGAAAGGCTTCCCGCGGAGAGCCTCGAATCGTCCGAATACGTTTTGCCGCCGCAAGACTTGACCCTTCGCGAAGGCTATCAATTATTCAAAGGTGAAGGGATTATAGTTGAATAACACTTGGAGGCGCTTTTTGAAATGATGGGCCATCAGGGAATGCGGTTCCTTTTTGGGCTTGTCGAAGAGGTTCTCGATCAGAACCGCGAGAATCTCGAGCAAAAGCCCAGGGAGCGAAGCGAAAAAGAGGAATTGGAAGAAGAACTGAAGATCTTGTATGCGCGCGGCGATATCGACAGCGACGCATTCGATCGTACAAAGATAAGGATCAAAACCGGTGAGTTCACGTGGCAAGACTTGGAGCAGCTCAAGAAAGAAACAGCTGAAAGAAGACTGGCAGAAATTCCCGAGGAGCGGGAGCTAAAAAGGGCAAGAGCGGATATCGAGAGACAAAGAAGAGCTCTCATCCGGGCCAAAGAGGAATCATCGGCGCTTGTAGCCGATCTTAACGGACGTCTTTCGGCACTAAGAACGCAGGCGAGCGAACTGGAGAGGAAGGCTCTCGAAGCGTTGAAAAGCGATGAAGCTGCCGCCAGGTTAGACGTTGAGCAGCGACAAGATGTTGAAAACAGGGCGGCAAGAATCGAACAGCAGCTTAGAGCCTTACGCCGCGACCTGGATCGAGTGGAAGAACTAGAAACCTTGCTTGCGGAAAAAGAAGAGGAACTGCGCGTCCTGGAAACCAGAGGACGACTTGCTGCGTTGAGGACCGACATTTCAAAAGGCAACCGTTCCGGCTAAGTCATGTAGCATCTTGACTGGAGACACCATGGCCCAGTTTATTCAAATATCCTTTTAACAATACTGTTCGGTTTGAATACTTTAGAAAAGAAAAAACGTTGGAGGCAAGGACGTCCTCCATCCGAATAGACCCCACGAGATGTGCGGTCTTTATTGATAGCTATGCTAGCGATAAAGCAGTTTGCCGTAATTCCTCTTTTCTTGCTGGTAGACCTTGTTGCTCATTGTTTGGCACAAATTGACGCAACTAGCCTATAGACCTTCTGAACAGGTTCATAACCCGAAGGTCACTGGTTCAAATCCAGTCCCCACCTCGCTACCAATTAAAAAATGGCTCGTCGAAAATGATATTTAGCTCAGCCTGCGAGAGCATTTGTTCACCCCTTCTTTCCGCTAGATGGATTGTCATCCCTAATAAGATGCCCTAAACTCACTGCTCATTCAATGAGTCTTCCAAAGCCTCAGTTGTTGATTTGCAGAATCGTGAATATGAAAAGGTCTTTGGTATTTGCTGAAGAATAAGAATGTGACGAATCCGGCTGGGGAAGGAGCTACTATGAAGAAGTATCTGGCGATTGTCCTTGCGGTGTTTCTAATACTGGCTTTGGCACTGCCTCTAGGTTGTGCAGAAAAGGAAAGGGAGACCGTAGAAGAGGAAAAGACGACCGAGCAAGAAAGCGAAGAAGAACCGGAGGAACCTGAATCCGAAGAAGCGGAGTTCGTTGTGATATCTTCTGCATTTGACAATGACGCTGATATTCCGAAAAAGTATGCTCACACTAATGCAGGCGGAGAAAATGTATCTATTCCGCTCCAATGGAAAAATGCGCCCAAAGACACAGAGTCATTTGCGATCGCTGTGGTTGACACCCATCCGATGGCCAACAATTTCCTGCATTGGCTGGCAATCAATATTCCTCCGGACACAACGTCCATCCCAGAGGGGGCATCCGATAGCAATATGCCAGAGGACGCTACTGAATTCAAGAACGGATATGGGGAAGACGGCTACGGTGGACCGGCTCCTCCGGCCGGATCCGGCGAACACGACTATGAGATAACTGTATATGCCTTGAGCATTCCCAGGATGAGCATGAGTGACGACGCCGGGCTGGCTGAATTCGAAAACTTCACCCAGGACAAAGTGTTGGGAAGGGCTACAATCTCGGGTGAATTCTCTCAGTAGAAGCAACGGCCACAAGCATCTAAAATGCAGGAAACGAGCTGACTTGAAGAAACGACGAGGGCATCTTGGTGTGCACACGGTCATTACTGCTATCATCTTGATTCTGAGCGTATTATCTGGCTGCAGCAAACCAGTCCAGAAAAAAGTCTCCTCAGGCGATGCTTCAACAGGCGGGCCTGTATCAATTCCCCAGGAAATCCTCAACAACAAGTTTGGATTTCTCTCCGGCGGACCTGGCGAACCCGAAAGGATAAAAGAACTGGGAGGCTTGTGGGGCAGGCCTCATCCCGGTCCTTTTCTCTGGGACAGCATGCAAAAAGCAAGAAATGCAGATATCTCATTTGGCAAAACGGACAGAGTGGTAAAGGAATACCAAGAAGAGGGTGTTGGACTTCTGGTGACACTCTGGCCTTTTGCCGACTGGGACCAAGAGCAGAAGAGCAATGCTTCGGACCACATGGTCTCTGAAAACGATAAGTTCCTGCCCAGAGGTGCCGGTGCTATGCTCAAAGATATGGACTACCTGCCGCGTTATCGGGGTAATCCTTTTGACTGGACGGCTTACAAGCAATGGATACAAGCGGTTGTGGAGCGCTATGACGGTGACGGAAAGAACGACATGCCCGGACTGGAGACTCCTATCAAGTACTGGGAAATAATGAATGAACCGGATTTGACCGTGCCTGAGGTCGCGAAGGATGACGGACGGCTCGACTTCTACACGGAATACGCTAAAGCGTACCGGGAGCTACTGGTAAAGACGTCCAAGGCCATTAGAGAGACAGACGCTGAAGCCAAAATTCTGATTGCAGGCGCCGCTGGAGGCAATGAAAGATTTCTTGACTTCTACAGGCAAGCTCTTGCCGATCAAGAAGCTATTTCCGCTTTTGACATCGCCAATATACACTGTATTTCCAATGATGAATATGGGTCATTCAATGTTGACCCCTACATGAAGATGCTCGAGGATCTCGGCATTAGCAAACCGATATGGGTGACTGAGGCAGAAGCGGCCATCTCAGATGACCCTGACATCAACGCAACACAAACAATGTATAGTACCAAGAAGGCTTTGGAACTGGGCGCAGAGAGAATCTTCTTCACCTGCCAAAAATTTGTTGGCAATAAAAAGCCTCCTATTCCAGATGATAAATCAGAGCAAGTAGAACCCGAACTAGATGGATCAAATCCTGAAGAGGTCTACAAGGTGATAACTAGTCAATAGATGCTTTAGAACCATGGCGCCACAGCATAATTCCGCATGCAACTAGCAGTGCTGCCAACAGTGCATTTAAGTCCAAACCGCTTCCAGTGAACGGCAGCGCTTCCTCCTTCTCCGCAGTTGGCGCAGGCTCGGCGGTGACTTGCGCCGCTTCAACCACGGCGGGCGCAGGCGGAGGAACGACCTCAGGTTCACCAAAGGGAATGAATTCAATCACGTTTACAATCGTGTCAACCTGGTCCTGGTTGTTTGCCAGATCTTTATCAAACTCGGGAGGCTCATCGCTGCTTATCTTGACGGCATTCGTGAGAATGGTTATGCCAAAGGGCATTTCAAGGTCTACTTGCACTTTCAGATGGATAGCGTGTTCTCCTGTATAAGAATCACCCGCATGCAGAGTTCCAATACTCCAAGTGATTGTATCTCCCACAATCACGCCACCGTCGGCATCAAGCACAGTAAGATGGGGCGGTAACATGTCAACAATCTGAACATTGGTGGCATCGGCATTACCAGAGTTGCCGTAGGATATTGTGTACATATAAGTATCGCGGGGCTCTGCTATTGCTGGACCTTCTTTGTCTATCCACAGATCGAGAAGTGCTTCTACCATTGTAGTTACACTGTCCTGATTGTCGCCTTTGGTTGCCTGCAGCTCACAATCCTCATCCTGGGTCTCACTGAAGATTGTGACTTTGTCTAACAGGCCAGTCCAACCACAAGGCATTACAGACGGAATCGTACAATCGAAGGAGATCGATTTTGACTCACCAACACCAAGCTGGCTTATGTGCCAGGTGATGGTGCGTTGGATCTCGTCATAGACGCCCTGTCCAAAATTGCTCGGGACTCCGTGGGCCGGCAACGTATCTACAATCACGACTCCTTCAGCATGAGCGGTGGCAGTGGCTCGGTTGCCAAAGGAGATTGTATAGGAGTAAGTCTCACCCGGCTCAGCAGTTGAAGGACCATCTTTTTCTATCCACAAATCACGATGAGCTTCTACCGTTGTGGTCACGCTGTCCTGATTGTCGTCTTTGGTTGACTGCAATTCACATGGCTCGTCCAGGGATTTGCTGAATATTGTGACGCTATTCACCAAATCAGTCCAGCCACATGGCATGACGTCAGGGATGGTCAAATCGAAAGTAATTGATTTTGACTCACCGATACAGAGTTTGCCGATATACCACGTGATGGTCCTTGCGATCTCATCATAAACACCCTCTCCAAAATTGCTCGGGACTCCGTGGGCCGGCAACGTATCTACAATTATGACTCCTTCAGCATGAGCGGTGGCAGTGGCTCGGTTGCCAAAGGAGATCGTGTAGGAGTAGGTCTCACCCGGCTCAGCAGTTGAAGGACCATCTTTTTCTACCCACAGATCACGATGGCCTTCGATGATTTGAATTTCGGCGTAGCCGGCATCCAGTTTCCAGTTGGCATTGGCGGACTCCTTGGTCTGAATATAAGGTATGACCGTCAATACACTATTGCCGATCACCGAGAAGTGATATTCAACTATCCAGTGATCGCCGCTGGTCATAGTTGGCGGGAAATCTGCAACAGCAAAGTAGAGTTTATGTGCCCATTCCCCATCATAGTCAGGCGGAACTACGCCACCAGCGACTGAACCGGGATCGTCTTTAGTGTCGTAGTAATAGACACGCACATCTTCCAGGCGAAGGACCGCTCCATCGTAGAAACCCTGAACAATCAAAGAGTGGAGGATATTTTGGCTCATCTGTTGATATTTGGAAACGACCACTAGATTGGAGCCTTCGAGGTTACTGCCAGTCTCTAGCCAGCGCAGGTCGTTCTGTTTGATTGATGTTGAGCCCTGCAGATCGACTGTTGACCAGTCTGAGACATACGATTTGCTGCCCGCATCGCTCTCGTAGGTGAGCATGACTCTGAATTCTTCCACATGATTCTTCTTGGCAATGCTCTGATCCTTGTGCACGCTCCAATAGAGGTAATATGTACCGGGGATCAGTGTGCCGAGATCTCTAGGATTATCGTTATCAATTGTGAGATCTTGCGCGCCGTCAGGGCCAGCGCGGATCTCAATAGAAGCCATCACATTTACTAGCGTGACTGAGATGTCCATCTCAGCAACGATAATCATCTCTTCCGGGTCAGCGCTGCCAGATACCGGTGGAGAACCGTCCCGATCATCAGGACTTCCTCCTGTGGTGGGCTCCGCCATGGCTGAAGGTGCAATTATCAGATCAACTACCAAGGGATCACTATCTGGGGCTTCGCCAGGACCAGATGAAGTCTGCAGGTCATCGCCATTTTCGGACGATGCATGGTCTTGATCAATGCTTTCTGTCTGGGTCACTTTGCCTATCTTATGTGCTGCAGCCTTGCCGTGACTTTTGGGCAGCCCGCTTCCCGCGATCTGTATCTTTGTCTCTTTTGTCAGTTGTGCTGCAGCATTGTTCTGAGCGGTCCCCGTGATACGAATTTGACCCCCTGATTTAGCCACTGACTTCACCGCGCCGGCAGATGAAATGCTGGAATTCTCTGATGTTATAGACAAACTGCTACTATCTACACTTTTGCCACCTTTGGTTTGTACATCAGAGGCTTGATTGGACGCCTTGTTCGCAGTAGCTCTTTTCTTTTGCGCGGACGGAACACCCGGATCTGCAACGGCGGATTTGGCTTTTGCCGGATTCAGGTCTTGCGAACCAGGAGGGTGGTTGACAACCGCATTGGAGTCACTCTTTGCCTCCTTATTGGGATGCTGATTCTGCTCAACTGCTTTAGGTTGGTTTTTTTGAGGATGTCCTTTGCTGTGAGGATGTTCTTTCTGCTGCGGGTGCTCTCCCCTTTGCCCATGGTTACCTTGATCGGATTTGGCCGTGGCCAGAGCCCCTGTTGGCATCAGCAAAAAGAGCACAACAAAAACACAGATCAGAATGGATAGGATTCTTGTTTTGCTGGTGCCCCTCATTTATGTGCCCCTCAATCAGAGAATATAAAAAACCGACACACTCACGGTTACTGTGAATCGGTTTTGTATATTTCTTCTTATTGTGCTGTGAACAATCGTAGTATTATTTTTCCCCTATTTCGTTGCGAGCATTATATACTAGATCAATCCCTAATTCAAGTACCTCTTGGATCTACTGTCCGAATTCGCATTTTGTATTCGTGATCTTTGGCTTTGACTTGCGGTTTTTCATGCACCGGTATCAGGCCACCACCACGCCTGCAGGGTCATCCGCGACTTGGCCTACCAGAGCAGCCACAGGCACTTTCGCGCCAAGCCCGTCAAGGTTTTTCTTTTGAAGAGTGCCATGTAATCATCCTCTGGTGCGCTGATGATGAATCTTGCCCAAAGTATTGTGCGGTTGGGGCCAAGTTGATCACCAGGACATTGTGCGGATCCCCGTCATCACGCATAGAAACAATAAAATCAGCGATTGCCTTCACTTCAAATCTTCTTAGTGCTACAATGACTTTTTAGTAAACACATCAATATCTAGAGCAATATCCCCGTATCCATACTAGATATTGTGTAGTTAGGTGGTGAGAGTATGTTAGATCCGGTCGAAAAAACTCCCCATGAGAAGGATCATCCAAGAGTTCGCGAATCTGTCTCCAAGAAGCCATACCAGCAACCCCAAATTGAGTGGGAAAAAAGGATGGAACCTATTGTCCACGCAGTGACATGTGCTCTAGAGGGCGGCCAGGGTCCACTGTGTGATGCCTCTCCCACCGCATAGATGGCTGGAGGCTGCATTCGTTTGTCTGAGGGAGCAGAACTAAGGGTAGAGATCGCTGATATATGCTGTCAGATCAACTGCAACAGCAGGCATTTTACCGATCTTCTTAAATACCGTTATCAAGGCTTCTTTTCTAGAAGTGTCCCACTTTTTACTGTCACTGTGCTGATCGCCGACTCGAAAGAGTGTAACAAAGAATCGCCGCTGGCAGTCAGAAATCCTGATGCAGATATTACTGTTCAAAACGATCATATAACCATGAGAGGTACAGACTTCCATGGTGAATTCTTCGCAGACATCAATATGGCAAATATTCACCAGCCGCCCATCATCCATCCCTTTGATTGGTTCCTGAGATTGATTTACTCATACTATCTGATACTGGAGGGAGGTTTTCTTATTCACGCGGCCGCAGTGGCGAAGAGGGAGATGGGCTATGTGTTCTTTGGGCCCTCAGGCAGTGGAAAATCAACAATTGCTACCTTGTCAGATGTGGCCAGCTTAAGTGATGAGTTAGCTGTCATTAGGAAGGCGGGAGACCGATATCAAGTTTTTGGAACCCCGTTTTGGAAAGGCTGCAGCAGGAGTGTTGCACTCCAAGCCTTATTAAAACTGGAGCAAAGTGACTGTGTGTCTGTCAATCGACTCTCACCTGCGGAGGCGACCGGTGAATTGATGGCCAATATTGAATTCGGTCTGCAAAACTCCACATTTCTAAACCAGCTTTTTGGTGCCGTTACGGCCCTGGTGGATACCGTAGACTGCTACAACATGAAGTTTCTTCCCGACAACTCATTCTGGGAGCAGATAAGAGAGGTCTCACAAATACGGTGACCAATAATCTGAGCTATGAGCAAATGATCCATCAAGCAGCAGAGCGGCTCATCCCAATCAGCGTCCAATTTGAGCTTACTCATCGCTGCAATCTCAATTGTATCCACTGCTTTATCGGACCCAACAAGAATGTGAGCGGAGAGTTGACCACTCAAGAGGTATTTAGAGTTCTTGATCAGCTGGCTGAAGCAGGAGGTCTGTTTTTGACCCTTACTGGCGGAGAGATTCTGGCGCGAAAAGATTTCTTCGCCATTGCAGAGCATGCAAGAAAAAACAACTTTGCACTGCGGCTCCTGACTAATGGAACGCTGATAACAGAAACTGTCGTCGAGCAGATTGCAGACATAAACCCGCTCTCTGTTGAAGTAAGTGTGTATGGGGCGAACCATGAGACCCATGATTCAGTAACCCGCAGCACCGGGTCGTTTGAAGAAACTACAAAGGCTCTGAGACTGCTGAGGCGAAGAGACGTGCCTATTATAGTCAAGGCTCCCGTGATGACAAATAATGTCGGTGAGTTCCAGCAGATCGAGCGTCTAGCCCAGGGATTGGGAGCGGGCTTTGTGTGTGATCCCAGGATTGTGCCAAGAATCGGCGGTTCACGCGATACGCTCTCTCTATGTATCGATGAAGCGGAGCTATGCACAGTCCTATCAGCGTTCACAGCTAAACACAGGAAGCGCAGTATGTCTCATCAGGAACGACTAGACATGTATATGTGTGCCGCGGCACGAAGGAATGCATGCATATCCTCAACCGGTGCGGTCTTTCCCTGTTCGCTTTGGCGGATTTCAGCTGGGAGCCTGAAAGATGAAAGTTTCGAGCAGATTTGGAT
>CAYFXD010000125.1:0-3437 GCA_964347095.1 uncultured Actinomycetota bacterium | reverse complement strand
CGTCGCAGGCCAGATGGAATCCTCCTAGCCCTTTGATGGCGACGATCTTGCCTTCCCTCAGTCGCTTGACGGTTTCGGTGATGGGGTCGCGACAGTCAACCGTTTGGCGTTGGCCATTGGACATCTGACCTTTGACCAGTTGAAGTTGGGGTCCGCAGACCGGGCAGGCATTTGGTTGGGCGTGGAACCTGCGGTTGGAAGGATCGTCGTATTCAGCTTGGCACTGAGGACACATCTTGAACTTGTGCATGGTGGTTTTTGGCCGGTCATAGGGGATATCCTGTATGATTGTGAAGCGGGGGCCGCAATTGGTGCAGTTTATGAAGGGATAACGATATCGGCGGTCGTTCGGATCAAAAAGCTCCTCCAAGCAATCATCGCAGATGCTTATGTCAGGTGAAATGAGCAGAAATTGCTCTTTCTCCTCCTGGCTGTGCCTGATGGAGAAGCTCATGAATCCCTCGACGGGGAGCTCTTCCATATCCACACTTTCAATCTTGGCGAGCGGCGGAGCCTGAACTTCAATATTCTTGACAAAAGCTTCAAGTTCCGGCTGTTCGCCCTCAACCTCAATGATTACACCGCGAGATGAATTAAGGACCCAGCCTTGCAGGTTATGAGAATGGGCCAACTGATAAATAAAGGGGCGAAATCCCACACCTTGTACCACCCCTCTAACAACGATCCTGTATTTCTTATCCGGCAATTTTATTGTTCCCTTCAACAGCGAGGATTTGAGACGGTTGGCATTTTAGAATAAGGTCTTACTTATTATTTTAAACTAAGTTTGCACCTATTCCTATATGATCAGCTCCGGTGGATGGAAATAGTGCGGTTTCTGTCCTGATTGTGACCGCCAAGCGCGAAGAATTGGCCATTTCCCTTGTGAGTTTTGATGTTTCTGGGGAAGAGTCGAGGATCGTCTTACCTGTGCTCGGATTGTAGTTGCCGCTGCCTGCTCTGCCCTCATATGCTGTATTGCCAGTTGAGCGCCCCGACAGGCACTTTTGAGTTGCCGCTCGCGGTTGGAAAAACTGGTAAAATCAGGAGAGCCATATTTGAGTAGATCGAACAAACAGGGAGTGGCGCTGCAAGAGGGATGAGATGAAGCCAAAAGTGATCTTGTTTGTCGCAACCAGCTTGGATGGTCGAACCACAGGTTTCTCTGTGAATATGGGCTTGTTCTACTCACTGGCGCAGCAATGGAGTGAAGATGCGTCGCTTGTTGGTTGCGATACTCTGCTAAATGCGCCGGATGAGATACCCGAAGCAACGGAAACCGTTGATGCGCTCGTGACTCCAAGTGCAGATGATCCGCGTCCGATTCTGGTGGTGCCAGATAGCAGGGGAAGACTCAAAAGCTGGCATTACTGGAAACAGCAGCCCTATTGGAAGGACTGGATCAGTCTATGCACTGAGGACACACCGCCTGACCACATGGGATATCTGAAGCACCAGGGCGTCAAGGTTCTGACCGCCGGCAAGGAGCATGTTGACTTCGGGCAGGTGCTGGGGGAGTTGAATCGTCAATTCAAGGTCAAGGTGATCCGTGTGGACAGTGGTGGGACGCTGAACACGGTGTTGCTCAGGGCCGGCTTAGTCGATGAACTGCATCTTTTGGTGCATCCAATCCTTGTGGGAGGGATCGACCGAAAGACCTTTTTCTCTGATCTCAAACCAGAGGTTGATCGGGAGATCCTGCTTCAATTGCTGGATGTGAACGTACAAGCGCAGGGCATACTGCTTCTCAGCTATGAAGTGTTAAATGAAGAAGGGGAGGATGCGACCCAGGATTCTCGAAAACAACGAGCAAAAGATTACAGAGCTGATTTCGGACCGAATCAAGATCAAAAACGTTCAGAATGCTTTGGACCTGATGGCCAATGCTGATCATGAAGCGGTCAGAAACATCGTGGCCGTTGAAAAGAAGCCCAGCTCCCATTTTTTAGACCTGAAGATAAAACTTGCCGGCGAGATCTTGCAGAAATTTGCCACCTACAGGACGAAACGGTCGATTATGGGTGATTTCTCCAAACATGATAGCAGTAGTCTGAAGACGCTGATTTTTGAATACAACCGCGGCAAGGACGTTCTCTTTGTGCCGGATGCCCAAACAGCTGCACAAAGGATGACTGGACAGGGAAGCAGCGCTGTTCAGTCAATCTGGCATTTCGGCAGCCGCCGATCTCTAGAACACAGGCGTCCGCGTATGCGAAGAAAAACACTTTAGTAGTATTCCATGCTGAGCCATATCTCTCATCAGCGGGCTTGTTGGATCCGCCCATACAAGTATAATCAATGGTAAGCTGATTTGGCAGGAGGTAGAATCATAAAAGAGATATTTAGAGCTTTCGGAACACTTATAGGGGCCGCCATATGAGCCGGGTTGGTCTACGCAGGGTGCGTAATTTGGCCTTTGAATCTCAGCCCAACGGTTGGCTATGCGGTGGCCGGCTTCATAATTGTTGTTACGCTGGTTCAGTACATCATCGGTCTGATAAAAAGGCTGCTGCAATCTCAAAAATCTCAGGTGTCAGACACTCGATAAGCTCATGAAGTGCAATGAGAGTGTGGCCATCGGCAAATTCCAACTCTCACGGTGTCCTCATCGTATCAGATGCCAAATACTCGATTGAATGCAATTTGAGGATCACCAACTACAAATGCGAGCCTCAACTACCATTACGCGAATGCTTATTTACCAATTTCCGCAAGAATTGAGGTGAGCTGAGGTCATACTATTTCAACAGAATTTTGTGTATGTTGTTGATGATGAAACCAAGACCTACCGGTTTCTGAGGAGAAATCCTGATTGGCAGCGGCTTGATCCCAAAGAAAACGAAAATGAACAAGCAGCATATAGACGGATATCGTGGGGTTTCTAGGAATGGAAGCACCAAAAAGTATCTCTGCCGTGAAAGGCTTTGATAAGCATACAAATTACCTGCCAGGTCGGAAATTCTTGGGGCAGCAGCGAAGAGTAAAAGAAGCGTGGGAGTGATTTCCCAACTGGGCGATCATCGGAAGGAGACACTGTGAGCATCATAAAGATTATGCCCTGTTTGGACATGAAGGATGGCCGAGTTGTCAAGGGAGTGCATTTTGTGGATTTGAAAGATGCCGGTGATCCGGTCAAAAATGCAGCATTCTATCAGAAAGAAGGCGCTGATGAACTGGCTATGTTGGACATCGCTGCAACTCTTGAAAATCGAAAGACCAGGTTGGAATGGGTAAGAAGCGTCTCTTCCGTGATTGATATTCCCTTGACGGTAGGCGGGGGAATCGGCTCCTTAGAAGATGTAGAAATGGTGCTTGAGGCGGGAGCCGATAGGGTCTCCATGAACAGTGCAGCGGTCAAAAACCCTGAACTGGTCAGAAGGGCAAGCAAGCAGTTTGGCCAGGAAAGAGTCGTGGTAGCTATCGATGCCAGGAGAAAC
>CAYFXD010000124.1:0-11726 GCA_964347095.1 uncultured Actinomycetota bacterium | reverse complement strand
TCTCTCCCGCAGAATATATCCCTCTCTGGGTTCAAACCCGCAGCCCGAAGCGCATAAAAAAGAGGGTGTTCCTATACCAGGTACCCTCTTTTAGCTGGCGGGAGCGACGGGATTTGAACCCGCGATCTCTGGCTTGACAGGCCAGTGTGTTAAACCTAGCTACACCACGCCCCCGTGTAAAGACAAAGTGCAAAATGACAAACACAAAAGACGCAAAAATCCAGATAACTGAGAAAACGTGCTCTGGAAAAAGACACGCAAACTATATTTTAGGACAATCGACCACTTTCAGCAACAAAAAACCAGGACTGCGGATTTGACGATTGTCTACTGTTGGTCGCCGCCGCCGATGCAAGACCCAGTGGCTAGAGAGAGAACCGAGCAGATCAGTTTACGGAGAAGAGATTCTTCGCTCGCTTGCTCTCTCAGCATGACAATCAGGAGGATCTGTCTGCAGGGCCAGATTCTTCAGATTTACCTTAAGCAGCGCAAAGGGCCGGCTGCCTCAAACGCAGTCCTCGAGCTTGCCAAAGGATGACGATCGCGCGCATCCGGCCACCTGGACTGCAGGTCCATGCGGTTCTACGCTAACTGCGCACCGCAAACCGATCACCGCCTGTTCCCCTCTCGCCAATGAGCGCCGATAACAAGATCATAGCCACCAGGGCGAGAGCGGCCCCGAAAAAGAATGCGGCTTTGGGACTGAAGATCTGCCAGATGGAGCCGAAGAAAATGCTGGCTGGCAACGCGGCCGCTCCGATAATCAAATGGTACATGCCGTAGGCAGTAGCTCGCATTTCTGAAGGGACCATGTCCGAAACCAAGGCTTTTTCAACTCCCTCAGTGAACCCAAAATAGACACCATAAATGGCAAACAGAGCCCAGACCTGGTTGGTATTACCGGCGACGGCAAAACCAACGTACACCAATCCATAAAAAAGCCATCCCAGCATAATGATTCTTTTGCGCCCTATTCGGTCAGATAACACGCCTCCGGGTGTGGAGCTGATCGATTTGACAATGTGCAGAATGCCCCAAAGGACCGGGATGAGCACCACAGAGACCCCCAGATCTCTGGCCCGCAGGATGAGGAATGCATCGCTGGAATTACCAAGGGCAAAAATAAAGATTACCAGAAGAAAATACTTGAATTGCTGCGCAAATGGTTTGAGGCTCAGTTGGGGACGGATTGTTATGTCCTCAACATCTCTCTTCTTCTCTGCAACGAATGCAGCCAGCACCAGTACGCATAGGGCCGCAGGAATGGTTGCTATCCAAAAAACAGCGCGGTAATTGCTGTGAAACAGGGATAACAGCAGGAAGGCAATGAAGGGACCGACAACGGCGCCTAAGTGATCCATGGAGCGATGGAATCCAAACGCCTTGCCCCGGCAATCATCTTCGGTGCAGTCAGCGATCAAAGCATCACGGGGAGATGTGCGGATTCCCTTTCCCACGCGATCGATGAATCTGACCGCCAAAATATGCCAGGGCGCAGTGGCTATTGCGATCAATGGCCTGGTGATGCCGGAGAGTGTGTATCCAGCTACCACAATGGATTTGCGCTTATGTAGCTTATCCGACAGCCATCCCGAGAATAGCTTCAAAAGACTTGCGGTACTTTCAGCAACGCCCTCCACAAGGCCCACGAAAACAGCGCCGGCACCCAGCACGGAGGTCAAGAAAACCGGAAGGAGCGGGTAAACGATCTCAGTCGATACATCGGTAAGAAAACTGCCGATGCTCAAAACCACGACATTCCTACTGATGCCCCTGGTCAATCCGGCCATCTGCTTATTCATGCAGCACCTCGTTGAACAACTTGTGCGCTCCTCTGTCTAGATTACACCGACCCTGTTCGCCATGGAGACCATTGAACAGGATATTGCCCCTTTTTAAAGAAGACGTTGACTGTGGACTCCCAACACTTCACACTACTGCGCAGCTACTTCAACAGCCTTTTTTTCATTAATGCTACGGGGACAAGAAAGAGCGCAGCGAGCAACACAAGAAGCCAGATGGTGCTGGTAGCAAGACTTGCATCGATCGAGCCCAATGTCAGTTTTCTGCACACATTGACCACATGAAAAAGCGGAGTAAACCAGGCCACTTGTTGCGCCCACGCAGGCAAGACATTGACCGGATAGAAAATCCCCGAGAACAGAAAGAGCGGTGTTATAAAGAGGGTGAAGTAATAATTGAACAGCCCGATCTCAGGAATAATGGCCGTGTAGACCATTCCAATAGCGCCAAAAAGTAAACCGGCGATCAGGATCATTGGAAAAACAAGAACTACGTAGGCTGATTCGATGAGCCCCAATACAGCCATGGTAAGCAGGAAGAATGTAGCATTGATGGAACTGCGGGTCGCTCCCCATAGTATCTCGCCGGAAATTACTTCCTCCATGGTTAGAGGTGTCGCCAGCATCGCCTCATAAGTCTTTTGATACTTCATCCTAATGAAGCTGTTGAAAGTACACTCATAAGACGCACCAAACATGACAGATGAAGCAATCAGGCCGGGAGCGATGAATTGGAGGTAGCCGATACCCGATATTTTGGGTATATAGACCCCCAGGCCGATGCCCAAACCCAAAAGATAGAGAAAGGGCTCAAAAAGAGTCGGCACCATGGCTCGCCAAAACATCTTGCGAAATACTCTCCAATTCCTGTACCAGACATTGATTGTTCCGGACAAAGAAATGTTCCGTGCGGCAGTAAACGGGTTCATCCCTGTAGCCGCCTTCCCGTGAGTTTTAAGAATACATCTTCCAGATTGGCAGGGCGCAGCGTGGCAAAATCGGGCCTTACGCCCTTGGTTTCAGCTTGCTGCAGGATCTCACGGGCCTCATCGGTAAAGATGAGCAGGTGATCCTCGACCCTTTGGATCTCTACTCTTGAGTCAAACAATTCTATGAAAGACTCCTCTATGCCTACTGGAAGACGGACTTCCAACACCTCGGAGGTCGTATATGCCTTGATCAGCTCGGCGGGAGCGCCTTCAGCAATGATTTTCCCTTTGTTCATAATAAAGAGATGATCACAAAGCCGGGCAGCCTCCTCCATATAGTGGGTTGTGAGAATCTGCGTAATGCCCCGACTTTTCAACTCATTCAGCTTTTGCCAGAAAAGATGCCTCCCGTGTGGGTCGAGCCCAATGGTGGGCTCATCCAAAATAAGCAGCTGCGGCTCACTGAGGAGCGCTCTGGCCAAGAGGCCCCTTCTTTTCATGCCGTGGGAAAGGGCGTCGATTTCGACGTGCGTCTTTTCGGTCAGCTCAAGAAATCTCAGCAATTCAGGTGCCCGTTTTCGCACTTTCTCAGTGGACATCCCAAAAAAACGACCGAAGATCTCCAGATTCTCAAGAACGGTTAGTTCGGCATCCAAATTGCTTTCCTCCGGTACCACGCCTATCTGCTTTTTTAAACCGCGGGAATTATTTGCGATGTTCTGACCTAGCACTTTAAGTTCCCCCGAGGATGGAGGTGTTGCTCCGTAAAGCATACGGATGGTGGTCGATTTCCCGGCACCGTTGGGGCCGAGGATGCCCACCAGCCGGCCTCGATAGATGGTCAGATCAACTCCATCAACCGCCTTGACGCCGTCGTAGGTCTTTTTTAAATTGCGCACCCACACTACAGGCTCGTTGGTTTTTCGCATCTGTTTTCCCAGCATATCCTATTGAATCACCAGAATTAATTGGAGGTAGCATACACCCATCTATTGCAACTAATTGCTTGGGCCAGCTGATCTGAAGCTGTGCCAACTCCTACGACTCAAAGCGGCGCAGATCTCGATCCAGTTCAGATTCTTCAGCGGGTGCAAGAAGTTGAGAAAGGATCATCTTTCACGCTCAAAACAATTATAATGGTTGCCAAACGACTTGACACTACGTTCCCTGAAACATTGGAGATAGGAAGCGTTAGACTGTCTGAAAAGTCCAATGCTAAGACTTAGAGCGGTCGATCGGATTGTATATATTGTGTATTCAGCATGCGTCCGGTTATGGAGGTATCAATGATCGGCATCTCAACCAGTTGGCTATCGAGCAAAGTGGATGAGCCAAGCCAAATCATCGCACAAATAGCCGCAGTTGGCGCAGAAGCAATAGAGCTGGAGTATCGTATCAGCTCTTTAGCATACTCCAAGATAGTTCCCCTGCTAGAAAAATACCAGATGACTGTTTTGAGTGTCCATAACTTCTTCCCCATCCCGCCCATGCTGAATAGGGGAAGCGGTGATGCGTTCCTCTTCACATCCGATGACAAAGAGGAGCGGGACTTGGCGGTCGAGTATACAAAGACGACAGTGCAGCAGGCATCGGAGCTAGAAGCCCGTGTCGCAATCCTGCATCTGGGAGGCATCCCATTGAAGACCGATCTGGACCGACTGTATGAGTTCTATGATCAAGGCCAATATGAATCAGAAGAAGCCATCCTGCTCAAGAAACACCTGACCGAAGAAAGAAAAGACAAAGCTCGGGTATATTTGGACCGGGTCCTGCTTTGCCTGGATCGGCTTCTGCCGCTTGCCGAGAAATTAGAGGTCACCATAGGCATTGAGAATCGATATCATTATCATGAGATACCTTCCTACCATGAGCTGGGCCAAATATTCAAGGAGTTCAAAGGTGCGCCAATAGCCTACTGGCACGACGTCGGACACGCTCATAACTTGGAGTCATTGGGGCTGGGCGGAGATCAGGGGTTCTTGGACACATACGCTGCTGAAATGGCCGGCATTCATTTACACGATGCCAAGGGCAGAGAAGATCATTTTGCCCCTGGCAGCGGTGATTTAGAATTCTCCCAAATCAAGCCTCATTTAAGACCATGGACCATAAAGATCATAGAGGTTCATTCCAAGGTTTCGAGCAATCAACTTTCCAGGTCTCTCAAATTCCTAAGAGGCTTGGACATCTCCTAGCAAGCCCTCCTTCCTTCAAATATTCATTCATCCTCTTCCCTCCGGTCTTCCTTGTTGCGCAAGACCTAGGCTCTACGCAGTTCATCCATTTGCTCAAAAGGTTTTGCCCCCGCTAACATGCACAAACGCAAATCTGTCAAAAAGATGTTGACAAAAGACAATTTGTATATAGAATCATTGTGTGTATACGTAATTGTGCTGATACATAAAGGAGGTTATGTTCATGGAACCTTTCTATTGAATCTGGTCATTGCTTGGGAGAACCATGAATCTCATTTCGTGAAAGGAATCGGCCTAGTCATTTAGTTAGCGAGTGTCGAATTTCGACACATAATTGGCAATAACCAACCTTCTCGATAAGGGGGATGTGATGTGTGAAGCAATTGGCTCAATGGAATGTTGCAGGTGGCTTTGGAAAAAGACCCTCGTTCTTCTTGTTCTCGTAGCGTCGCTGATGACCATGGTTCATCAATCTATACCTAGGAAAGCAGAGGCTGCGGTAGGTCCGACCGCAGATCATTTGCTGGTATCAGAGGTATTTTATGATACACCCACTTCGGCGGAGGAATGGATTGAGATCTACAATCCAACTGCATCCGACATTGACCTGTCAACATACAAACTGGGAGACGAGGAGACAGCAGGTGGTGGAGAGGGTATGTTTCAATTCCCGGCCGGTGCCCAGATCGGGGCAGGTAATAAGATTGTTGTTGCCTCCAAAGCAATCTCCTTCTTTGATCTCTATGGTGAAAAACCAGATTTTGAGTTCTCTGAGACTGATCCCGATGTCGCTACCATGGTCAAATACAGCACTTGGGCCACCGGCAGCGTCACGCTTGGAAATGCAGGGGATGAAGTACTGATCTTGAATGAGAGTGATGCCGCTATGGACGTGGTTGTCTACGAGAGCGGGTCCTATTCCGGGGTTATCCCACATCCAGGTGTTGCCAGCGGGCATTCTATTGAGAGATCACCCGCAGGGGTAGACACAGATGATTGCAGCGTGGACTTTATTGACCAAGCCCAACCGAATCCAGGAGCTGGATCAGCAGTTGAACCTCCTGCACCCCCTGGTGGCGATGTTGGCGGCTCTTCAAGTAAAACTCTGCCTGTAAAAGCGGATGTGGTCCATACCCTCTATGTAGGGGCCTGCGAGCCATGGCTTGATCCGATCAATCCGATGCCAGCTAGCTGGTGTGATGAACACCCCAAAACCGAAGTCGACTTGGGGACAGTGTCTCCAGCTCTGCCTGAAGGCACAGACACGCTCCAAGTCTGCGTCAGAAGTAATAACGAGTGGACTGAGAGTATAACTTGGACGGATTTCGATGGTGTCGCAGGCGGCACTGCCGCGGGCCAGGTAATCCCTGCTGATAGGATGACGGTTGAGCTGGATGGTCAGCAAATAAACAACAACTATGTATCCAACTTAAACCAGCAGCTTGAGAGTTCTCAGCTGATCAAGTGCGACTTCAAGCCAGACTGGTCAGATCCCGTGGGTCCATACATCGGATCAATCACCATCTCGGTGACGCAAAACTAGAAAGAACCGTGGAGGAAAGCGGGGCCGGCTGAACACATACCTGGGCAGCGCTCGTTGCCTGATCCTAGATGGCTCATTGGCATGCAGGAATATGACCCACAGATCAGAAGAGCAAGCGCTGCCTCAAGCCCCCCGCCCAAACAAGCACAGCATGTAGGTGGAAATTGGCGCTCGCCGGTCTCGGGTTTCTGAATCTTGGCCATGCCGAACCTAAGGACCCTGTTCAAAACCTATTTGTCTCTGGTCAAGGCTGCTCCGAAACCATCTTTGTTGGACATCCACCTATTCTTGGCGTATCTAACGGCAATGTGGAACCCGGAGCGGGACATGCCCACGGAGTCGGCTGAGGAGGTCGTGAGTCAATTGAGACTAAAAGTCACATCCTGTATGGCCTTTGTAATCCTCGCGCTATTGGCACATACCAGTCGTGCATTGGCTGGCATGGCCGTCACGCCAAGCAAGATCGAATTGGCGATGACCCAGGGTGGCATGCAGAAGAGCGAAATCCATATTGTGAACGATTCGCGCATAAAATTGCGGATCGCGCTTTCGACTTGGGATTTTGCTCGCGACAGGAATAGTTGTCCCTTTCCGATTCGGCCGGAAGAAGCAAAAGTCTTCCGTGGATGCGGCAGTTGGGTTGCTTTTGATTCTAAGACGCTGACCTTGGATCCAGACCAAACAAAAACAGTCCAAATCAACGTCCAAGTCCCCTCCAGCTTAAGTCAGGGTTCATATTATACCTACATCCAAGTACTTGGGATCCCGTTAAACGGCAACGGAGATGTCTTGGTCAAATCAAAGATCAATGCCCTTCTTCTGGTCACTGTGGGATTTCCAAGTGATGTGACCTATCTTGAGCGTGCAATGCGTGTTCGAGATCTGCAGATCAAGTCGATTAATGTTTCTGGACCGGTTGCCCTTACACCTGTTGTTGAAAACAGCGGCAATTATCATCTCAACATGAAGGGCGCCATCAAAATTACGCAGGGCAAGCGGATCATAAAAGAAATCCCGATCAAAGAGTCTACGCTACTTCCGAAAGACAAGCTGCAGATCAAAAAGGTTTGGGAAGATCCGCCTCCTCTCGGAAAATTCACAGCGCAGTTTGATGGAAAGGCACCGGGTTTGGACAAAGTCCTCACCGCCCGTAAGACTTTCTGGGTTGTGTCAAAGCAACTGATCATAGGGGCTGGACTAGCTGCCGCGGTCATGGCCGGCGCCCTCTTGCTTGGTGCCAGATACTGGCTGGGCGGCAAGGGAAAAACCCAGCACCTTTAGCTTTCAGGCCGTTGGGGCAAACAGGCGGATCCCCAGTAGTGTTGTGTGCCACACGTTCCCTGCAGGGAACGAAAACAGAACGACTATTCCCGATTTGATCGGCTGCGCCTCTTATACAGCTGGTCACTGCATCAAACAACTCACCACCAGAGCAGTAATCGCAGCCCATTATCCTCCAGAAGCTTTGCGCCTGAAATCTCACGCTTTGGCTGCTCATGCCCAAAAAAAACTTGAGACAAAATTCTCGGACACCAAAAAAGCCTGCACGGTTGTGCTAAGGTATGATAGGGGGTATTTCTTACAGGCACAATGGACCCAGTCAGTTCACGTACCAGATATGCGACAGCAGCCCGTCCTGACCGATCTTGCAGGACGGTTTTTGTGAACTTCTGTCACGGACGGGCGACGTCCGCTGCAAATTAATGGAGGGGTGTAAGGACAATGCTGCTTACTGTAAATGCCGGAAGCTCAGCAATTAGGCTTGAAGCGTTCCAACTTGATGATCAAGCACCAATCAGCATCGGCGCAAAGCACTATGAAGTCGACAAACATATACCCGCACAATTATTGCGCCAATATGTCGATGAGTTTGAATTGTCAGAAGTCGACGCAATCTCTCACCGGGTGGTTCATGGAGGCACTTCTCTGGTGAAGCCCTCATTGATCGATGAAGAGATAGAGATTGAGATTCAGCGCCTGATTCCTCTTGCTCCTCTACACAATCCCGTTGCGTTACGATGGATCGCAGCATGCCGCGAGGTTTTTGGTTCAAGCATCCCGCAGATCGCGGTCTTTGATACCGCGTTCTACGTCTCTCTGCCAGCCGTGGCATCATTGTATGCTCTTCCCACGGAACTCTCAAAGAGCTATAGCATTCGTCGCTACGGCTTCCACGGTCTTGCTCACCAAGCCCTTTGGCAGACGTGGCTCGAACTGGATCCAGACCGCGCCGGTAATGGTGGCCGCACGATTTCTCTGCAGCTCGGAGCGGGATGCTCGATCACGGCGATCAAGGACGGCATGCCGCAGGACACTTCAATGGGATTTTCCCCTCTTGAAGGCCTAGTCATGGCCACCCGATCTGGTGACGTCGATCCAGGGCTAATTATCTACTTACAAAAGCAACATGATCTGTCGCCAAGCGCAATCGACCATATCCTTAACCATCAATCCGGTCTCCTTGGCTTATCGGAAAAGAGCGCTGATATGCGCGTTTTGTTAGAAACGCAAACTCCCCAAGCTCAGCTGGCTATTGCTATCTACTGCTATCGGGTGAGCAAATATGTAGGAGCCTATCTGACTGTCCTGGGTGGGGCAGATGCCTTATTGTTTGGCGGCGGAGTAGGGGAAAATGCGCCCATTATCCGCAAACGAATAGCGGAGACTCTCAAGTGGTGCGGCGTTGAGCTGGATGACAAGGCCAATACAAATGCCTCCGGAAAAGAAGTAGAAATCAGTAGCAGCGATAGCAGCATTCAAGCTTGGGTTATCCGGGTGGACGAGGCTAGAATCTTGGCCAAAGAAGCAGCCGTCCTGCTCAATGAGGGAAAAGTTAAGACCCAGGGGGGGTAGAACAGAATGATAAAGGGACATGAGGCATATCGGAAGGAACGCATTGAAGAACGAGCAGCTCTGTACCGCAAGGAAAACACGGTTTTTTCAGAGTGGGCTGCAGGCTATGGAATTATTCAACACCAGGATTTAACTCAAGTACGGGTTTACGAGATGGCAGATTTGCTGGCGCAACGAGGTACAGTCGAAGAAAGGGAAGACGTGTATCGAATCTTGACCGCCGCCAGCAAAGTAGCCAGCGCGGCAATGTGGCTGGTTGTTAATATGACCTACGCCAAGAACGTTCGCCTCGATGGTGAGGATCTTGATGCCGATGATTTCAAGCTCGATCCCCAAGGGCACACTGGAGGAGCCTTGAACATGGTGCTTGCCTACGTCGGCTATCTGGCCATCAATTCAATTAGCGGAATTACCAGATCTTGGCTGATGGGACAGGGACACGTTGTTGCTGCCATTGATGCGGTGAATCTTATTGTAGATAACATGAATCCGGTTAGTGCACAGCGATATGATCTGTCCGATTCAGGACTCACCCGCTTTGTTCGTGATTTCTACTCTTTTAAGGTGCAGCCCGATGGGCAGCCTGAATCACCCCTTGGAAGTCATGTGAACGCATATACAGGAGGAGGAATGATGGAGGGCGGCTACCTGGGTTTCGCCCAACTTCAGTATGTTCACATGCCCCTGCCCGGAGAGCGATTGGTGGTATTCTTAAGCGATGGTGCTTTCGAAGAGCAACGTGGCAGCGATTGGGTGCCCCGCTGGTGGCGAAATGAAGATTCAGGGATGGTTTTACCGATCATGATTTCCAACGGCCGCCGTATTGATCAGCGTACAACTATGGCCATGGAAGGCGGGGTAGAGTGGTTGCGAGATCATCTGCGGCTCAACGGTTTTGATCCCATGGACGTTGACGGCCGCGACCCAGCATCATTCGTATGTGCCTTATTTGAAATGGAAGAACAGTTTAAAGCCTATGTCAAAGTGCTTGACGAGCACGGCGCTGATTACCCGATGCCAATAAAATACGCCATTGCTGAAGCACCCAAGGGATACGGATTCCCCGGAGCTGGGACCAATCTGGCTCACAGCCTGCCTCTTGGCACCAATCCCGCCCATGACCCCAAGGCTAGAAGTGCGTTCAACCGCGGAGCGCGTCAGCTTTGGGTGCCCCTGGATGAGATACAAGATGCTGTGGCAAGACTCAACAATCATCATGTACAACACAGAGTCCGTGAACGAGATCATGCATTGGCCAAACGGCAGGTGCGGCCCCCGGAGTTACCCGCACCTGCTTGGCGGGATCCTTCAGATCACATACCCATCTCACCTATGGAGGCAATCGATGAGTATTTTTGCAGCATAATTCGGGCAAATCCAAAACTGCGCCCGCGAGTCGGGAATCCGGATGAGATAACCAGCAATCGGCTGACCAGCACAATGGAATTGCTAAAACATCGGGTGACCGCTGCTGAGCCAACCGTGGCCGAGGCCGTCGACGGCGCAGTGATCACGGCATTGAATGAGGAAGCAGTGGTATGCGCGGCCCTTGGCAACAAAGGCGGCATAAATCTAGTAGCATCCTATGAAGCATTCGCTGTGAAAATGCTAGGCGCGATCCGTCAAGAGATAATCTTTGCCAGGCACCAGCGCGAGGCTGGATCGCCGCCCAAATGGTTGACAATCCCTGTGATAGCCACGTCTCATCTGTGGGAAAACGCAAAGAATGAGCAGTCACATCAGGATCCGACGTTGTGCGAGGCGCTAATGAATGAGGCATGCGATACATCCAGAGTTCTCTTTCCGGCTGATTGGAACACTGCAACATCAACCCTAAAAGCAGCGTATTCGACCCAGGGCCAGATCTGGACACTGGTTGTTGCTAAGCGAGAGGTGCCGGACCAGTTCACGGCGGACCAGGCAGAGCACCTCATCAGGGAAGGAGCAATCCGGCTACGAGGCGGGGGCGAAAGCGACGAGAATATCATACTCACAGCCATCGGAACCTATCAATTGTCTGAGATACTGCGTGCATCTGACCGCCTCAGCAAAAGGAATATACCTCACGCAGTTAACTATATCTTGGAGCCGGGAAGATTCCGCGAGCCGCGGGATGCTGAGGAAGCCAGGCATATCGTGACGGCAGATGAGCAGGCAGCGCTTTTCCCGCAAACAGCTCCATTGCGAGTGTTCCTTGCCCACATGCACCCGGAGCCATTACTCGGAGTGATTCGCCCACTTGATACAGGATTAGGGAATACCCAGGTCCTGGGGTTCAAAAATCATGGAGGAACCCTCGACGTGCAAGGCATGCTGTTTGCCAACGGATGTACCTGGGCCCACGTTCTTGCGACTGTAGCAAATATTGCTGACCTCAGCCCCAGCGACCTGCTGTCCGCCGAAG
>CAYFXD010000123.1:0-9325 GCA_964347095.1 uncultured Actinomycetota bacterium | reverse complement strand
GCTCTAGCCTGCGGCGACTGTCACAACTCCACTGATCCGGCAGTCCAGGCAGCCATTATGAAGGGTGTAAGCCAAATGGTCTACTGTGCTGACTGCCATGGTCCCACAGATCATGAAGCAGCTCACAATATGACCAATACCGACGATGACAGTTGTAAGGATTGCCATGAGCCCAATGTGGTTGCCGAACACGAAGGCGTTCTGTGTTCTGCCTGCCATGACTCAACTGATTCAGCAGTGCAGGCGGCCATTACCAAGGGCAAGGGCGGTCAGATGGTCTACTGTTCCGACTGCCATGGGGCGACCGATCATGCAGCAGCACACGATAAAGCTGTCCCTGATGGTCCTGAGTGTAATATCTGTCATGCGGAAAGTGTGACCGCAGAACATATCAATAAACGTGATTTGACCTGTGGTACTTGCCACGGCTCTCTTGACCCGTCGGTGACTGGTGCCATTTCCAGGGGAAGCGGCCCGAACGGTCAGGTGGTAACCTGTTCTTCAGATTGCCATAAGTACCCACATTCGGATCTGCGGCCTGAATTCAACGCTTCTTATCATCCGGCATTTGAGCCAGGGGCTAATCCCAATGTGTCTGGGCTTGTAAGCCCATGGACGTCAACATCTATCACCAAGTGCACCGATTGCCACGCAGCTACAAGTTCATATCCGGTTACTGCTAAGGATGGCTCGACCGTGTATCTGGTCGCATCCGGCAATAACCTATGCTATAAGTGCCACAGCTCAAGCAGCATTGGCTCGGTTCATGATAACTGGTTCGACGAGGATGAGCATAAAGATTACCCATGCTCTTATTGCCATACAGTTCACGGGAGCAATAAGCGGCGTTTGATCACTTACGATTCACGGATTGTCAGCTGGGTGCAGAACACTGGCAATTATGACGAGGACGATTGTGCTGCAAACTGCGATGATCATGATACGAGGATTAGAAGAGCGCCCGCCACTATTACTGGAAAAGTCACTGACGGTGCAACCGGTGAAGGGCTTTCCAAAGCAAAGTTGGTTGGTGATAAGTATGACATAGTCCAGTATGCCGACACTAATGGCGACTACCTCCTGGGCAACCTGGCTCCCGGAACTTATACAATCACGGCATCCGCTGATGGACTTGCCAGCAAGAGCCAGACAGTCTCGGTCAGTCGAGGCCAGACAGTTACTCTTAACTTCACCTTAGGCCCTAGTTACAAGATTTCCGGTACAGTGACCGATGACACTACTGGTTGGCCGATTACCGGAGCGGTCGTTGCCACGGATGTAGGCGGCCATTCGGCCTTGACGAATAGCAGTGGATACTACAGCCTAGCTGATGTGACAAATGGCACCTATACAGTGACCGCTTCTAGCAGCGGCTATGATAGCCAGAGCAAGACAGTTGTCGTCAATATGGCTGATGTGACTGCGGATTTTGAGTTAGTCAAGTCGGCTACGCCACCCCCACCCCCACCAAGTGCTAATTTAGCTTTGAACAAGTCGGCATCCGCCAGGGATGATGAGGGAAGCTCCTACCGTCCGAGCAATGCAGTAGACGGCGACATGAACAGTCGTTGGTGGGATCGTACGAGATACAGTTCGTGGATCAGAGTAGATCTGGGTTCCACGCAGCAGGTGAGCAAGGTAGTCCTTGAGTGGGATGACTACCATGCCACAAATTATTCAGTGCAGGTATCGACAGGTGGTGGATGGACCACTATCTACAGTGCGAGCCGCGGGAACGGAGGAACCGATACGATCACTTTCAGCGCACGGAGCGCGCAGTACATCCGTGTCATCTGCGCAAGTTCCAGTTCCCGCTATAACGGCTACTCATTGGCTGAGTTTGAGGTGTATCAATAAAGATCGAGTAGGTATAGAAGTATTCTCTGAGGCGCCCTGAGAGCGCCTCTTTTGTGTTATTGCATAAGGCATAAGCCTCTCTTTATAATCCTCTACCTGCAGCGGCGGCTAGCGGCGCTCCCCCGTTAGATAGCTAAAGGTTGTGCTTTGAAGGTTCACCAGGTATAACGCGCCAAGAGAACCAAAGAGCAGCGACACAAGCAGAAGCAAGAAACTAGATTGCAGGGTGCCTAGCAGGCTTATTGTGGTACTTAAGAGACTGAAGATCAGTGCACTGGTGATCAAGTAGATGAGCGTGGAGCCAAGATTGTTCAGTACTAAGCTTATGCTGCTTTTTATTGATGAAACGTAACTCTGATCGTGCAGGATGGCAAAACAACTGGCAAAAGGAAGAAGAACAAATGCCAAGGAAATCAATGCTACGCCAATTACAGAAAGAAAATCTAGATCATAGGCTTTATCCGCTCCCAGGCAGGCAATGACCAAGAGACTAAAGAGAATATAGGTAAGAGATATGGCCAGAACTCTTCCGAAATAGTCTGTGGCAAAATGGGCTTCACCGGGCTTTGATGTTCTATTGAGTTGAATAAGGCTGTATGCGTGTGTTAGGCATGACAGCATGACTGCAATCGTCCATGCAAAGGTTATGACCAAATAGAACGACCAAATCTTGATCGGGCTAAGATATCTGTAGAGGCCCCAGGAAAGCAATAACACTGTTACTAGCTGCGCAAGAATTAGAGCAGCCAACTTCAGATGTTGCAGGCTTAAGATGAAGGCTTCTTTCACGAGTGCAAAGGGATGTGTGATCATATTTTGGCTAGTTCTGGCACCGATTGCCAGGCTGACAAACCTCGTTGCTCTATTGCTGATCAAGAAAATAATCAGCGACACGACGCTCCAGATTAATACAAGAAATCCGGAAAGGAAAATAGCAAAGTAAGGCATCAGTGAAAAAAGGCAGGTGAAACCGAAAATTGAAATCCCCGAATTCAAGAATTCGGATGCATCATTTAAGCTTCGTTCGACACCCACCGTGCTGGGTTTGCTGAACATGTCTGTGAGCGAGTGGACAATTGCTAGGTTGTAGAAACCTACAGGCCATGCTAGAAAGTTCTCAACTTCATCAGCAAGGGTGGGGCTTTCGACCTGCATGAGTTCTTTGGCGGGCGCTGAGAAAAAATCTGTTATCCATGCGAACAAAGCGTGCTCTTTTCTGGCATAGGTGGTTACTCTTGAACCTGGGTTTCGTCCGCTTTTCAAGACCAGGACTTCTGCAACTGGTTTGTCATCTATTTTCGCATTGGTGACGGCGTAGATTTTTTCGTTGGCGATTGCGACCTCGTTTACAAAGTTGCCTTTGCTATCATATATCCATATCAGCTCTCCCTCGGATGCTGACAGCGCATAGAGCTTGCCATCGTTTGAGCCCGCATAGACAAGATCTTTATGAATTGCTGGCTGAGTGACAACGAATCCTTCAACGTCAAACTTCCATTTCAGCCGCCTCTTTCTGATATTCAGAGCAGATAGCTTGCCGTTTGAAGTTGCAATGTAGGCAAAATCCTCTGCAATAACTGGCGAACTTTCAATTCTGTTTGCGCTTGAGTATTTCCATCTTAGGCCTCCAGTGTATAGGTCGAGCACATAGAGAGTCCCATCAGTGGAGCCTAAGAGAATTTCGTCCTTCTGTGCAGCAGGAGGATAGTGAATTGGACCATCTGTCTGAAACTGCCATTGTTCCTCACCGGTGGTGATATCGAGAGCAATCAGCATCCCGTCTTCGTTGCCGATTAAGACCTTGTTCTTGGAAACAGACGGATACGTTATATACGTTGAGTGGCTTTGATAACTCCACTGCACAGAACCGGTTTCGGTGTCAACTGCGTAGAGTGTACTGGTAGGCGTAGAGAAGAAGACCAGGTTGCCGGTTTGAGCAGGCTGGTACACGTAGTAGTAAGGCAATTCTGGGGGGTTTGAGTAGTCTTTGACGGCGGTGTCTGAGAGACTCCATTTTAGCTCTCCTGTGAAAGCATTGAGCGCGTATAAGGCACCGTTATTTGTGGTCAAATACACGCTACCGTCTCCGCTGACCAAGGGATAACAGGGAACCCGAAACTCAGACTTGAATTCTTGTTTGGGCTTGCCTGATTCCGCATCAAGAATGTATAAAACGCCCCCATTAGATCCTATGTAGACTGCTTTGTTTGCGGCAGTTGGCGCTGCAAAGCTCGCGTCTTTGAGGGTCTTCGACCAAGCTCCCCCTGCACGCGAGGCAGGGATACTGTCCTGGGCATGCGAAGCTGGTATAAGGATCCATAGGTATCCTGCTATGAGCACTATTGCTGTTATTGTATAGACCGCTTTTTTATTCCGCATTGTATTCATTTTCAGGGCCGACGCAATCCGGAATCACTCATTCCAGATCATATAGTCTGTTCATTATCTCCTGAGTGCCAATGCACCTATCTTGATTTTACTATGAAGAGTTATCGTTTTTTTTGATAGGAACTTTACTTTTATGATCTGAAATTCGCTCTCACCTGATCTCTCTGGATCAATTCTTGAAAGATGCTGGCGTGGATATGGGCGAGGTAGGAGGAGGCAAATACCGCAACTATGATGCATAAAACAGAGCCAGAGGGAAATTTTAGTAACTGACTTATCAGGAAACCACAAAGCCCCAGAAAAACGACTGTAAAAAGCATGTAAGCTGAGGCCAATTCCAGGTTTGCAATTGCCAAATATGCACTTCTGCCAAGTGCCTTGTGCGCACGTTCTTTGTCATTGACAATAATGCTGTCGGCAAAGGCCAAGATAGTTATAGCAATGATAAGGCTGAATGTGGCCAGAGCAGTGAGGGAGTACCAGCTGTAGTACTCACCCAGTTTCAGAAAGAATGTAATAATAGTGCCTGATACCAGATATAAAACAGAAATCCTGAGTAGCTTAAATGATGCATCTAGAGCGTGCTCGAAGATGTCAGAGAAGCCATTGAGTCCGAGTCTATCTTTTTGAAGGAAAGTAAGGCTAAAGGACCTAAGAAAGCTACCAGTAACTAGCAGTATTGTCCAGGTGAAGACGATCGCAGAGTAGAATATGGGAGCTCTTGGTACTCGCGACAAATGATTGAAAAGAGCCAATGAGATGAGAGCTCCCAGGCCTGTGATAAGAAGACCCATAAGGATCAGTTGGTAATCTCTTAAGGTGGCAATGGTGTTCTTCAAGCAGGCACGCACAAAAGAGAATTTCTTTTCATTCTGATTCAATGATCCGATCAGCATTAGAACAATATTTGTCCCGCCAAGAACTGAGAACGTGGGCAGAAACAAAGTCCAACCCAAAAGCAGGAACGTAAGCAACAGCAGGAAAGAAAATGGTGTGAGCTGGAAAGCTGTTAAGAATGTAATTACAGAAAGGCCCGGTGAGAAATAGTTGAAACTCTTTGCAAGACTATTATAATCATAATTTTTCTCTGCCGTCTGCGTAAGGTCAATAAGCGCCTGTTTCACCTGGTTGAACTGGTATCCAAAAGGCCAAGGCATCGTATTTCGAAGGTTTAGAATTTGGTTCTCCGGTGTTTTTTGTTCCTTGTAGGTGGAAGAGAAGTAATCATGAAGTGAGCCTGGAAGCAGGCCGTTCTCATAGCCGAATATCACGACTTCTGTACCGGGATACGTACTCTTTTGAAATGCACAGATTCTAATCTTCAGATTATGATTCTTCCTTCGGTTTGTTACCACAAAGATCAGCTCACCCGATGCAGCAATTGGGTTAACCATATAGGCTTTGCTGTCATAGGCCCACATAAGCTTTGATCGAGAGCTGTTGAAAGCATAGAGCTTGCCGTCGTTGCTGCCCATGTATAGTAGTCCCTGGTCAAGGACTGGCTGAGTAACCATGGATCCGCCCGTATCAAGTATTGCCGCCAGTCTTCGTCTGCGGATGTCTATGGCGCGGAGTTGCCCATTTGAAGATGCGATGTATGCCAAGTTGTGGTGCAACACCGGAGTGAACTCAATGCCGCCACGGACTGAGCGACTCCAGAGAAGTTGGCCGGTTTTGGCATCAAGCACATATAGTCTCTTGTCGGTCGATCCAAAATAGACCCGTTTGTCGCTGATTGCTGGTTGAAAGCGGATCGCGCCCAATGCAGGGTAAGTCCACTGTTCTTGCCCGCTGGCGAGGTTGATTGCGATCAGCCTTCCATCCCCACAGCCAACAAACACTTTATTGAGATAAACAGCAGGTGAACTGGCATAGTCACAGCCTGTGTCAAAGGACCATAGCTCTAGCCCGGTACTCCGATCAAATGCGTATATAGTCCCATTCGGTGTACGCAGCACTACTTTGCTCTTGCTCAGAGCTGGTCTGAACACTTGATTCTGTAGTCTATCTTGAGGGAGCGGCTCCGCTCCAACTCCGGCGGTGGTTTCCCATGAGAGTTTTCCCGTAAGAGCACTGAGTACGTAAAGAGCTCCCTTGTTTGAACTCAGATAGACCATGCCGTCTTTGCTTACAAGAGGAAAACAGGGGGAACTATGGTCTGTTCTAAATTGCCATTTTGGCTTTCCTGATCTGCCGTCAAAGGCATAAAGAATACCATGATTGGTGCCCACATAAACTAGTCCGTGTGCGGCCTGAGGCGCGGAGTAGGTCTGTCCATCGAGGATCTGCTCCCATTTTGCGCCACTTGGCTTGGCAGCCTCAGCTGAAGAGGGCGCAATGAGCAGCCCGAATGCCATGAATGCATTGGCAAGCAGGACCAAGATTCTTCGGTAGGTCCCGCGGTGGTTTGGTAGCAACACGGAATTGGTCTTCCTGGTGTCAGTCATAAGATCCGATTCCAAGTGTTAGAGAATGTCTGCGTTACAGATGGTTATCGTGTAGTTTGTTCCGTAACCTTATATTTTGTGCTAACATAGCTTTACCTGCCTTCGCAGACAACCGTTCAGGTAACAGAAGGCAATTAACGATGCAAGGCGCAGCATTGCGTGTTTCCAGCTGCAGGTCCTTCCCTCACAGCAAACAAAGGGCTTTGAGAGCCAAGAAACAGTAGTCGGTGCAGTAATGTAACTTGGCTGTGCAGAATCCGCCACGGCATATCTTGGTACGTGCTCGAAGAAAAACTAAGAATGTGGCTAAAGGTGTGCGCGTCACAGGCCATGCAAGCCTATTATATTGCTTCAGCTTGATAAAGACCATGAATCTGGATGTGATCGAGTGGGAATGCCCACCAGTATTGTTAAAGATACGAACGCAGTTGAGGAACTCTTCCGCAAGGAAGTTAATTTCAAGCAAGGATTATTCTCTAATACTGCCCAGTTCAAGGCAGAGAACCCAGTTCTTCTGACACCACTTCTTTTGACTTCGGCAAAGTTCGGGACATACAGGTTGGTAGAATTAGAGCCAGTTGCCGTGGGATTGGAGCTGCTGAATCTTGGAGTCAAGAAACACTTTCCTAGAGGTGTAGAGAACGATTCAGCACAGCCTAGCCTTGACAATATTTGTCTTGTAGGAGGCGACTACTTCTACAGCAGAGGGATTTCCATTGCAGCCCAAGTTAATAGAAGCGCAATTATCGAATGCATGTCTCAGGCAATCGTCGATATCACTGAGGCGCAAGCCGTCAATGACGAACCGCTTGAGTTTGAGAACATGCATGATGTTTTGCGAGATGATGGTCTTTGGTCAAAGCGGGCAGCTCTACACAGAGCTGCCTGTAAATTGGGTGCGATTCTTGGTCAAGCTGAGGTAGAGTTTTCCGAAAGCCTAGAAAGATTCGGGCAAATCTGCGGGACCATGTCAGTTGCCGTTGAAGCGATTCAGGCCGGTTACATGGATTCTACAGGCTTTGATGACAGGCTGGTGGCACTCAGCGAAGAAGCAAAAAAATGCCTACACAACCTTCCAGAAAATGAATACAAGGCTTACCTGATTGAGGTACCTGATAGGCTCGTATATATAGCTAAACCAAAAGTATAGGGTTGCTTTTGTATAGCACTTGTTTGCGAACGGAATCATAGTTCAATCAAACCTTAGGAGGATTTCTTGTTGGAGCGTTCGTCGCTACTATCTGCGCATGTAAAAGCTGGGTTGCTCGAAGTTGAGAAAGTGCTTAGAAATACGTGCGAGGCGGAGGCACCGCTACTGCGCAAAGCTGCCTTAGAGACGCTTAATGCAGGAGGTAAGAGGCTCCGCCCAGCCTTAGTGCTAATCGCCGGTCAAGTCGGCAATGATGAGTCGAGAAGGCTTGTTCAGGCTGCTGCTGTTGTTGAATTAATACATATGGCATCCTTGGTGCATGATGACATTTTAGATGGCGCAGCGACCAGAAGAGGGAAGCCGACTGTCAACGCCTACTGGGGTTCCGCTGCAGCGGTCACAACCGGCGATTATCTATTTGCACAGGCCTTTGTTCTCCTTGCTGGACTGGGCGTAGACGACGTTGTTAAAGCCGTGAGCGAGACCGCGCTTGCTCTGAGTCTTGGAGAGTTGCATCAGATGGAGACTGTCGGTCTTTGTCGCCAGGACTTTGATGATTATTTCGACAGGATTTACAAGAAGACCGCGTCTCTCTTTAGAACATCTTGTCGAATTGGATCGTTGCTTGCAGGCGGGTCTGCCAAAGAGACCAAGAGTTTGGCAGAATATGGTAAGAATCTCGGGATGGCTTTTCAGATATTTGATGACATCTTGGATCTAGAGGGTGCCGAGGAGAACTTGGGAAAACCCATTGGGACTGATTTGCACGATGGAACGGTTACGCTCCCTATTCTCTATGCATTGGAGCAGACCAACTATGATTCCAGGATATGTACTGTGCTCAGCAAGGCTGGACCGGTTCAAGACGAGATTGACCAAGCAATCGAGCTCATCCTGAGCACGACAGCCATTGAAAAGACAAGACAGAAGGCAAGAGCATTCGCCCAGGTGGCGGTTGAAGAGGCGAGGAACGTAGAGAAACGCAGTGTGAGAGATGACTTGGTTGCCATAGGAGAGTTTGTGGTCAGCCGGTATCATTAAGTTGAGAAGTGATTTGAGATAGTGACCGGGTGAGCCATGAAGCAAGGCAGTTTTGGATGGCATTCGGTGTCATTTTTGGAAGCATTCACGTCAGGACCTGGTTTCCTCACTTGGTCACTCCTTCACTTGTCACTCTGTATGTGAGATTTGCCGCTTTTCAGTTTATATCTAAGGGTGTATGCTTAGAAAAGAAGCTCTAATGTGCGAGGTCAAGAAAGAGTGTGAAGGAAGCTGGCAAAGTTATAGAGATCAAAGGCGACACAGCCATAGTAGAGTTGGCCCGCACCAAGGCGTGTGAGAATTGCAGAGTCTGTTTGACCAGCTCTGGCTCGTATAAGATGATTGCGGAAGCCAGAAACACGGTGGATGCATGCGTCGGAGACGACATCTATTTGGAGCTGGAGTCAAGAAGCGTCATAATCGCCTCTCTGATAGTATATAT
>CAYFXD010000122.1:0-10995 GCA_964347095.1 uncultured Actinomycetota bacterium | reverse complement strand
CTCCTGAATTCCTGCGTTCAGCTTTGCTTGCATATCTGGAAGGGCAATGCTGAGCGAGCTGCCCAACATAAACCCCATCCCGCTTGCAAGAATAGTGGCACTCAATATCCACCGGCTGTTGTGCGGATACCGTTCAAATTGTTTCATGTTTGCGATTCTAGCAACCAGCGTGTACACATATGTACTAGGGTATAGCCTGGATTTTTGTCTGAGACATTGCATTGTCATAGGCATCACGATAGAATCCGGCTATGAAAAAGTCATGGCCGAATCAGAAAAGGAGATGGTCTGATATGACAAAGCGAGTTTTGGCAACCGTGCTGGCAATCTTGCTGATTGCTACAGTCGTTGGGTGTCAGCAAACCTCATCGGACCGAAGCGAAGAGGATCAGGACGACCAGACCAAGGGCCCAATAACGGTTGCATCAAAAATCGACACCGAAGGAGCACTCCTGAGTCAAATGATCATACTGATGCTTCGCGACAACGGTTTTAAGGTCGCTGACAAAAGTGGATTGGGGCCGACCGATGTGGTACGAAAAGCACTGCTGAACGGCGAGATTGACATATACCCCGAATACACGGGCAACGGAGGTGTCTTTTTTGAGGATCAGGACCCTGAAATTTGGCATGACGCACAGAAAGGCTTTGAGACTGTAAAAAAATTGGACAAACAGCAAAATGACGTGATCTGGCTCGAGCCGGCCCCGGCCAACAATACGTGGGCCATCGCGATCCGCAAAGATTTGGCCGAGCAGGAAGATCTTGAAACCCTCCAAGACTTTGCGGCATACGTGAACCAGGGCGGCGATGCTAAGGTCGCAGTCTCGGAAGAGTTCAGCACGCGCGAAGATGCGTTGCCAGCTTTCGAGGAAACATATGGTTTTGATCTTGAGCAAGACCAGCTGGTGATTCTGTCCGGCGGCAATACTGCCCAGACCGAAAAAGCAGCGGCAGAACAGACCGATGGAGTCAACGCCGCCATGGCCTATGGCACAGACGGATCGCTCTCAGCTTTGGACCTCGTCATACTGGAAGATAACAAAGGAGTTCAGCCTGTGTATGAACCGGCTCCTATTGTACGGGAGACCGTGTATGATAGATACCCTGAGTTGCCCGATATTCTCGATCCGGTTTTTGAGTCTCTCGATTTATCGACCCTGCAGTCCTTAAACGCCAAGATAGCCGTGGAAGGAGAGGACGCAAAAGCAGTCGCCCGCGACTATCTCGAATCTGAAGGGTTTTTGGAGCGGTAGCTGTTCTGGGAGTCATCCTCGTGCCAGAGAAGAATATTGACCGAGTCGCCTTAGCTTCGGTGATCATTGGCCTTCTGTCATTCTTTCTTAGCTTTCTCGCCGTGCGGCCAAACCGGATCGTTGCAGGCACACCATTGTATGCCTCGCAAGCGCTGGATGTTTTGGAATTTGGGACTCTCGTGGTTCTGTGGCTGACAGCTGCGGTTGTATCCATCTTCTTAGGCTCTAGGCAGATCAAGTCCATCATTCAGGCCGTCATAGGAAATCTCATTTTGATCAGCCTCTTTTACTTCATAGGATCGGCAGCCGCCTTCGCTTCAGCTGCGGGAACACCCTCGACCCGTGTCTCGGTGGGGACCGGGACATGGATAATGCTCTTCGCCGTACAGGTATTGATCATTTCCTCCACATCCAAGATCAGCTACTCGGCCACAAGATTTATTTTGTCTCTGACAGGTTTGGCCATCGTTACACTAATGACAGCTATGGGGCATCTCAATGAGATCTCATTGCTCAAGGAATACACGATAAGACAAGGCCGCTTTCTATTTGAGTTCTCGCAGCATCTAATCCTCAGCGGGTCTGCCGTGGGAGTTGCCGTGATTGCTGGAGTGCCCCTGGGTATTTGGGCTTTCAGGAGTACGATTCTGGAGAAGCCAATTTTCTTGGTGGTCAATGGTATCCAGACCATTCCCAGCCTGGCACTGTTCGGCATCATGATCGTGCCTTTATCCGTTCTGTCTCAACGCTTTGGCATACTGCGGGAACTCGGAATAAGGGGCATCGGCTGGGCGCCGGCCCTGATTGCACTGGCGCTTTATGCCTTGCTTCCCATAGCTCGAAATACTTACACCAGTCTCAAAGTGATAGATCCAGCCATAATTGAAGCAGGAAAAGGTATGGGTATGAACAGAATTCAGCTGCTTCTGTCCATCCAGGTACCGATCGCAACGCCAGTTATCCTGAGTGGAATTCGTACGTCACTAGTTCAAGCGGTGGGAAATACAACGGTTGCAGCCCTGATCGGAGCGGGCGGCTTTGGAGTGTTTGTGTTCCAGGGATTGGGTCAGGCCGTACCGGACCTTATTCTTCTTGGTGCAGTCCCCGTCATTTTGCTGGCAATTGTGACCGACAAACTGTTTGACTTCTTTATCCAGCTGATTTCGCCCAAGGGAATTGTCAGAGTTGAGCAAGTTTAACAGGTATAGGGAGTCGAGGGCTCAAGGGATCAGGCGAAATGCCATAAAGTTCAGACTGACTTTCAATACAAGGCGGAACCATGATCGAGCTTCAGCATGTGACCAAAAAATACGCAGACACTATTGCCGTTAATGATCTAAGCCTTGAGGTTCTTGACGGAGAGGTGTCGGTGCTTATCGGACCATCCGGTTGCGGAAAATCAACCACCCTCAAGATGATAAACAGTATGCTTGAGCCGACCAGCGGTGACATAATCGTGAACGGCACAAATGTTCGGAGGCTAGAACCTGAGGACCTACGTAGGGGGATTGGTTACGTGATACAGAATATTGGGCTATTTCCCCACATGACGGTGGCAAAGAACATTTCTGTTGTTCCACGCCTTCTGGGATGGGACAAGAATAGAATCGACAAGCGCACAGATGAACTATTGAAACTGATCGACCTTGGTCCCCAAGAATACCGGGGGAAATATCCGCACGAACTCTCGGGAGGAGAGGCCCAGCGGATTGGGGTTGCGCGTGCGCTTGCCGCCGATCCGCCTATACTTCTGATGGATGAGCCCTTTGGCGCAGTGGACCCGCTTACCCGCGAGCGGCTGCAAGTAGAGTTTGCACGGATTCAAAAACAGCTGAGAAAGACTGTAGTCTTTGTAACACACGATTTGGATGAGGCAATACGCCTTGCCGACCAGATCATTCTGATGAGGAAGGGCCAGATCGCTCAGCATGACACGCCCGAACAGATACTAGCCCACCCAAACAGCAAGTTCGTGCGGGATTTTATAGGCACGGACCGTGCACTGAAGAGGCTCTCCCGGTACATGGTCTGTGATTACATGCACGCACCAACAAGAATACTTTCAAAGCACGAGGATATGTCAAAAGCGCGCGAGCAAATGGAACAGGATGCAAGAATCAGTTTTGGCTGGGTGGTGGATGATGACAAAAAGCTTCTTGGATGGATCGATGCGCGAGAAACACCAACAACGAAAGATGTCAAAAAATCCTTCACTCATGTCGAGGCCGAGGAGTTATGTGTTGAGGAAGATTCGACACTCAAGGACGCACTCTCACGCATGCTGAGCCAGGGAGTAAAGACCGTTCCCGTTGTCGACAGCGGATCGCGCCTGGTCGGCGAGATCGATCTCCATGATATTGAATTGCTTACCGAGGAGGCAGAGAACTAATGAAGCCACGTATGCGGGTACTCGCTGGCTGGTTTCTGATAGTGCTTTTTACTCTTATCTTGGCATACCTTCTAATGAACCAAAGCATCTGGCGATCCGTGCTCGAGCGGCTTTTTCCGTCAGAGCCTTCAGTGATCTACCCGAGGGCAGACCTGTTCGATCTGGTAATAGAGCACCTGATCCTTGTCATCGCTTCCAGCGTTTTGGCAGTGGTAGTGGGCATGACTGTTGGATTGTTCACCACGCGCCCGATGGGGAAAGACTTTTTGCCCACCGTCAATTCTCTCGTGTCCCTTGCCCAGACCTTTCCACCAGTTGCTGTTCTGGCGCTTGCCGTGCCCTTTCTGGGATTTGGCTTTCAGCCCACCGTTATTGCCCTCTTTCTCTACAGTGTGTTACCCATTTTGCGAAACAGTATTTCGGGGATCGAATCAGTCCCCCATGAGTTGATAGAAGCGGCAAAAGGAATGGGAATGAGCTCCGCACAGGTGTTGTCAAAGGTCGAGCTGCCCTTGGCCCTGCCGATCATAGTAGCGGGCATAAGAATCTCCGTCGTCATAAACGTTGGTACCGCCACCCTGGGTGCTGTTGTGGGAGCGGGTGGGTTGGGAACTCCGATCGTCTCCGGCCTGGTCAATCAGAACCCGGCCTACGTCCTGGAAGGAGCCACAGCCGCAGCCCTGCTGGCCTTCACGATCGATCGCATCCTAGCCCAAGCCGAGACCAGCTTGGCCGCGGAAGCTAGGGAGTAATTTTGTGAACAGGTGAAGAAAGGCTTCGGCAACGAAGCGCGTATGGTCTGGCGTCAGCCGGTTATGGTTCAAAGCTTTCAAAACCGCTTTACATAACCGACCGACGAAACGGGCCGCGTAGCCCCTAACCGTAACCGATTTTTTGCCGTGAACGAAAACGGTGAACCGCGTTCAATGCAAAGCGCAAAATGTAAATTGAGGGAGATAAACCGAAAAACGGTTTTTTGAGTGCTGAAGTGAATGAGTGAAAGAGGTGTTTAAGTCTTTCGGTGAACGGTGATTCAGTTTTCATGGTTGCGCGCACCGCAAACCGCTCGCCGCACACCGTTTTACAGAAGATACTTAATATCATAGACGCCGGTCGGATATGAATACATCATAGATTTGAGCTCTTTGGCAGGTATTTTATGCTTCATGGCCAGCGCGAAGATGTTGATGACCTCTTCTGCATTATGACCAAGTATGTGCGCTCCCAGAATGCGGTGACTGGCTTTCGAAATGATGATCTTCGCAGCCGTGTGTTTCAGGCCCACCCTTCGAGAAGCCTGCCAGCTTGACGTGTCTGCATACTTTGCTTCGTAATCAAGTTCCTGTTGTTTGGCTTCTTCCTCACCTATACCAACCGAACCAAGCGGAGGTATGCAAAAGACCGTGCTTGGCACCACCGTATAGTCAGCCGTTGCATGATTATTGGTTAGCAAGTTCTTAGCGACCGTTTTTGCATCCATCACCGCTACCGGTGTCAATTGCATCCCAAAAGCATTGGCGTCCCCCGCAACGTAGATATGCGGATTTGATACGCTCTGCAGATATGCGTTAATGACTATTCCCCGCTCATTTGTTTTGACACCAGCGGATTGCAGGTCCAGGCCATCCAGGGCCGAGACCCGCCCGGCTCCATGCACGACGAGATCTGCATCATAACGGTCTGCGCCGACAAATACCTGAAATCTCTCGGATTGGGCGGCGATCTTCTTGACCGAGGCATTCAAGACAATCTCAATACCGACATCACGGGACGCTTCCAGCATTTTGTCGACGATGTCTGAATCATACATCCCAAAAGGCCGTTCTGACGATTCAATCACTGTGATCTTGCTGCCCGCACGCCTTGCGATGTGCGCGAACTCAAACGATACGAAGCCTCCGCCAACAAACACGATGCGGCTGGGCATCTCCTCCAGTTCCATGAACTCTTCACTGGTGGTGAGATACTGTTCCCCGGGCAGATGTAAAGAACGCGGCTTGGAGCCTGCTGCTATGACAATCTTGTCGGCAGTGACTTTTCCCCCGTCGACCGACAGCTCATTTGTTCCAGTGAGCGCAGCATGGCCCTCAAAGATATCCACACCCTGCTGCTTAAAGGTCTCTTTTGTGGTCTGGGGAACGGGCTCGGTGAAAGTGCGCTTGAATTTGACAAGATCCGCCCAGTTCAATCTTGCGGTCCCAAGTACACCATGACCAGCCATGCGCCAGGTGGCGTCTACAGCATTGGCCGCCTCATAGAGCACCTTTTTGGGTAAACAGCCGCGCAACGGACAGGTTCCGCCATACTCCCGTTGATCGGCAATACCGATTTTGAGATCGGAGCGACTGAGGATCTCTGTCAAGGTCGTGCCCGCCACCCCGGTCCCGACAATGAACACGTCATAATGTTGCGTCATGTTCACGCTCCTGTTCTGAAGGGGACATGAATGATGGATGCAAGATTGTTGATCTGGACATTTAATGTTTTTTGTGTGGACCGTTCATCGAGAATATGGTTTGCAGTGATCGGTTAGCCGATAGCGCGAAACCTCAAAGCTTTTTGACACGAAGTTCTTTTTCTAATTTTTCTATATCGTTTTTACTTTTCCCTTTTTTCTTCTTTCACTTGAAGAGTTGCCCAGATGCCGACAGTCGATTGTGGAATGGACGCTGTGATGCTACTTGAGATGTCGCGTGAACCAATCTGCGCTGAGGTGCGCTACTTGCTCCAATGCTGACGGTTCTTCAAAAAGATGGGTCGCCCCAGGCACCAAAACCAGCTCTTTTTCTGCACTAATGAGCTTCATGGCCTCTTTGTTAAGATCGATCACCTGGTAATCGCGACCACCCACTATCAAAAGCGTAGGCACTATTACCAGCGGAAGCGCAGACACAGCCAAATCCGGTCTTCCTCCTCGGCACACGACCGCAAAGACATCATCAGGACGCTCGGCCGCCGCAATCAGCGCAGCCGCGGCTCCCGTGCTTGCGCCAAAACAGCCGATTTTGAGGTCTTGAGTCTCTGAATTGGTCGTCAACCAATCAACCGCACCCGTAAGACGTTCAGAGAGGAGGTCAATGTCAAATCTATACTCAGCTGTCCGTAGGTCTATCTCCTCTTCGACAACGGTAAGAAGGTCAATTAGCAGTGTTCCAAGATTGGCCTCGCGTAGAACTCTTGCAACATACTGGTTTCTTGGCGAATAGCGGCTGCTCCCGCTTCCATGGGCAAAAAGAACAACGCCGTCGGCGCCTTTGGGAATCTCCAGATTGCCCTCAAGTTTGACCGAATCAAATTCAACGGTAATTGTCTCTTCTTTGCTGCTGACTTTTTGTTTTGCCATATCGGCTCACCCCTCTTTGATTGGCTGTCCTGCACGCGCCCCTAATCATCCCGTGGCGCAATGCCTACCCTACATGCATCTTTGAAGCCATTTTCTTGCCGTTTCTCTCGCACGCTAGTTCCAGTAGTCTGCCGTGAGCTGATTGTGATAGATTAAACACGTCCTTGCGCTGTTCCAAGAGATCACAGTCACCGAATCCGCCCAGGTAACCATTGATCCGGGCTGCTGATGTTGCATTGACAAGATCATTAAAGTTAGGATACATCCTGCGCATTTCAGTCATCAGCTCGGGCACGCTCTGCAGCCTGTACTTCTGATGATAGTCCTCCGCAAGATAAAAGCCGGACAAAGGCATTATATCTGTAAACAGCTTGTGACTGCGTTTCTTCTCCTGCTGCTTTTTGCTGTCCGTCGCCGACTTCTTTTGTTGGTCGTTATGGTAGAAAATTACCGATGCATACTGCTTGGACCACGGTGGCCCTATTGGATTATGGCTATTCCAAAAGATATCCAATAGTTGTTCGTAGCTTATGTTCACTGGATCGTAATCGACCTGAACTGTCTCACTATGACCATAAAGATTGTGATAAGAAGGGTTGCTACTGGTTCCGCCGGCATACCCAACGCGTGTGCTCACAACCCCTGGAATACTCCCAAACTGAGAGTCAGGACCCCAAAATCACCCCAGAGCAAAGGTCGCGGTCTCGATTTCCCTTGGTCTGTTTTGATCTATGAGAGGAATTTTCTGATTCATCGTCACATGTCCTCCTATAGAATCCATTGGCTACGCTTTTTCCTTGATCTTGCCAGCTTTTTTGTCAGCATATCTTGACGGCATGCTCTTATCATAATCATGGACACACGGTTGGCAAACCCGTAGAATTCCGGGTTTTTGTAGGCTCGACCCTAGATACCGTTCCGGCTACGTTCATACAGGTCCTATGTCTTACATCTGGGATCGGATATCTAGGGTCGCCCTGTGTTCTATAGTCCACAGCCTATCGTATTATGTCCCCCCGGCCATATTCCGCCATAGTTGAAGTACATGGGGCGCTCGGCGACAATAGGCTGAGTGGAATCCCCTTTTATTGAGACTTCTCTGCTAAGGCCGACATCATACTTGATATCTATCGGTTCGCGGGAATGCCCCCCAATACTTACAGGTCTTGCGATCGGTGAGCTGCCTCCGCGGAAGGTGTACGTTATGATCACACTGGCCGTTGTTGAATTGGGATTTTGCAGGGTCAGCCATTCATCAAAACCTCCGCCAGTGAATCCTTCAGCGAAGTACCATTGGTTCTGCGGGAGTGGCGCCCCAAATGCATTGTGACCGCCATCCCACTTGTCTTGGTATTTGAAATACATGGGTCGTTCTGCAACCAATCCGCTAGCGCAGTATACATTAATTGATACTTCTCTGCTGGAACCCACATCCGCATTGACGCTGCGGGTTTCCCTGGAGTTGGCCGGGATGGGTACAGTTCTTGCGATGGGAGCGCCTCCTCCGCGGAACGAATAAATGATGATCGCAGAAATTGCGAAAGCGTGGGGATTTTGCAGGCTAAGCCATTCGTCGAAACCGTTGCCTGTGTATCCTTCAGCAAAGTACCAATTGTTTTGTGTCCTGTTGGCGCCTACTGCAGTGTGACCGCCGCTCCATTTATTTTGATATCTGAAATAGGTCGGGCGCTCAGCGACAATTTCCTGGGAAGGAGACCAGACTCGGATTGATACCTCCTGATTAGACCCAACATCCTCATTCACACTTACTGTTTCTCTGGAATTGGCTGGAATAGTCTTGCTTTTGATTAAGGGCGGCGAACCATCGCGAAAATAGTAGAAAATCTGGACCGGGGCGTTGGCCGGATTGGGATTCTGCAGTGTCAGCCACTGCTCGAAACCGCTCCCGGTGTATCCTTCCGCAAAATACCAAGACATGCTTTTTGACGTAGCTCCCAGCGTATTATGGCCGCCCTCCCATTTGTTCCGGTACTCAAAATACATGGGACGCTCGGCGATAATCGGGGCGAAGGCAGAGACCTTGATTGAGACCTCTTTGTTGTACCCTACATCGTTATTGACACTGACCGTCTCGCGAGAGTTGGCTGGAAGAGCCTTGACCGCATATTGAGCAGGCTCTCCGCGGATCATGTAGGTGATGATGGCAGTGGTGGGAGTTGAATTGGGATTCTGCAACACTAGCCATTCTTCAAAGCCCGGTCCTGTGTATCCTTCAGCAAAGTACCAGGTAGTACTTATGTTGCTGTATCTTCTCCTAAAGATTCCTGTTCCGCTGCCATCCTGGTTTCCGTCGGCTTGCCAAGTAATGAAGGATCCCCCATTGTTGTCAACCCCAACTGCTGCGTATTCCTGGTTATTGCCCGAAAAGGTGTTCACAAGGGCATACCCATCAAGCGAAGCGCCATTTGAATTGTATCTGCGAGATACCACGTCCCAATTACCGACCCTGTTTTCCTGCCAAGTAACCACAAAGCTGCCGACGGCACTTGCAGCTACATTCGGATATTTCTCGTCGACGGTGCTGTCCGCAACGCCGACCCGCGCTGCTGCCAACGATCCACTGGACCCAAACCTCTGCATATAGACATTGTGATGGCTACCCAGATACTCCTGCCAGCAGACAACGAACCTTCCTGACTCATCGATCGCCACATCCGATTCGCCTTGCTGATTCGCGTTTGCCCGCACCGGAATCTGCGTGCTTGACCCGCCTCCGCCATAGAACTTCCGCACCAACACATCCCAATTTCCGCTGGCGTACTCCTGCCAGCTGACTGCGAAATCTCCCGATGAGTTCATGGCAATTGAAGGCGTACGCTCGTCATTCGTGCCTGTTGCAACAGCATTGTAGCTTATATAGACCCCGTCAAACCTGTATTTGAGGTACATGATGTTGTCATTGGTGCCCCCAACGGCGTTTTGAAAAGCAATGATGAAATTTCCGGTTGAATCCATGGCGACCGATGGCACGATTTGATCGAACCCCCAAGGCGTTATATCAACCGGGCCGCCGACCAGATTCCCGTTTGCGTTCAGCCGCTGCATGAAGACATCCCAGTCTCCGCCCATGTGCTCCTGCCAGGTTATGACCGATTCACCTGAAGGTCGAACCGCTATGTCGGGCTTAATCTGATTATTCGGGCCCAGGCCGACATTGATTTCGCCGCTTTGCGGATTGCCATTCGTGTCGTAGCGCTGTGCTTTTATGTCCCAATTACTTCCGTTCCAATGCTGCCAGCAGACGGTGGATCTACCGTCGCTGGTCGTCGCAACAGCAGGCTTCTGCTGATTGTGAGTCGTGGTCCCATTTACCCGAACATCGGAGTTATCCAAGTGTCCAGCTGAGGCACCCTGAACTGCCACAAATATCACCAAGGCCAGCGCGATGAGCAAGCTACATAAGATCTTCTTCCCATTCATGACAATCTCTCCCTTCTACCATCAACTTGGCCGACCTCGCCAAGCGCTGAACAAAAACGAATGAACTGGCCTTCATCCAGGCTCAGAATCTCCGTAGTCCTGCCCAGGCTTGGTTCCGCATCACCACACTCGGCCCGCCGGCACACCAAAATGAAGCCTTTGTCGATGATCCATCCATAGAACGCCATCTCTTCCTCCTTCTCATGTCCTTTTTGGCAATCTGTTTTCTTCCTCTACTTGTAAGACTGAGAAAAGGAGAAGAAATTACAGCTTGTGCAACAATTATTTCAAAAAACAAGCGATCGATAAATAGCTGAGTTTGTGAAGTCGCATATGGCCCGATCCGGTGTCCAACGTGTATCCAAGTCTATGAAGAGCTTGAAGGCCCTTGTCAACTCAAAGTTGACGCCCAGCCGTTTTCACGAGACAAATGACTCTTCAAAGCGAACAGCGGACACAAATAACCGCGCCAATTCAGAATTGAGAAAATCCAGCACTGTATCAACCCAGCCAAGGAGAAACAACCGAGTTAGTTGGCTTTTGCTTTTGCTTTTGCTTTGCCTTTT
>CAYFXD010000121.1:0-12392 GCA_964347095.1 uncultured Actinomycetota bacterium | reverse complement strand
AGGCTTGGATTTTCGATCGAAGCCTGGTTGGCGTGCGCCGTTATTGTTTCTCATGGCCGTGGTTTTTATATGAGAACCAGAAGCGCAATATATCACAGCGTAACTTTAGGTGCAGGAGTACAATTCGGCTCGGCGTGCGCAGAAAGGACATGAAGGTCCCTGAGTTCCGCTTGGCAATATGAGACGTGCCAGTACAAACGGCCCCGCTCCATGCCAAGCAAGAGTTAGCCAGTCGTATGAGCAGGTTGTATCTCTTATACTCTACGGAGAGCAGGCTATAATGGGGTTTTTGACTGACTTATTCATACATGATCCAGAATTCATCGCTCTTACTGAGCAACTGGCCAAGGGCCAAAAAGATCTAACGGTTTCGGCTTCTGGTCAGTTGTATCCTCTGATAATCTCCTCGCTATCTAGGAGCCTCAGGAAGCCGATGCTGATTATTGCGCAAAACCCGGAGCGCGCATGCAGGCAATTGACTGATCTCCAGGCTGTTCTGCCGCAAGAAAGCTACTTTCTGCCCGACTGGGAAATACTACCTCATGAACCTATTTCTCCAGGCAAGGAGATCATCAGTGAAAGGCTCAAGATCCTGCATGACTTGACTGTGGGTCGGCCCATGGTTGTTTTCGCTGCTGTTCAGACCTTGATGCGCAGAATTCCGGGCAAAGACTCGCCTCTGTTAGAGCCAGTGCTGCTTAAGCCGGGAATCAACATTAGCCTTGACATCCTACTGAAAAAACTGGGGGACATGGGTTATGAACGGATTTACCAGGTAGCTGCCAGGGGTCAATTCAGCGTCAGGGGCGGAATCGTAGATATTTTTGCGGGCGATGCTGAGTCGCCTGTCCGGATCGAGTTCCTCGGTGATGAGGTTGAATCGATCCGGTCATTTAGCATATCCACTCAACGCTCGATTTCGCTACTGGATAGTGTGCAGGTCTTTGCATGTCACGAGATCCTGATGGGAGGGGACAGCGTCTCAAGGCTGACCAACATCCTTCAAAAGCTGCCAAATCAAACGGACCAAATAAAAGAGGACATAGAGAAACTTGGGAAGGGGCAATATTTTGAAGGCATCGAACGATATACACCTTTTCTGTACGACGAGCTTGCTGTTGTTACGGATTTTATGCCAAAGGATTCATTTGTCATATTTGACAATAAGGAAATGATCAAAGAGGAGGCAGATCGTTTCTTCAAGCAGCAGAAGAAGTATCTCTTGGAGGCGGTTTCAAACGGAGATATTGCACCTCCGCCCTCTGCATACTTTGTACCCTTCGACTCAATAACGTTCAATCTTACTACGTTGGACTTTAGTTCAGTTCCAACGGAGGGCGCGGTAAATGTACAGCCCAAGGCCAAAAACTCTTTGTATAAGTTTAAGTCGGAAGCGGTTCAACCAATCCTAGGCAAGCTAGAAAAGCTGCGGAAATACCTGCTCAGACTTTCAGGCGAGGGATTTCATGTGATCCTTATGTTGCACGATAAAGGGCAAGCCGAAAGGCTCCAGGAGATTCTTTCAGGTTGGAAAATCGACTCGTTTGTTGATCCGGCAGGCTCGACCAGCCGTCAAGGGTCCGTGAGTTTGACCATTGGAGGTCTGAGTCAAGGATTTGTTCTGGAGGACAAAAAAGTTGCGCTGCTTACCCATTCCGACATCTTTCTAATAAGCTACGCAGAGCATCGTTTCCAGACCGCCTCTCCCAAGGAAGCGACGGATCATCTCAAACGATTTGCGGACCTGCGGCGGGGAGACTTTGTGGTTCATGTGAACCATGGGATTGCGGTCTATGGAGGTATAGCCACCAAAGATGTGCAACATGTGACCCGTGATTATATGGTTCTGGAGTACGCAGGGGAAGACAAGCTTTTTGTGCCTATTGACCAGGCGGAAAGAGTGACGAAATACATAGGTGCTGATGCAAGTCCACCCAAGATAAATCGGCTGACCGGAGGCGAATGGTTGCGAGTCAAGAGAAGGGTTACTAAATCAGTGAAGCAGGTGGCGATAGATCTGTTCGATCTCTATGCTCAAAGGGCCAATGCGCCAGGATTCTCCTTTTCTCCCGATACTGTGTGGCAGGCTGAATTGGAGGAGGCCTTTCCCTTTGATGAGACCGACAGTCAGTTAGATGCCACAGCCGATATCAAGCAAGATATGGAACAGCCAAAACCAATGGATAGGCTGGTCTGTGGTGATGTCGGCTATGGCAAGACCGAGGTTGCGATGCGAGCGGCGTTCAAGGCTGCAATAGACGAGAAACAGGTAATGGTATTGGTTCCGACTACCATCCTAGCGGAGCAGCATTTTAAGACCTTCAAATCACGATTCGCTCCCTATCCGATCATTGTCGAGGAACTGAGCAGATTCAAATCGTCCTATGAACAGGCGCAGATAGTGCAAGATTTTCAAGACGGCAAGATCGACATTCTCATCGGTACTCACCGGCTTCTGCAAAAGGATGTGTCACCGAAGGACCTGGGCCTTCTGATTGTGGACGAAGAACAGAGATTCGGCGTTGGTCATAAGGAGCACGTGAAAACCCTGAAGAAGCAGGTCGATGCCTTGACGCTAACGGCGACCCCGATTCCCAGGACTCTACAGATGTCTTTAAGTGGGATCAGGGATATCAGCATCATGGATACTCCTCCTGAAAACAGGTACCCGATCTCAACCTATGTCGGAAAACTCAACCAGGAGCTTGTCAGGACTGCGATAAGACGGGAGCTGTCCAGAGGCGGCCAGGTGTACTATGTTCACAACCGTGTGGAGACCATTGATACCGCAACCCGATTCATGGAGGAAATTGTTCCCGAGGGACGGTTTGCCATCGCTCATGGCCAGATGAGTGAACGGGATCTTGAAAAGATCATGAGAGAGTTCTTGGCACAGAAATATAACGTTCTCGTGTGCACAACCATAATTGAGTCGGGCATCGATATCCCCTCGGTGAATACTCTGATTGTTGATAAAGCTGAGCGTCTGGGATTAAGCACCCTGTATCAATTGCGCGGACGGGTTGGCCGGGCTCACCACCAGGCCTATGCCTATTTCTTCTTCTCCGAGCAGACCGATCTGAGCCCAATGGCATCCGAGAGGTTAAAAACCATAAGTGAGTTTACCGGGCTGGGCTCGGGTCTCAAGATCGCCCTTCGGGATCTTGAGATCAGGGGTGCCGGAAATCTGCTTGGCGCCGAGCAGCATGGTCAAATGGCCAGTGTCGGGTTCGAGCTCTATTGCCAGATGTTGAACCAGGCGGTCTTGGAGATCGAGGGGAAGGTTCCCGAACGGGTAGAAGTCAGAATCGAGCTTCCCATAAGCGCCTTCATCCCTCGTGACTATATTGAAGACGAAACGCTGCGCACAGAGACCTATCAGAGGATGGCCTCAGTCAAAACCCTTAGGGATGTTGAGGAAGCGGCAAAAGAGTTTCAGGACAGATATGGTCCATTTCCTGAGCCAGTGAGCAACCTTTTACAGATACTGCGTGTTAGGGTCTATGCGCAGCGCAAGGGGGTCACCAGTATTACCAAGGAGAGAAGAAGGCTAATTCTAGGTCCGATCGATCTCACCTTGAAAGATCAGGACCGTCTCAAAGAGGCAAGCTGCAAATTTCTCTACAACCGCCGGGAGAAGACACTGAAGGTCTATAACCTAGGGGTTGGTGATACAGTTCATTTCCTGTTAAAGTTGTTTAATGATATAATTTCATAACCTGTAACCGGCAAGGAGAGGATAGCTGAAATGGCAAGAAAAGCTATGGCAACAGTTCTGCTGGCATCGCTTCTGTTTGCTGGTGCGTGCAGCACCAGCAAAAAAATTGCCGCAACTGTAAACGGGGATCCCATCTATATGGAAGAAGTCGAAGAACAGCTGTCTCAGTTGCAGCAGCAGCATCAGCAGTTACAGGGACAGGAGAACCAGCAGTATATTGAGCAGTTTCGCAAACAGATCTTGGATGACTTGATCGATCAAAAGCTTGTGCTTCAGCAGGCAGAGAAAGAGAAAATCAAAGTGAGCGACAAGGAAATCGATGACTGGGTCAAGCAGATCAAAGAACAGTTTCCTTCGGGGAAGGATTTTGAGGCCAAACTCAAAGAGCTCAATATGAGCTTGGAGGATTTGAAGGAGAATCGCAAAGAACAGATTCTGAGTCAGAAGATGATCGAAAAGATCGTTAAGGGCGAAAAGGTCACCGGCAAGGAAGTCCAGGATTACTATGATAAGAACAAAGAAGAGTTCAAAGATCCGGAGAAAGCGAAGATAAAATGGGTCGTTATCTCAGATGAGGGAAAGGCGAAGGAGGTTCGCGACCAGCTTGCAGGTGGGGCTGACTTCGCACAGGTCGCAAAGGATAATTCCACGGATCCGGCGACCAAGGAAAGCGGCGGAGAACTGGGTCTCAAGAGCAGGAATGAGTTGGCGCCTGAAGTTGCAGATGCAGCATTCAGCATTGAACTGAACAAACTGAGCGATGTTATTAAGATGCAGCAAGGGTTTGCCATCATCAAGGTGGAGGAAAAGCAGTCCGAACGTCAGAAAACCTTTGATGAGTCAAAGGACGAAATCAAGAACAAGCTCCTCTCGGAAAAGCAAAGAAAGACCTATGAAAACTGGCTCAAGAAAGTAAAGAAGACAGCTAAAATAGAGAAGAACATATAAGAAGCGATGCTGGATTCAAGATATAAGATACTGGATACCCGGCTCCAAAAGGGGAGTTGGGCATTGGCTTGTGGCTTTTGGGACAGAGTGTCCGGTTCTCGGATTTTCCACAAACCATAGGTTTCTGTATCCAGAACCAAGTATCCAGTGTCTAGAATCTGGTTGTATGGAGTTGAGATTTATTGGCGCGGTTAATGATTCAAAAATTGAGGCCCGCAGAGGACGGGCCTCTTTTTTTGAGAATCTGGCAGTTTTGAGGAGGGCCAATGGCAGGGACAGGAAAAGCCAGCTTTGAGGATCTGGTAGAGATCATGATGACCTTGCGTGGACCCGAGGGTTGTCCATGGGATAGAGAGCAGACACACACCTCTATCAAACGCCATTTGATCGAGGAATGCTATGAAGTTATTGATGCGATTGATCGGGGGGAGCCAAAGTATTTAGCTGAGGAACTGGGAGACGTGTTGCTGCAGGTTGTATTTCATTCCGAGATAGCAAGGCAGGAAGGCGATTTTGATATCTCGGACGTGCTAGAAGGAATAGTAAAGAAATTGCTTGGGCGGCATCCGCACATATTCGGTGATGAAGAGGCAAAGACTGCGGATGAAGTGATTGTTCATTGGGAGGATGCCAAGCTGCGGGAGGGCAAGGCAAAGGTGCTGGAAGGAATACCTCGCTCGCTACCTGCTCTTTTGCGTGCATATAAACTGCAGAAAAAAGCGGCACGTGTAGGATTTGACTGGGAAGCGAAAGAGCATGTTGTTGACAAGCTCCTAGAAGAAATCGAGGAGCTCAAGCAGGTTTTTCTGAAAGAGCAAAGTCGAAAAGGGCTGGAAGAAGAGATAGGAGATGTTCTCTTCACCATTGTAAATGTTGCGCGTCATGTGGACATTGATCCAGAAGCGGCTCTGAGAAAGACGATCAAGAAGTTTCAGCATCGCTTCGAATACGTGGAACGGCAGGCGGAAGCGCAGCAGATTTCACTATCGCGGATGTCTTTGGAAGAGAAGGAAAACTTGTGGCAAGAGGCGAAAAAACTAGAGAATGAGAGCGGCTAGCCGCTTGCGGTGCGCGGTTGGCGCAAGCCGAGAAACATGTTCACCGTTGACGGTTCACAGCAAGATACCGATGGTTGGAATCAGGGTTCTTTTTTGATTTTTATTTTGTTATTTTGCAATTTGAAATCCGCTATTTGCATTTTGCACTCAACCAAGGAGGTTTTATGTCAATCATCAGCAGTGTGGCAGCTCGCGAAATCTTAGATTCCAGGGGGAATCCCACGGTCGAGGTTGATGTGTGCCTAGAGGATGGCAGCTGGGGAAGGGCAGCTGTGCCGTCTGGTGCCTCAACAGGAGCGCACGAAGCTCTTGAGCTCAGAGACGGTGATAGAGCAAGGTATTTGGGAAAAGGGGTGCTGAAGGCTGTAAGAAACGTTAACGAAATCATAGCTCCGAAAGTGCTGGGAATGGATGCTCTGTGTCAGCGAGAAATCGATACCTTTATGATTGAGATGGACGGTACGGAGAACAAGGGCAAACTTGGAGCCAATGCAGTTCTTGGCGTATCGCTGGCTGTTGCCAAAGCTGCAGCCAATCTTCTCGAACTACCACTCTATCAGTACCTTGGGGGAGTCAACTCCTACATACTGCCGGTGCCGCTGATGAACATCTTGAACGGGGGCAAGCACGCCGACAACAACGTCGACATCCAGGAGTTTATGGTTGCGCCTGTAGGCGCCGTGAGTTTCAAGGAGGCTCTGCGCATGGGAGCCGAAACCCTTCATCACTTAGGACGGGTCTTAAAAGAAAAAGGTCTGAGCACCGGCGTGGGCGATGAAGGCGGCTTTGCGCCGAACCTGGATTCGAACGAGGAGGCTCTGGAGGTCATCCTGGAGGCAATTGCCGAAGCCGGTTATGCTGCGGGAAAAGACCTAAGCATTGCTCTCGATCCTGCTGCAACCGAGTTTTTCGAGGACGGCAAGTATGTTCTCGCCGGCGAGAATCGCTGGCTCTCGCCTGAAGAAATGGTAGATTTCTACGCTGATTGGGTCGACAAATATCCGATCATCTCAATCGAGGACGGCATGGCTGAAGACGACTGGACCGGCTGGAAGATAATCACCGACAAGCTGGGCGACAAGATCCAGCTGGTCGGAGACGACCTATTCGTCACCAACAGCAAGAGACTGACCAAGGGTATAAAAGAGGGCGTTGCCAACTCTATCCTAATCAAGCTGAATCAAATAGGCACTCTCACAGAGACCCTGGATGTTATAAGCACTGCTCTCAAAGCAGGCTACACCGCAGTCGTGTCGCATCGCTCTGGAGAAACAGAAGACACTACAATCGCCGACATAGCAGTAGCTACCAACGCTGGCCAAATAAAAACAGGTGCACCCTGCAGAACTGATCGTGTATGCAAGTACAATCAACTACTCAGGATCGAAGAGGTATTGGCAGATACCTCAAAATATGGTGATGAGCGTATTTGAACGGCTGCAATCTGCGGCGAAATGTTTTGGCCTGATTCCAGGACAACATCAATGAACGGATACAAGATCCAATATGCAACTGAGGCTGCTAACCTACAATATCAAACACGGCCAAGGCATGGACGGGCGGGTTGATCTGCGCCGCATCCTGGAGGTTCTCAAAAACTCCGCCTCCGACATTGTCGTGCTCAATGAAGTTGACAAATACCGCAAGCGCAGTGGCTTTCGAAGTCAAGCCAGGTGGCTTGCCAAGCGCTTGAACATGGACCACCGCTTCGTTTGCATCACTCGGAGATTTCTTGCTCAAACGGGTAACGCTATTCTGACCAGGTTCCCAATCCTTGAAAGTGAAAAGCTCGACCTCGGCTCAACTGAGAAAGCACGTTCGGCTCTCAGGGCAACCATCCAGACAGGCGACACTGCGCTGACTTGCATTGCAGTTCATCTCAATCTTGCCAGGACGGATCGTCTCGCCCACGCCAGGCAGATTGAATCACTGACGCAACGATATCCTGATCCTCTGGTCGTGATGGGAGACTTCAATGCCCTGCCCGGCAGCTCTGAGGTGCAACTACTCTCGCAGACTCTTACGGACGTGATGAAAGAAAGAGCCGACGCAGCTACTTTCCCCTCCTTGAATCCTAAAAACCGGATTGACTATATTTTCATCTCCAGGAATTGTGCTATCATAGAGGCTAATGTCATAGGGTCCGCAGCCTCTGATCATCTAGCAGTATTCGCAGCAGTGGAGGTAAAGTGAAAAGAGCGGTTGCGAGCAGAAGCAGCCAAAACGAAAAAGTTCGCAGCGCGAAGAATACCGAGTCGAACAAGTCAGCCAAGGTCCTAAGGCTCAGGATTCCGAAACGACGGCAGATCAAGGCCAGAAATCTGGTATTGGTGTGTTTGCTGACGGCTTTGTTTGTGTGGTCTATATATCCCATGAGGCAAAGGTCTCAGGGTGAGCGGGAGAAACGTGCCCTCAGGGCCCAGATCAAGAGATTAAGAGCTAAAAATGCCACATTAAGGGACGAGGTCGAGAGGCTGAAGTCAGATGACTATATTGAACAACTGGCCCGCCGCGATCTTGGATTGGTGAAGCCTGGCGAGACGTCGTTGCTGGTAGTACCAGCCAAAGACGATGAGACGCCCAAAAAAGAGTCTCAGAACAAAGGCGAACCGAAAGCTGAAGATAAGGGCGACCCTGGGGACAAGAACGAATCAGAGCAAAGTCGAGCGAAGAAGGCCACATCTGAAACAGGTACAAGCAGCGACGAGGCTGAGCCCAAAAGATCTTGGTGGCAGAGGACATTTGCTTTTTTCGTTAGCTTAACCAGGTCAAAAAGGTGACGAAATGGCGATCGAGAGAACTCTGGTAAACATCTATTTGCCTGCACTGGAACGCTCCATAACCGGAACTATAATCAGTATCCTCAGGTTCATGTCGGAAACTGAGACACAGCTAGATATCATCGGTGCGGATGTGTACAATTTTACCGACGACTTCGTATTAGAATTCTGCAAGACCTTGACTGAGAAGAAACTCAGGGAAGAGCAGCAGATCCAAGAAAAATTTAAGGAGTTCCTGCTCAGCGAGGAGAGCTTCAATCGCAAAAAATACAAGATGCGAAGAGTGTTCAACATAGTCCTGGAGGGGGAAGATGCCATCTCCCGGGTCAATAACCTGATGGGTGACATTCGAGTCCGCAACGGGATAACCATTTACGGGCGATATGGCTTTTACAAAAAGGATGAGAATGACCGAATAATCGCAGTGGAGTTTCCGGCTTCGGCACCTGCCAACGGGGAAGAAGCGGAGGCGCAGCTTGATTTGATGTGGAACAGCTACAAATTGTTCGGGGGCCCCCTTGAAGACTCTATTGTATATGCCCCCGGCAAAATGCAGTTTGTGGAGAGAAGCGTACTTATTGTCAAGCCCAATGCGTTTGAAAGGCCCAATGATCCTAGAATGGGTAATGTTATAGACGCAATCTCAAGGACAGGAATGTACATTATTGGGGCCAAGGTGCAGGTGCCGTCTCAAGAACAGATGATGGAGTTTTATGCTGCGCATAAGGGAAAGCCATTTTTCGACAGTCTGGTAAGTTTTATGAGCGCGAAAAGGTCGTTGGCCCTCTTGTACGAGGGCATTCATGCGAGGCAAGAAATCCGCGATGCTGCTCTCACGGTTGTTCGCGAAGCCTATTCAGATTCCAAGCTGGAAAATACGGTTCATACCTCTGAGAATGAGGCCGATTTTGAAAGAGAGTTCGCTGCGGTGAATTTTCAGGACAACCAACTCCCTGAACTGACGCCGAGTGAAGCGTAGCTGCCGCAAGCCGCGATTGGATTTCTTCACATTGCCCTTCCAATCTATCTTTCCTTAGTGTATTTTCACATTGATGAAGGACGAGGACCTTGAGAATCGGAGGATCCAAGGATATGTGAGACCTGGGCCGTCGGCCGCATCTCGATCTACAGGCGTTATTGCGAGGGCGCAGTCCGCGGCAATCTCACCCTGGCTATTTAAAGCGTGGCCGAGTGTGGACATGATGCCAGGCAGGCAAAGCCAAAGGAACTCACTGAAGGCGCGACAGGTCCGTCGATGGACTCGATCCCCGAACTCTTAAGAATCCATCTGGAGGGTTTCTTGGAGCAAGTACTGATCGACGCCAGCGATATTAAGAGCTTAACGATTCAACTGGGCAGACATCCTCGGGCTATCAGAACGGTTCTGCTAAGATGCAGGGAGGGATTCCCCGCAGTGGTATTGAATTCACCGATACTCCCACCTGCCCAGCCTTTCCCGACTCTTTATTGGCTGACCTGCCCCTTTCTCAACAAGCAGATTGCAATGCTGGAAAATGAGGGCTGGATCACTAGGTTTCAGAACATGATGGGAAAAGATGTCCCGTTTGAAGCAGCATTTGCTCGTGCGCAGAGGGAATACATGGATACTAGAAAGCAACTGCTGGCCGAAGTTCAAACCCTTGCCAACAGTGCTGTCAAGACCGTGACCAAGTTGGGGATAGGCGGAGTTGCAGACCTGTCCAAAGTGAAGTGCCTGCATGCTCACTATGCTCATTTTCTAGCGACCGGCCGGAATCCTGTCGGAGTGAGAGTGCACAGACTTATCGGCAGGGACGACTGTCCCCAAAGGTGTGCATGATAATGAGAATAGCGAGTATAGATATTGGCACAAACACCGTCCGCTTGATGGTCGCTGATTGGGAGGAGGACAAACCTCTCAGTTCTCTGAGAAGAGAAGCTCTGATAACCCGCCTGGGAGAGGATGTAAATCAGCATAATCAGCTTAAGATGGAAGCTATTGACAGAACCATGAAAGCACTGTCCAATTTTAAGGAGATCCTGGAATTTGAGGCAGCCCAAGAGGTCATAGCAGCCGCAACCAGCGCGGTAAGAGATGCCCACAACAGCAGGGTTTTTCTGGACCAAGCGGAGCGGATTTTGGGAACAAAAGTGCAGGTCCTCTCTGGTGAAAAAGAGGCTCAACTTGCGTATCTTGGTGCAACTCATGACCTATCGGCCGTTCATACCAAACTGCCAGCAGCCCCCCTGGTCTTGGTGCTCGATATCGGGGGAGGAAGCACTGAGCTGATCGCCGGCAGGCCTCCTGAGGTTTTCTATCGTAGGAGCCTCAATATCGGTTCAGTGAGGCTCAAAGAGATGTTTCTGATCAGCGATCCTCCAACCACAGATGAAGTCACAAAGACCAGAGATTATATCGATGAGGTCTGCCATCCTACCATATCCGAGATAGAGAACTTTGCCTGGTGGCAGGGGAGAAAAGATGTTGTCCTAATTGGCGTGGCAGGCACCATCACAACTATTGCCGCTGTCAAGCAGGAACTTGCAAAATATGATTGGCGAAAGATACATAATTTCGCTCTCGACCAGGATGATGTTGACACAGTATTGGCAAAGTTCTTGTCCAAACCTCTTGCTGAAAGAAAGAAGATCGCCGGGTTGGAACCGAGGCGTGCAGACGTGATAATCGCAGGTACATTGATTGTTCAATCGGTTATGGAATCTCTCAGTTTTGATGAGATTATTGTGAGCGAGTCCGACATTCTTGACGGTCTTATTCTCTCTTTTCCGCACTTCAATACGGTATTTTAACGGTCATTTTTTTCTTGACCTGCCGTGCTCTTGTTTGGTATATTAACTCCGAAGATTCTGCTCGAATCACGCTAGAGGTAGAAACGTACACAGCTGTTTGAAGGCGGGATTATGTTTCGAGGCCCGAGTGGCGGAACAGGCAGACGCAACGGACTTAAAATCCGTTGGGGTTATCCCCGTGCCGGTTCGATTCCGGCCTCGGGCACCAGATAAGAACCCGCAACGCCGTAATCAATAGTGCTTGCATCACATGCTAGCTTTCAGAGGGTAAACACAAAAGTCGACTGTTCTCAGATCGATTAATAGAAGTAGGCCGCTACGGTTTCGTCGAGGTGAGCGTCCCGGCGGGGCCGGTCAAAAGGGTTCGCCGTTCCAGCCGTGCGGCTCACTTTCTTGGTCCCTCCAGGGTTACAGAACGAAAACAATGATGCAGTAGATCTGCAAGTAAGAGTCCCAATCACATCTTGGTTACCATGGAATTCTCAATACTTGCAAACATAACCGGGATGTTTCTTTTGGTTTCATATTATACAGGGATTATGGAATCCGTCCACGCGGGCAGACCAGACTCGACGGCATCGCTATAGGTTTTGTGTCTCTAGCTTTTGTTTCCATCCATCTTCCCATGAAAGACGATCTATTCTAGGCCCGTGTTTTACTGATTTGGGGCGTGCATTGGAAAGGTGCTGGTTTGATGATTGAGAAACTCGAGACCATTAGGGAGACAGAACAAAAGGCAAGGGAGATTCTAGAAACAGCCAGAGCACAAGCTGCGCAGGTTATCGCGGGGGTTGAAAAGGAGCGCGCAGAGCTTATGAAGAGGGCGAAAGCGGATGCACAAAAAAAAGCTGCGACTATCTTCAAAAACCAGCAGGAAGCGGCTACACATGAAGCTGAAGGAATAGGAGAAGCGGCAGCAGTCGAAAGAGGGCATCTAGCGAAAGCAGCCGAATCAGGGATCGAAGATGCCATCAAGCTGGTTATGGAAAGGCTGATTTCCTGATGGCGGTTGCAAAGATGAAGAAGGCATACATATGTGCGCACGGCTCTTCCCAGGCTGAAATGGTCGAAGCGCTGCAGGAAAAAGGCCTTTTGCAT
>CAYFXD010000120.1:0-5368 GCA_964347095.1 uncultured Actinomycetota bacterium | reverse complement strand
TCAAGCCCGCTGCTGGCAACGCCCTGCTTGGCCTCTCCGATTGGCAAAAATCAGAGCTGTCGCTCATGCAAATCTTGCATCCCAATGGATGTTTATACAGCCAACAAAGCCAAGCTTGTTGGTTGTAGTTCATTCTGTGTATGTTTTGCTTTCCTAAAGTTTTTTTGCCCTCTTTCGATAAAACAAATGGCTGGTTTTTCGCCCTGGTGCCCCTCGGTGGAAGGCCAGCCTTTTTATGAGTCTATACTCGACACTGCTCGACACCGGATCTCTGCTTGTTCAGATCATTATAGAGTCAATTCATGCAAGGATGGTGCGCCAATCGGGTATTTTCAGTTTCAGACATCTTTATGCGATAATATAAAGTAGATAGAGAGGCGCCTGAACTGAGGCCTAAACAATCAGGGTAGGAATATGGATGTACATGACAGTGTCGCTCATGACGAGTCGTACTTGTCTCGGCCCGCCAACGTAAAGAAGACGCGGTTTTTCCGAATTCTAGGTTTGGTACTAATGCTCGCAGGTATTGCGGTGATGGCCTATCCGGCGACAACCTTTCTGGTTACGACCAAAGCACAGGATGAACTGCGATCCGATTGGAATAAGCTCGCTGAGCAATCAACCAAGAATCTTCAATCCGGAACATCAGCTTCAGATTCATCTGGGGCGAGTGGGACCAGCAAGGCCTCTGTAAGTGATAAAGGTCCCCTCGGAAAAGCTGCCTTCCGATTGGTAATTCCCCAACTCGACTTGGACCGGATTGTAGTGGAGGGAACTAATAAGGCCTCACTCAAACTTGGGCCGGGACATATGAGCAACACAGTGTTCCCTGGAGAATCAGGCGTATGTGTCGTGTCAGGACACAGAACAACCTATGGTGCTCCCTTTTTCCGGCTTGATCGCCTGAAGAACGGCCATCAAATAATCATTGAAACCAATAAGTCACGTTTTGTGTATAGCGTCTATGACACCAAGATCGTGAAACCGAGCGACACTTCCTTCATCACCAAGAGTGGCCACTCCGTCCTAGCTCTTACGACGTGCACTCCCATCTACAGTGCGCGCCGGCGGTTGGTAATACTGGCCACGCTTCTTCAATAGCGCAGCTTGTGTGGGATCGTTTACGGGCCTTGTCAACGTATCCTCAGCGGATGATTAGATCCTGTGACAGAGGGGAGTCGACGGCTCTGCCCACGCTGTTTAACCCAGGATTGCCACCCTCAGAGATAGGGCTATTATGTACAAGCCGCTCCGACGACAATGATTTGGCAAACCAATATTGAGGTATGAGGAATATGGACATGTAGATTTATTGAGCAGGCGGAACCGCCTGGCTCTCATTGGTGATAGTCATTATTATCGATATCGCCGTCGCTGCGCCAGTCAACTATGTGTTCACATTCGTGGCTTAGTATTTTTTGAAGCGATGCCTTATGGTCCGGATCAATCCAAATCTCGCCAGACTTGTAATAGACGCAACCCTGCCAATTATGGGGGCATTCCCTTATTTGGACAGTAGCACCCGCCAGCAGGGGATTCTGAGCAATAAGAGAACGCAAAATATCCTCCGCCAGGGCTTGCTCAGACTCCGGACGTGAGCCAGCGGAACCCGCCGGCGCCTCTGTATTTTGGTCGCCGTTCGACCGGTTTTGATCTTCATCTGAGGCTTGCTCTATGCCATCTTGCTCGATTGCGAGCTGCGCCTCAGAGAAAGACTTTTTGCGCAGCATATATGCATCAATCGCTAACTGCATCGGGGCATTCTCGGTTATTTGGCTTTTCTCATTTGCAATACGCTTTAGATTTGCAACGTGTAACGAAGTGTCAGCTGAACCAGCACTGAGCTGCCTCCTGGAAATCTCCTTGGCTCCGCTAATCCTCGCTACGATCAACACGCCAAGTATTGAAATCATCATTGCCCCAGAGAGTAGTCTCTTCACAATGCTCCAGTGCGCTCGATACATCTGGCAAAAAAGAACTGCCGCCAGCGATCTCCCGACAGCAGTTCCGTAGTTTGATGCATCCTTTAGTCTTCTTCGGTAATTCAGCCACCATACTGTTGATTAATCTTGTTCATTCATACAGCTTAGGTCTGCAATTTTGCTCCCTGACTTTCAGGGAAGGCCAAAGCCCGTCATCTTCTTTCGAAGATTTTGCCCTTTCGGAAACCCGAACACTAAACCTGCTTCTTGAGTTTTCAATGTATGGAATCAAAATTCACCTGCAAGTTTGTTATCGACTTCCCCTGTTGTGGTCTTGAATAGCCTGGTCAATAACCCTCGCCCTGCCGGAAATCGAAGTGAGCAACGCAAAAAAAACTATTGCATATATGTGCTTTTGCGTTTATGATATTAGGAGTTTGGCAAATCTTTTAAGACAGCCGCATCGGCTCTGATGCCGGTCTATGTCATTGAGAAAGGGGGTAAGATTTAGCATTCATTCCTGCAGACTGTCGAATCTTGAGGGCACTATAAGGAGATACTATGAATATGAAGCGACTCCAAAGGATTGTTCGTAGCATGTTGGTTATTGCGTTCGTTGCAGCGGTTATCAGTCTTGGTACTCATGCTTACTTGTACGATAGCGAGCAGAGCAGTGGGAACACTCTGACCGCGGCCACGCTGGATCTAAAGATTCAGGATCCCAGTTCTGGCCAATGGGTTGATGATCCTGAGGTTCCAAAACTGGACGCGTGGTGCAGCGAGGCAATAAACAACTTGAAGCCAGGTGATCACCGGAGTATATCCATTCCGATATGGAACGCTGGAAATTGCCGCGGAACCACAAGTCTTACCATAAAGAATGTGCAAAACTATGGAGGAGCACTTACAGAGGCTGAGCGTGTTGAGGATCCGGCAAATGGGGGAGGTCTTGGACGCCTGGTTTGGACGGAGGTTAAGTACGATAATGGATCGATTGTAACGCCGATCGATGCAGGATGGTTGGACGATTTCAGCGAGATGCAGTTGCTGTCCCCTGAGATTTTGCCTTCCGATGGCTATGGCAACTGGGTGCTTGAGCTTGATTATGCTGACTATGGTAGTCCAGACAATCTGACTCAAGGCGACTATTTGAGTTTCGATATCATGTTCGATCTTAAACAACAGTAATCGACAGGGTTTGTTTAAAAAGGTGCTAGATCCGGAACGATATTCGTCCCAAACGAGCTGGGATAGCCAAGAACACGACTGCGCGCCCTGTCATGTGATTTCAACATTGCACCGCACCCCATTGACATGGCGTGCAGGCCATATGTCTGTCTGCTAAGAATTTATCATAGGGATTCTGTTGCCTTGAAATCCTAGATTATAGCGCCCAAGCTCAATCGATGCTGCTGCATTGAGCAAAATCCAACAATAACTCCGGAAAATTTCATGGAGGTCTGGCTGCGACAATGAAAAAGCGAGCATCTATAAAATACTCTTTGATGATATCGGTAGCGATTCTTTGTCTTGTAACGATATCCTGCGCTGCCTTGGATCTGCTGAGTGGTCGCGGACTCTGGCTGTTCAAATATGAGCTGTATATTGTCCATGGTGCGAGCATGGAGCCAGCCATTGCGGCCGGCAGCATTATCCTCGTGCAGAGAATCGCACCAGCTCAGCTAGGAGTTGGTGATATAGTGACCTTCAAAACACCGGCTGAGACTGAATCGGGTAATTGCGGCTCTCAGAGGGTGACTACCCACCGGATTATCACAGTTCATGATCGAGTAGCAAGTCCATCGTTCATCACCAAAGGCGATGCAAATGAGAATACTGATCGTGGCATAATTGACGCTGCCGATCTTGTCGGCAAAGTCGCTCTGTCCGTTCCCTATGCGGGGTACGTGGTGCATTTCTATAGATCCTGTTCTGGGCTGATATTCCTCATCATAATTCCTGGTGCCGGCCTGATAGCAATGGAAGTGAGACAGTTCGGTCAATGCCAAGAGCCGTGCAGCGCCGTGCCAAAAAAGCAGCATCCATAAGGCGAACACCACCTGTGCTGCATCCATCTATTGGCAGAGTGTTTTGGCAAAAGTACAATGTTATAATTGACGCACAATCCTAATAGCTTGGAGGAGGACCCCTGATGAACAAAGCAATCAACTATTATTACCGGCTACTGATACCGCGACCGGCGGTGCTGATTACCACAAGGGATATCGAGGGCAATGCGAATGCCGCGCCTTTCAGTTTTATCATGCCAGTCTCCGTGGACCCACCAATCATTGCTTTTGCAGCGGCGCCCAAGCGAGATACTCTGGCCAACATCCGCGAAACTAATGAATTTGTCGTCAACATACCCCCAAAGGACCTGGTGGAGAAGGTTTGGCTGTGCTCAAAGAGCTTCCCGAGGGAGGTCAGCGAAATTGACCGAGCTGATCTCACAGAAAAGCCGTCTCAAATGGTAAAAGCGCCCAGCATCGAGGAGTGCGTGGCCTGGATCGAGTGCATGCTCGAATACCATGAACAGTTAGGAGACCATGTCATTGTCTATGGCCGTGTGATAGGGACTGATGCTCGAGAAGAGTTGGTCAAGGACGAGGGGTACCTTGATATCACTAAGTGCCAGCCTCTGATGCACATAGGGGGAAAGGAATTCTCAGTGGCAGCCGAGATTATCAAGATCGTGGAGAAGCAGGATGAAGAGAACGACAGGTAGGCCATGCATAACAGCAGTTCTTCACTCAAAATCGGGCCCCGTCACTGACCGGCTTTTGAGTGCTCAATTGAGAGAATAGGAAGAAGTTGTGATCTGGTGGCACCTGCTGGTCCTCTATGGCTTGGTACACGAGAAAACAGAATGCCTTGCATAGCAGCTGGCATGGGACTTCCTTGACGGACCCTCCACTGTAACGCCATAGCAAGATTCTTTCCACCCTAGTCGACATGGCCAATGAAGGGTGAGGAGTCCAAACGTGGTTTGGGGAAGTCAGAAGATCTGTCTGAAGAAACAAGGTTTAACCGAGTCGGCTGCCTCTGTTGGCTCGAGAGTGAGAAAAACCGACAGCATGTTTGATCATCGTTTTTTGATTGAGGATTCTTTCGCCTATTCGTCCTCTGTCAAAGGCTGCACACGTCTCGAATTTTCCGCTCCCATAAGCGTGGCCTGATTGCATTGATAATATCTATTTCGTTGCTACCTGTACTGCACATAATAATTGGGGGTGTCCTGTGAAACAAGGAATCATTCAGATATATACAGGCGACGGAAAGGGCAAAACCACCGCCGCCCTGGGATTAGCGATGCGTGCGGTTGGACAAGGTCTTAGAGTCTGCTTCATCCAATTCATGAAACCTAGTGATTTTGACACTGGGGAAAAGCGTGCAGCGACCCAACTTGCGGCGCTTAAAATATTCCAATCGGGACCCTCGTCAGTATG
>CAYFXD010000119.1:0-9870 GCA_964347095.1 uncultured Actinomycetota bacterium | reverse complement strand
GATGAAGTCATGGGCATAAGAGTATGGGGATTTGTCAACAGAGGATTTGATGCCCTGGTTACCACTCCTTATGAGCGATCGCTTTTTGACACGAAATGTGTTTTTTGCGGGCAATGTGTTGCTACCTGCCCCACCGGCGCTTTGAGCGAGAAGCTGAGCAAATACCGTGGCAGAATTTGGGAAACCAAGCAGATGACCACCATTTGTCCGTATTGCGGAGTTGGTTGTCAGATCACACTTCATAGCAAGAACCATGAGATTGTAGGAGTTACATCAGAGGTGGGGAGAGGAGTGAACAACGGCAACCTGTGCGTTAAAGGTCGCTTTGGATTCGGATTTGTCAATCATCCCGACAGGCTAACATCCCCTCTGGTCAGAAAAAGAGGAAAGCTCACCGAGGCTTCCTGGGACGAGGCTGTCCAGCGTGTGGCCAAGAATATCTCCAAGATAAAGAAGAAGCACGGAGCTGACTCCGTCGCCGGACTGAGCTCAGCCAAGTGCACCAATGAGGAGAATTATCTGATGCAGAAGTTCATGAGAGCGGTGGTCGGAACAAACAACATTGATCACTGTGCTCGCTTGTGACACTCCTCAACCGTGGCCGGTCTGGCCGCAGCGTTCGGAAGCGGAGCGATGACTAATTCCATCGCCGACATCGATCAAGCTGACACCATTTTTGTTATTGGATCCAACACCACCGAAGCTCATCCGGTCATTGCCCTTCAGATGATCAAGGCGGCCCGCGACAAGACCAATTTGATCGTCGCTGATCCCAGAAGGATTGACCTGGTCGAGCATGCCGATATCTGGCTCCGCCAAAGGCCTGGAACCGATATAGCCCTTCTGAACGGTCTAATGAATGTGATTATCAAAGAGAGGCTCTTTGACCGGCAGTTTATTAAGGAAAGGACCGAGGGGTTTGAAGATCTCAAGAAAGCAGTCGCAGCTTATGATCCCAAAATGGTTGAGAAGATCACAGGAGCCCCGGCCGCAGACATCCGCAAGGCAGCCAGATTGTATGCAAAAGCCGAAGCGGCTTCGATCTTCTACACCATGGGCATTACCCAGCACACAAAGGGAACCGACAATGTCCTGGACATTGCTAATCTCGCCATGCTGACGGGAAACGTAGGTAGACCCGGTACCGGCGTCAATCCCTTGCGCGGGCAGAACAATGTGCAGGGAGCCTGCGATATGGGTGCACTGCCCAATGTCTATCCCGGCTATCAGAAAGTAACCAATGCCGAGGCTAGGAAGAAATTTGAACAAGCCTGGGGCGTTGAACTTTCCAATGATGTCGGTCTTACCCTTGTTGAGATGATGGATGCAGCACGTGAAGGTAAGGTCAAGGCGATGTATATCTTGGGAGAGAACCCGATCTTAACAGATCCGGACGCAAACCACGTCGAGGAGGCACTCAAGCAGCTAGACTTTCTAGTGGTCGAGGACATCTTCCTCACTGAAACCGCTCAGATGGCGGATGTAGTTCTGCCGGGTGTGTCCTTTGCCGAGAAGGACGGAACATTCACCAACACCGAGCGCAGAGTGCAAATGGTAAAAAAAGCTATCGAGCCGGTGGGAGATTCCAAGCCGGATTGGCAAATCATATGCAGGCTGGCGGAAGCTCTAGGCTACCAGATGGGCTACAATTCTCCCGAGCAAGTGATGGGGGAGATTGCATCTGTCACTCCTATCTATGCCGGCATCAGTTATGAGCGCATCGAAGCCGGGGGGCTGCAGTGGCCGTGCCCCGAATCCGATCATCCAGGAACTTCTATCTTGCATGCAGGCAGATTCTCTCGCGGATCGGGCAAGTTCCACGGAGTCAAACACGAAGACGTGGCCGAGTCGTCGGACAAGGCGTACCCCCTAGTGCTTACGACCGGGCGCTGGCTCTATCAGTATCATGGCGGCTCAATGAGCAGGCGCTCAAGCCTTGATGAGATAAGTCACTACCCCGTGGTGGAGATAAATCCGGAGGATGCCAAAAAGCTGGGCATCTCCGAGGGGGATACCGTTGAAATATCCTCAAGGCGAGGCAAAATAGAGGTAAAAGCCTGCCTGACCGAAAGATCTGCACCAGGCACGGTATTTGTTCCCTTCCATTTCGCCGAATCCCCAGTCAACAAGCTCACTATTGCTGCTTTGGATCCCAAGGCAAAGATACCTCAACTAAAAGTCTGTGCGGTCAAGATTAGGAAACTTGCTAAGGGCTAGGATCTACCCAGGACTCATGTGGCATTTGGGGAGGATGCCCGACGGTTCGCTGATGCATGGCAAGCGCTTCAACCTGATGCAGAAACATGGCGTGTATTGGGAGAAGTGGTGCGCAGGTTGGAGCCAAATGTTATGCATCTAATACCGACATCATAGACCAGATCCCATATTTTCTACTCTAAAATTCCTGGCTAGCGTTTTTCATTCGGAACGGCACCTCTGATAGATACTCCTTGTTTCTAAAATGAACCAGCATGATTGTAGTATTGCGGAGAGAATACCGATATGGTATAATGACTGACGGTTGGTCGGTGACCGACCGTCAGTCAGATTTCATTGATTATCTGTGCGCGTTCCGTGAGATATCAACGAGGAGAGGGAATTGGCAAGAGTCGTAAAGGACCCAGCAGAGCGAAGAATTGAGCTCTTGGAGACTGCACAGAAACTTTTCTACGACCTAGGATACGAAAACACCTCGGTGCAAACGATCGTTGACGCCGTGGGCATCGCCAAAGGTACCTTCTATCACTACTTTCATTCCAAGGAGGATTTGCTTGCTCAGCTAGCCGAGTGGCAGACAGATGTGGTCCTTGGAGAAATCGAGAAGCGCGTTGAGGCGATGCAGGGAGGCGCAGTACAGAGATTCCGGAATCTTATCACCAATATATTGAATTGGAAGATAGAGCACCGCGACATGATGCTGACCTATATTAGGGTCATGTACAGTGATGCTAATCTGCCCCTGAAAACAAAGGTCAATCAGATATATATGGAGAAAGTATTGCCCATCTTTGCCAAGGTCATCAGGCAAGGCACGGAAGAAAGAGTGTTCAATGTTAGATCAGCAGAAGAAGCCAGCGAGACGTTTCTCTATATGCTCATGGCGATGGCCGATAGGATTGCTCCAATTACCTTATCTGTGGCGGAACATCCGGAGCAAATCTCTGTACTGATACGCAAGGTCAAAGCTTTCGAGAACGCCCTGGAAAGGATTCTGGGCATGAACGAAGGGACTCTACAGATTTACGATACTGAGCATATCAAGAGATTCTTCCTGGGGCGTGAAGAATGAAATATTCTCTCGCACATTAAGATCGCGGGATGACAGACAATCAGGAGAGGTCGCGGAAGGAGGCCAAAGTGGCAAAAGAATCAGCAGCTACGGCAGCGAGTGCTGCCAAAAACAGCATCGCGGTTCTAGAAGGAGTCAGCAAAACCTATCGAATGGGTGAAGTCAAAGTTGAGGCGCTGCACGGCGTAGATCTTCAAGTAAAGGAGGGAGAGTTTATCGCGGTCTTGGGGCCCAGTGGATCGGGAAAGACTACCTTGCTGAACCTTTTAGGGGGAATTGACACCCCCACTGAAGGCAGGATTATTGTTGACGGGCTGGATATCTCGCATTTCAGACGGGGAAGACTCACCTGGTTGAGGCGGGAAAAGCTGGGTTTTGTGTTCCAGTTCTTTAATCTTATTCCCACTCTCACGGCTAGAGAAAACGTTCAATACGCCATTGAGTTGGCATCCCGAGACAAAGTTCCTCCGGCGACTAGTGCTGTCAATCTGCTCGACAAAGTTGGTTTGAAAGAACGGGTCAATCACTTTCCTTTTCAACTATCCGGAGGCGAGCAACAACGAGTGGCGGTAGCTCGCGCTCTAGCTAAAGATCCTGTAATCGTCTTGGGAGACGAACCAACCGGGAATCTGGATTTCCGCATGGGAAAACTAGTCTTAAAGGCCCTCAAGGAACTTAATGAAAAGGATGGAAAAACGATCATCATTGTCACTCATAATACTCCCATCGCTCAGGTAGCCGATCGCATTATCTACCTCCATGACGGTCAGATCGCCAAAATTGAAACCATGGAAAATCCGGTACCGCCAGATGAGATTGTGTGGTGATCTGCTATGAAGATGCTACTCTTAAAAAACTGGCGTGATATCAAGGCAAGGAAAGCCCAATTTATCGCTCTTATTATTCTGGTAGCGTTAGGCATAACCAGCTATGTTACTTTCGGCACTTCCGCCAATAATCTGAGCGTTTCGCTAGAAGAGGCTAATGAGGAGCTGAAGCTGGCTGATTTTCAGACCAAACTTGTGCTAGGTGCTCCCAAAAACATTATTGATGAGATCAGAGATATCGAGGGAGTCAAAACGGTTCAGGGACGGTTGACCATCGATACTGCTCTTGATCTTGGCAAGGATAAAAAGGCCCATGCACGGATTATCGGTGTGCCGGACGGTAAGCATCCGCAAGTAAATGATGTAATGGTGCTTGAAGGTGATTATTTGCAGAAAGGTGCCAAAGATGAGTGCCTGGTCAGCAACAAATTTGCCGAAGACGTAGACAAAGAAGTTGGTGACACGCTGACCATTAGAATGGATGGTGTAAAAAAGAAGCTCAAGATTGCCGGTATTGCTACTAATCCCGAATATTTTTGGGCCATTCGCAAAAAGGGCGAGATACTTGGTGCTGGCGAATTTGCCGTTCTGTTCATGGAGCAAAGCCAAGTAGAAAACATGTTTAATCGACCTCCTTCATATAATGATTTCTCTGTCTTGCTTACTAAAGACACCGACCGGGAAGAAGCAATCGAAGCGGCGGAAGAAATACTAGAGCCCTACCAGGTCATAGAAACAGTCACCAAGGAAGATTTTCCCAGCAACTTTCAGATGCACGAGGAAGTAAGACAAAACTCGGAGTCCGGGAGCATGATGGCTTTTCTTATCCTTTTTATATCCTCTATCGCTTTATATATCGCCCTTTCCCGGCTGGTGCAATCTCAGAGAGGGGAGATTGGTCTTTCCAAGGCGCTTGGGTATAGAGATTGGCAAATACTCCTTCACTATCTGGTTTTTTCGCTGATTATCGCTTTTACTGGCTCGATTATTGGTTCTGTCCTAGGGCAGTACTTTGGGAAATTGATAAACGAGATGTATGTTGAACTGCTTAATATCCCGATTCTCAAACATCAGATCCACCCTGATGTAATAATCGGGGCTGTGATGGTGAGCAGTATTTTCTGTATTCTGGCCGGTATTGTACCTGCTTTTGCTTCAGCACGGATGCTTCCTGCTGAAGCGATGCGGTTCGATCCCGGCGTAGCTCTCTCCAAAGGGAAGATCCCTATAGTCGAGCGGATATTTGGTTGGATGATACCTTCTTCTTTGGCTTTCCGGATACCTTTGCGCAATATATTTCGGCTAAGGAGAAGAAGTGTGTATACGATCATCGGCATTGCTTTTGCCATGATCCTAACTGTGGTTGGCATATCGATAAACGATTCCACCAACTATATGCTTGATGCGCAGGATAAAACTGAGAAATGGGATATTTTTGCGGTTTTTGGGCAGAACTTCTCTTCCGAGCAAGTCAATCAGGTAAAAGACTTCGAGGGAGTAGAGAAGGTCCAAGCAGTCTTGATGGTTCCGGCAAAGCTTGAGGCAAACGGGAAAAAACATGAAGGCCCTATAACTGCCGTCCAACCGGACGCCGATTTTCACCGCTTTAATATTTCCGAGGGGGACGAGCCAGAAGAAGCGTTGACAGACAACGAGCTGATTCTTGCCCGAACCTTGGCCGAAAAACTCGATGTCAGCGTAGGAGATGAATTAGGGGTCAACACCCCCTATCTCAAAAAGGCCGTTGACATGAAGGTTAAAGCAATAAGCGACGAGATGTGGGGATCGCCCATCTTTACCAGTGTTGACCAGGGGCAGAAACTGATCGATTCTAAAGAAATGCTTTACAATGGGCTCTATGTAAATTCTAAAAAAGAAGAAGCTACAGAGATCAGGGATAAGCTATATGAATTACCTGGAGCCTATACAGTGCAAAAAAAAGGAGCGCTTACCGAATACATCAAAAGCGCTATGGGGCTGGTGCTTGTATTCGTTGCAGTGGTATTGGCTTTTGCTTTTATGATGGCCTTTGTGGTCATTTACACAACCTTTACCGCCAATGTCATCGAGCGGACCAGGGAGGTTGCTACTATGATGACCATTGGCGAGGATCGCCGGCATTTGGCCTTCATGATTACTATGGAAAATATCGCACTGGCGGTTGTCGGAATCCCCATAGGTATAGTATTGGGCATGATGGCCAATCAATCCATGTATGAGTCCCTTTCTACCGAAGCGTATACTATACCGTCGGTACTATACCCCACCAGCATTGTCTTGATCACTGTGGGCATCTTGGTTGTTCTGCTACTTTCAGAGATTCCACCTATTCGCAGGATTTTCCGGATGGATCTGGCAGAAGCCACAAAGGCGATAGAATAAATCAAACTGAAAGGCAGCGCATTTCTTTGGCTAAGTGAGTGGGCAAGCCAAAAGAGTGCAGATCAAGCACTGTGTAGGGGCCGCTCATTCCTTGTTTCCCCATGCTATTCCATACATAGATTAGGACAATCAGGAAAACAACGCCCCCACTTAAGAATTCTACGATTTATGATTTTTGTTGTTTCTTTTCTTTTTCTTCCTTCTTGCCTCGCATTGCTCTGACCTTGTCTATGAAATCCGGAATAGAATCCAGGAGTCTCTCGACATTGGCTCCGGCTTTGGTGATGGGAAGCAGCGTTACTTTGCCCTCGTGAACCGTGACGAACGCTACTGGATCGATCTTTATTCCCCCACCTCCACCTTGTCCGTAGCCGGTACCTTTCTGGGTCTTGCTCTCTTCCTTGGACGTGAGACCCTCGCCTGTGCCCTCGCCACCGCCGGCTCCGAATCCTACAGAGAATTTTATGACTGGCAGTACGGTCTTGTCTTCTACTGTGACTGGCTGGCCGACTATAGTCTCGGTCGTGGCCATCTGTCTGAGTTCCTCAAGCATACTCTTGACAAACGATTCCATCTTGCTTTGTGATTCAGCCATCTTGGCACCTCCTTTCTTTTGCTTAAGCTGTTTGCGCTCTTATCCTCGTAAAGGGATTGAGTGCTCGCTTGGCATAAGGCCACCATATTTTCCTTACTGGCTTCGCAAGCAGCGTTCTCAAAATGGTCAAAACAATCTGGGCCAACCATAGACGAGCATCAAACCTCACTCTAGCTTGCAAAGTCGGCTGGTCCCAATTTGGCATGAAGCAAAAGCTCCCTAAACGAGAAATTCCGACAACTGCATGAAAGAGTCCCAATAGCATCCCTGTATCCGCGGGATCTTTCAGACCCACCTCGGCTTCGCCTTCCACCTTGATCTGCAGGGATCTCAACAATCGTATAAGAAGGTGCAGAATCTCATAGACTGCCTCGATTGAAAACCTTGAGGCAGTGCTTTGTACTTCTTCAAGGAAATCCCGAACGGAGAATCTACGTTTCTCCCGTTCGGCCTTTTTCTCCACTGGTTTCTTGATGCGTGCTTTTTTCTTTTTGGACGGTTCTTTTACTGCTGTTATGCTTGGCTTCAGCCTTTTGCTGTAGACTTTGAGATTGAGGAGCCGGACACGAACGGCTTTTGTCTGTGGCTTGAATGAAAATTCAAACTTGATAATCTCCCATAGCCACACCATGTCCATCTTTGCCTCGTACTCGTCGTTTAGGGCGAAACCGCCCCTTATTTTGAAAGGGATGATCAAAAGGGAGAGAAACAATATCATGACCAGCCCAAAAACTACTATTAGCACTAGCAGCAATATTTTCAAAACAAGTAAAAGCATGTTGGCACCCCATGGGCTTTGGTGTCCTCGATTGTGATAATTGCGCTGATTGGGGAGAATACAGAATACGACTGCGAAAGAAGAACGTGAATTTACGCTATCGCACGGAGCCATTCGTGTCAATGAGTCTCAGAAAATCGTGTAGAGGAATTTGCCTGAATCGGATCCAAACGGTCAAATCATGCGATAACTGCTATAATGTATCGCATTGTAACACGTCTCTGCAATTTGGAAGCAGTGATTCAGATGCACGCAGTAATCTTGGCTGCAGGAAAGGGTGAGAGAATGCAGCCTTTGACCAACGCCGTACCGAAACCGCTTCTTCCCATAGACGGAAGGCCTGTTCTCGAGCACTCTCTTAGGATGCTGGAGCAGTGTGCTGTAGAAGATGTTGTAATTGTTGTGGGATATATGAAGGAAGAAATCAAAACCTTTGTTGGAACCGAGTCATTTGCCATGCACATCAACTATGTGCATCAAGAACAGGCGAAGGGCTCCGGAGATGCCCTGAAAAGAGCCGGAGAATTGCTGGATCAAGCTGTTATAGTTATTGCCTCGGACACTGTGTTTCGTACTTCCGAGATAAGAGAAATGATTGCGCTTTTCCAATCGTCGGATCTCAACGCCTTGGTGGGCCTAAGAAAGCTGCCGCTAGAGCAACTCAAGAGAAGAAGTACGGTAAGAATTGATCAGAATGGCTTTATTGAGCAGATTATAGAGAAGCCACAGGAGGGTGCGATTCTGAGCAGCATTTCAGCCGCGCCGGTTTTTGTTTTTTCCCCAAAGATCTGGGTTTACCTAGAAAACCTCGCGCCCTCGAAAAATGGCAAATATGAACTTGCCACTGCGATCCAAAGTCTTATCAAGAATGAAGGAAAGGTCAAAGGGTATTTTCTTTCCCGCTCAAGAGACATAACTAGGCCGATCGATGTCCTAAGAGAAAACTTTGCCTATCTTAAAGAAATGCTGGACACATAGGAATAGCTGATAATTGATTGGACGGATCAGATTTGACATCTGACAGTTGATATTTGATCAATTCACACGAGGGAAGGGTCAAGATTATGATGCCCGTTCTCAAATCGGCGTTCTTCTTCTGAGCGCGGTTGGTGTAAACCTCAAAAGATATGTGTTCCCGTTCTCAAGCGCATTCTGGAGTCTGTGGTTTTTTGTTTTGATCTTGCGCGAACCCATACCGCAACTCACTAGCTGTTATGGTACGGCTTCTCAACCACAACCGATACCGAGATGCTTGGACACAAAAAGCGGCAGCAAGTATTGTAGGACTGAGCACGTAGGTTTAACATTATCTCTAGAGAATTCTTGACGGTTTCATGAACGACTGGAACAATGGAATGTCCAAAAGCGGCCATTGCTGCTCCCAAGAGACGCTAGCAATCACAGGATTTTTGAAGCAAGAAAATGCCAGATGGGCGAAGTATGGCTAAAGAAACCCGAGCTGCAAACCGAAAAACTGGGAGTGCAGCGATTATTGGTATCTGCTTCTTAGAAGACCGGTTGCTCCGCGAAATCTAGCATGGCGGTCTTATTCAAAGTCAAGGAGCAAGGTGAAACCCTTGGTGAGACAAAAAGAAACGAGGGCGGAATACCGCATTCCTCAGTTATTGGCGGAGCACCTTTTCAAGGTGATAGTATTTGATTGGGTCGGAACTGCTGCCAAGACTGCGTTAGATGATCCCACAGCGGTCAGGAATGTCATTGAGGATCTTCTGAAGCAGAACGTATTGATGGGCATCGTTACCGATCTGGAATTCGGTTTTATTGATCAGAAAGTATGCTGGCCTATCATTGGTCTGCACAAGCAGAATCTCTTCGTCTTTGCCAACAAAGGTCTAGAGATTTTTGGTTTTGATGACCGGTCGCAACCGGTGTTGTTTCATCGCGAGGAAATCAGCGAAAAGTACAGCAAACTGCTGCCCCACGTAGCGGAGGCCTTCAAGCGAGAGGTTGAAGAGGATTCACAGGCGAGACTTGACAT
>CAYFXD010000118.1:0-41928 GCA_964347095.1 uncultured Actinomycetota bacterium | reverse complement strand
CAGCTCCTCCGTACTGATAACCAGCTCGACGGGATCGGTTACTTCGCTCCCCGACAGCATATCTACCAGGGTGCGATCGGATTCTTCCTCATAGTACATAGGCTTATTAAGAGAAACATATGAGTTCAAGGGAACATGTTTTTGGCGGGTTGCGGTTTTGATTGCAGTTATCATCTGGCGCGTAATGCAGAGCTCGGCAAATGCCCGAAATGAGGTTTGTTTGTCGCAGCGGAAATCTCTAATTGCCTTATACAGGCCAATCATGCCTTCTTGGATTAGGTCTTCTTTGTCGGCGCCAATCAAGTAGTAGGAGCGGGCTTTAATGCGGACGAAATTCTTGTATTTGTCGATCAGAAACTCGAGAGCCGTGTCGTCCCCCTCTTTTGCCGTTCCGACCAGCTGAAGATCGGTGAAGTCATCAAACAAAGGAGGGATCCTTCTTTCATACCCAGGGTCAGTCTGCAATGTGCTGCCTCCATGATATCGATTCGTGGGATAGCGGGATTACATGTATAATCCATACATTGCCGCGTCTTGTTATATTTCGCCGCACTGATGCGAGGATATGAACATAAACAACCTTTATATTAAAAGTATATCGCAGGAGCAGGCATATCGTCAAGAAACAACAGCTAGACAAGAACCAAGTTACCTACCTGCGCCATCCATTTCTTCCGGCTCTTCCAAAATTAGTTTTCTCAGCTTCTCGCGCACTTGCTCATCCAATCTGTCCTCAAGAAAAAATGGCTTGGCATCTTTTGCATGCACCCTCCACTCCTCTTTAACTTCACCGATTTCACTCAAAAGTTCAGCCGGTGTCCTTCGATATATCCCCTTGCCGAAAACCACTCTCTGCAGACTATAATCGGATGTCGCCACGATCACCGTTCTATCGGCATTTGTCCTAAATGCCAGCCGTTCGATACATGAATCCGCTGATTGGCCCTTCTTGGTGAAAATAATCTCCACTCCGAGCACTTTCGCTTTCCGCTCACCTTGAAAATCTTGGTTGGCCGCATCGAAGACAATTTTCACATCATTTCCGGTGTACGCCTGATAATTGGCAAGATCTTCTATAAGCCTGACGCGCGCCAGCTCCAAACTAGCGTCTTTTATCTTTTGGTAGTCAGGATCCTTGAAGATGATGTTGTATCCGTCAACAATTATTAAGTCGTTCATGCTGTAGTCCCGAATTCAGGGTTCAGGGGTTAGAGTCCAGGGCTCAGGGACCGATTTACGGAAACCGCCCGCATCTGCTTCCGCGATCACTTCCACTTCCAGCGGGCACCGTGGGGCGTGTCTTCTATCGTCACTCCTCTGGCATCTAAATCAGCCCTGATCTCATCGGCGGTTTTGTAGTCTTTGTTCTTGCGAGCCTGCTCTCGCTTCTCGAGAAGCGCCTCGATCTCACTTGCGGACAGTTCTGTTTCCGGTTGGCTCTCTTCAGAGCCTGCAATGTAGACACCGACCGAAGAAGATGATCGCTCGGGCAGCACAAGTCCCAGCACGTTTTCACTCAGCGTCAAGAGTGTGCTTCTTGATTCTTCCAAGAGCCTTTTTCCTAGAAGAGAGAATCTGTCAGGATGCGCGTCAATGAAGAGGTTGATGTTTTTTTCCAGCTCAAAGAGCGCACCAATGGCGGCTGGTGTATTGAAATCATCATCCATGGCCAGATTAAACCTCGTCTTTGCATCTGCTATGGCTTGCTTCAGAGCCATCTCCGGTCCGCTTTGAGCATCAACCTGAACGAAGCTGTTCTTTCTTCGAAGCAGATCGTCGATGTTCTGTCGCAGATTCACCAATCCCTGAACCTTATTGTGAGCCTCATGCAGGTACTCAGGGCTGAAATCGATCGGATTGCGATAATGAGTAGACAAAAAGAACATTCTCAGGTCATTCAGTATTTCAAGCGGTCTTCCGGCATACTGATCCCATCGGCTGATTTCGTGAACCAGCGTCACATTGCCCACCGACTTGGCCATCTTCTCTGCTTTGATCGTCACGAAACCGTTGTGCAGCCAGTATTTGACGAACGGCCGGGTGCCAGTGTAGGCCTCCGACTGAGCAATCTCGTTCTCGTGGTGAGGAAAGATCAGGTCCTGCCCGCCCCCATGAATATCAAAACCCATGCCCAACTTGCTGAGGGACATTGCTGAGCATTCAATATGCCAGCCAGGTCGTCCCTCCCCCCAGGGACTGGACCAAGATGGTTCTCCTTCCTTGGCTCTTTTCCAAAGGGCAAAGTCCATCGGGTGATGTTTCCGCGGATCGATCTCTATTCGCTCTCCTGCTCTCATCTCCTCCAACGATCGGCCAGACAATTTCCCATAATCTTTGAACTCAGTGACTTCAAAGAACACATCTCCATCCACCTCATAGGCAAATCCCTTTTCAATCAAACCGGCAGTCATCTTGATCATATCGGGAATGGTCTCAGTTGCTGTCGGTTCGATATCTGGCTCTCTACAACCCAAAGTCGCCATGTCCTCATGAAAAGCCCTGGTGTACTTTGACGCAATATTACTACTGGTTGTCGCTTCTTCCAGAGCCCGCTTAATAATCTTGTCATCCACATCGGTCAAATTGCGGACGTAGGTGACCTGGTAACCGCTGAATTCCAGATATCTTACCACTGCGTCAAAGGCCACATAGCAGCGGGCATTTCCGATATGGATATAATTGTAGACGGTAGGACCACAAATATATATCGCCGCTTTGTCACTGTCTCGAGGTTCAAACAGCTCTTTCTTTCTTGTTAGGGTGTTGTAGATTCTGATCGACATGCTGATCACCAATCTTCGACCTGTACCTGTATCATCCTTTATTCCCCTGATTATACCGGATCTTGCTCTTCACTCACGTGCCGTAGAGCTGAACGAATTCGCTCAAGGCTTTTTTCTCTGCCCAGCCCACTCAAAAGATCCGAAAGATCTGGACCGGATGTTTCTCCTGTTAGAGCCAACCGGACGGGCATAAACACCGCTTTGCCCTTAATACCCTGAATTCCCATCTCCTGCGTAAGCTTGCCCAAGATCTCTCTGCTGATCTCTTTTTCCAAGTCATGGCAGCCATCAAGGATCGCGGCTAGGCTCTGCAGGACCAAATGGGACTCGGACCGCGCTAGCATTTCTTTGGCTTCATCAGTCAACTCAATTGAGTCCAAGACCAGCACAGACAGCTCTTTCGGAATGTCCAGCAATGTAGTCGCCCGTTCTCGGATCAAATCAATCTTATTGCTCAGATCAGCGAATTCTTCAGGCTCCAATGCCCTGGTAATCCCCTGGCTATGCACGTCTGCACTGTCTAACAAACCAATAGTCAAGTCTGTCAGTGTCTCCAGCTTGGTTCTAAGAATATGTTGCCTATTGATCCAATTCAATTTGTCAATGTCGAAGACCGCCGGGCTTTTACTGATTCCTTTGATAGAAAACTCCCGCGCCAGATCATCGAGATCAAAGATTTCACGGTCATCTCCAGGCGACCAGCTCAAAAGGACAAGATAATTGACCATTGCATTTGGCAAATAACCTCTCTCCCTATACTCAAATACCGCAGTTGCTCCGTGCCTTTTGCTCATTTTGGTCCGATCGGTTCCAAGCAGTAGTGAGTGATGAGCAAATTGCGGAGGCTTCCGGCCAAGAGCCTCAAAAAGCATAATGTGCCGCGGAGTGTTGCTCAAGTGATCGTTGCCTCGAATCACATGAGTAATCTCCATCAAGGCATCATCTACAACGTTGGCAAAATTGAAGCTCGCTGATCCGTCTGAGCGAAGGAGAATGAAGTCTCCAATGACACTGCTGTCAAATTGCACTTGTCCATTAATGAGGTCATTGATGATAATCTCGGCCTCAGGGACCCGAAATCTGAGTACCGGCTTCCTACCTTCCCGCTCAAAACGAGCTTTCTGCTCTTTGCTGATCCGCAGACAGCGTCCTCGATATACGGGGGGAGTCTTACCCTCAGCTCTTGCCTTCTGCCGACTTGCTTCTAGCTCTTCTGAACTGCAGTAACAATGGTACGCTCTTCCCTTTTCGAGGAGCTCTTCAGCAATCTTGCGATAGATCTCCTGCCTTTTGCTTTGATGATATGGGGCAAATGGTCCACCAATTCCTGGACCTTCATCCCAATTTAGCCCCAGCCATTGGAGATCGCCCAAGATGGACCGTTCAAATTCGCTGGCCGATCGTGCTCTATCGGTGTCCTCGATCCTGAGAATAAATTGGCCACTCTGTGACTTGGCAAACAGCCAGTTAAAAAGTGCCGTCCGAGCACTTCCCAGATGAAGATTGCCCGTAGGGCTAGGCGCAAAACGGACCCTGGCTTTGTCGGACATAGACGACAACCTCAAATTCTTGGAAGTTTTTCCAGTTTATACCAGGCATGAAGTGAGTCCTTGACCGCGAGCCACTGTCTCTTGGTACCATGTACTTTCATACTTGACAAAAACCCACGTCAAAGATTTTGCCATATCCTCATCCTCAACCTGATCTGCTCCCGTCTCAGCTTCGCCCCTGAGACGGAGAGGCCGGCGGAGGTCTGCATTCAAGTGTCAGGCGTAAAATCGTCAGGCGGTATCACCGGATGGCTCATGGGTGTCTCCAACCAGAGCAACAGCATATGCGGCAATTCCTTCACCTCTTCCGATACAACCCATGCCCTCGGTGGTAGACGCTTTTATGCCTATCCGTTCTGGCCGAACATTCAACGCTTCTGCAATGCTTTTCTGCATCTTGTTTCGGTAGGGAGCCAATCTGGGCTCTTCTAATACAATAACCATGTCAATATTGGCAACTTTGAAGCTGCGTGCTCGCACGATGTCAGCGACTCTGGAAAGAAGTATGAGACTCGAGATGTCGCGGTACTTCTCATCGCTGTCAGGGAAATGCTGACCGATATCTCCAGCGGCAACAGCGCCCAGAAGCGCATCCATGGCAGCATGGATCGCTACGTCGGCGTCAGAGTACCCTTCCAGCCCAAGATGAAAAGGGATTTCCACCCCGCCCAAGACCAGCGGCCGTCCTTCAATAAACCTGTGTGCATCAAAACCGATTCCAATTCTCATTGGCAAACTCCGACAAGACCCGAAGACCGACTAGGTCGCTTCCCGCATAGCCAAGATTGCCTCGGCGATACCTAGATCCTCGCTTGTAGTAATTTTGATGTTCTCATATGAGCCCACGGCGACTCTTATTTTGTACGCCAGCCGCTCCATTAGTGCCGCATCGTCGGTTCCATGATAACCATTTTTTCTCGCCACCCGGTACGCCTCGGCCAAAAGATTGGCCTTGAAGATCTGAGGCGTTTGAGCCTGCCAAATTCGTTCACGGTCAAGAGTCTCGACAACGTTCTCCATCTCGACGAGTTTCAACGTATCCTTTATAGGCACAGCAACAACAACACCATCCCAGCCTTCCAGTGCATCCAGCGAATGCTTGATTATCTCCGGAGTAACGAGGGGACGCGCGCCGTCATGGATAATAACGGTCTCGGTCGCCTTCGGCAGCACTTGAAGACCGTTGAATACCGAATCCTGCCTCTCTTCTCCGCCAACGATAATCCGCTCAACCTTGTCGAACTGATAGCTTTGGACCAGCTCGCGGCAGCGCCTAGCATCCGCCTCGTTGGTCACAACGATGATTTGATGGACCTGTGAGCAGTTCTGAAAAACGCGAACACTGTGAGCCAGCACAGGATCGCCCTTCAATAACAAAAACTGTTTGCCCCCGCCGCCCATTCGTCTGCCGATACCGGCGGCTGCGATTATGGCCACTATCATCTTGGTATCAATTCTCCCCGAACAAAGGCAAACCCAAACTACAATTCCCTGTCCGAAACACAGGCAAAACTACTTTTCAGTGTCCCTCGTAGTCTAATGGGATTTGGTTTGGAATTTGGTGTTTGGCATTTCTTGCCCTACGCACTATTCGCCTCAACACCTTTGGGTTTGGTGAAGATCATTTTGCCAGCTGGGGTCTGGAGCACACTCGTAACGATTACTTCTATCTCCCGACCAAGGTGATCCTTGCCCCCGTCAATTACGATCATGGTACCGTCATCAAGATATCCCACGCCCTGTCCCATTTCCTTGCCTTCACGCAGCACCGCGACTCTCATCTCTTCTCCGGGCAAGACAGCTGGTTTCAGAGCATTGGCCAACTCATTAATGTTGAGTACCTTGACACCTTCCAACTCGGCAACTTTATTGAGGTTAAAATCGTTCGTGACTATTATCCCACCAATCTCCTTCGCGAGCGTGACCAACCTAGCATCGACTTCGGCAATTTCAGGATAATCGCGGTCTTCGATATGCACTTCTATCCCTCGTTCTCTTTGCAGCAGACGCAGAACATCAAGGCCTCTCCGGCCGCGGTTTCTCTTCAATGGATCATCCGAATCGGCGATACTCTGGAGCTCTCTTAACACAAACCGTGGAACGCTAAGACGCCCTTCCACGAATCCTGTTTGGGAGATATCTGCAATTCGTCCATCGATGATAGCACTGGTATCCAGCACCTTGTCTGCGCTGTTAAGATTCTCCGGAGATGTTTGGGACCTCTTAACCGAACCAAGTGAATGAAAGAGAAATGAGAAATCTTCTTTCTTGCGAAGAAATAGACGCATGCCCAAAAAAGCAAATATCACATACGTGAATATGGTCAAGAACAACCGGATGAGGGAATTGGAGATGGAGCCAAAGGGAATGGAAACTAAAATGGCAATTACAAGCCCAACAACAAGGCCCAATATACTGATAAACAAGTCGATTCCTGGCATCTTTTGGACTGCGGATTCAAGCCAATTCATGACTTTGTCGAGTCTTTTTCCCGCCAGTCCGCCGATTATGTATCCTACTCCGCAACCGATAATAGCATATAAGATGATTCCGGGCCAACCCTTTGGAGTTCGGATAACCTCAATCGCCAGTTCATAACCCGCAACCGCACCGACCAAGACACCCAACAAGCGGATAACCTGAACCAACATAAAAAAACACTCCTGTTACTTTTGTCTCTGTGTGGTTTTTTTCATCAATAAGTCCGGTTTATCACCTCCCAATTAAGTTGTGAGGGGCAGCTAATGAAAATTGCCGTCAATTAGAGTGTTAATATCACCTTCATCTTTGTCCAGCGCAAACACCAGCTCGCTCACGAGGATCTGCCGTGCACGGTTCAGCATCCGCTTCTCCCCTGTTGACAAGCCAACTTCAGCGTCTCTGATCGTAAGGTTCCTTACAACCTCAGCGACCTCTAATGCGTCACCGCTTTTGATCTTTTCACGGTTTCTTTTGAACCGGCGGTTCCAGTCCTTTGGCATCTTACTTTGGTCGTCACCCAAGGTCGCAAGTACGTTTTCTGCTTGGAGCGGCGAAATGATGCTGCGCAAGCCAATGCCTGGAATTGAATTGGCAGGAACCATTACAGTTAGTTGCCCCTGAGAGAGCCTTACAATGTAGTACTGTTGCTTTTCATCTAGAACTTGTTTTTCCTCTATTCCTTCAATAACTCCTGCACCATGATGAGGATAGACAACTTTGTCGCCAATTTTGAACACGGTACCTCCCAATCTACCTCATCTTAGCATAGCGGTCTCTTGGGGTCAAAGGAAACTGGTTCCTTGAGCGTTGATAATAGGCTATAATGTCATTAGTGCCACATACTGCGAGGGAGGAGAATTCATGGACCAAAGCTGTTGCCAGAAATTTCAGGGTACAGTCGCGGAGCATTTGATCAGACATCGTAGTATTTTGGATACTATAACAAAGTTCCAAGAGGCCGGCGCACATGTAAATAGAGCTGTCACAAAATCTGTCACAGCCTGTGGCTGCTTGAGGGTCAGGGCAGAAAAGCAGTCAGTTCCCAAGAAAGCTACTCTTTCACAAATGACTGATTATGCTCAGAGCCATTTGGAAGGAAGTTTATGCCAGTCATGCCTGGAAAACATCGAGGCGCAACTTGGAACGACACTGTTTTACCTAACAGCAATTTGTACGCTGCTGGACCTGGACCTGGAAAAGATCCTGCAAGAAGAGAATAGAAGAATTACCACCTTGGGCTTGTATAGCCTGACCTAGAATCCCCTGTTTGGCAACTTTAACCTATTTATAGACCAGCATGTGGACCCCTTGAGGCTGGCTCGTGGCTTTCTGATAATAAGAACCGATATGATAATATGCCTATCCTTGTTACCGTTCTACTGCTTTGCTTAGGTCTGAGTGTATACGTACGGCTCTCAGTCCGCCGTCCACTACATAAACCGTTCGAGCAGACTATGTTCCTTCAACCGCTTTAATCCATCTTTAATAGCTTCGGCTCTTACTTTGCCAATTCCGTTTACTTCGTTTAACTCTTCAGTTTCTGCTTCAAGAATGTTTTGCAGATTGCTAAAACTGCCAATTATCTTACCAATAATCGACATTGGCAGTCTTGGGACCTTGCTCAAAAGTCGATAGCCCCTTGGATGAGCGGCTTTGTCCAATCCGCGCAACTCATCATCACTATAGCCCAAAACTGAGAAGACCGCATGAGCGTCCAGCAGCTGCTCAGATGAGAGAGATGCAAGCTCGTGTCTAATCCGGTCAGGCCGCCTGCGGTTGCGCGTATAGTCACGGATAACCAACAACGTGTCACTTTCCACGTTCGCCAGCAGTTCCTCCATCTGCATGTTTATTAGGCGCCCCTCCGTTCCCAGCTCAGTCACATAGTGCTCGATCTCGAGGGCGACGCGATGTGTCATTTCTGCCCTTTGCAGCACAGTGACTACATCCATCATGGTCACGAGATCCTCGAACTCCAGACCGTTAAGATTTGCCATAACTTCGTCCAGCCGAGATTTATATCTTTCCAGTGCCTGGATCGCCTGATTCGCCTTTGTGATTATGACTGGGACGTCAGCTAAAACATATTTTATATCGTTGATATACAAAGAAACCACGTCACGACGCTGCGACACCGAGATTACAAGCGCCCTGGTTTGCCTCGCTACTCGCTGCGCGGTTCGATGGCGCATTCCTGTTTCAGTAGTATATAAAGAGGAATCAGGAACAAGATGGACATTGGCCAATAGGATCCTTTCAACATCCTCATCCATTATGATGGCCCCATCCATCTTGGCCAACTCATAGATTTTTTGCGGCGTAAAGGAATCATTAAGCTCAAATCCACCATTGCACAGCTTTATGACTTCTGCCACGTCACCAACGACTATCAGAGCTCCGGTTCTGGCACTGACGATATTCTCTAATCCTTCGCGAAGACCTGTGCCAGGAGCAACTTTTCTCAGTGCGTCAAATAGGCTCCTATGATATCTATCGTATTGGCGAGACCAGGCAGTCATATTTTGAAACCTCCGTTCTATTGAATTGTAGCACAGGCACGCATCCATACGCTCTCATTTAATTCTCTGACCCTTCTGTCAAATCCTCCAAGCCCTCGAAGTTTTGGGGACATCCTTATGTATCTCGGCAAAAATAACTGAGGAGCTGAGAGATTGAGAGGAATCAGGGAAAAGCAAAAAGGTCAAAACCTAAATGCCAAATCAATGTCAAAGCCCAAAATCCAAAAGGATTTTGATTTGTCATTTGCCGCCGGCAAGCAGCAATCTTGGGCTTCAGGTGACATTCGGGCTTTTGCTTCTGGCTTTGGATGGTCGACCTTGATTGTGGCGCTGGCCCTGCCTTGCTACCCTAGAAAGTCCAGGGCATCGTTGATGGTTTTGACGCTGACTATGGTACATTCTTGGTCAGCGCCTGGAGGTCCTTTTTCGCTGTGAGGAAGTATGACCTTGTTGAAGCCCAGTTTTGCCGCCTCCTTTATTCGCCCTTCCATAGAGCTTATTGGTCTAACCTCACCGCCTAGTCCGATCTCACCTATGGCAACCAGATCCTGATCAATCTTAGTATCCTGGCAAGAAGAGGCGATGGCAAGAGCCGCTCCTAGATCTGCTGCGGGTTCACTGATCTTTACACCGCCAACAGCATTGAGGTACACATCTTTATTCTCCAAGCGGAGGCCGCCCCTTTTTTCAAGCACAGCAATCAGGACCGACAAGCGATTATAGTCCATTCCTGATGTGAATCGCCTGGGATTTGCCAGATATGACGGCACGACCAGTGCTTGCAACTCAACAAGCAGCGAACGGGAACCTTCAGCCAGAGCTACAACTACTGATCCCGACAGACTTTCTGAATGTTGCGCCAGGAACAGCGCAGAGGGGTTGTCCACCTGAGCCAGGCCGGTTTCTTTCATCTCGAAAACAGCGATTTCATTGGTTGAGCCGAACCGATTTTTGACCGAGCGTATGATTCTGGATGATTGGTTTGAACTTGTTTCAAAGTACAGAACTGAATCAACCATATGCTCAAGGACCCTGGGACCGGCAATAGAGCCCTCTTTGGTTACATGACCTATGATAAACACAGGAATGTTTTTCGTCTTGGCGAATTGGCAAATGAAGTTGGTGCATTCTCTCAGCTGGCTTACACTCCCAGGGGGAGCAGACATCTCAGGATGAAATACCGTCTGGATTGAATCAAGCACAAGCAATGAGGGACTCAACTGTTCAACAGCGGCATGTATCTGTTCGATATCGGTTTCCGCTAGAATCAGTAGATTGTCATGGGCAGCATCAAGACGATTTGCGCGCATCCGGAGCTGGTGAGGTGACTCCTCGCCGGAAACAATCAAAACAGTGTTCCCCTCTTGAGCAATGTTAAATCCAACCTGCAAAAGAATGGTTGATTTGCCTATTCCAGGCTGTCCCCCTAACAAAATAAGAGACCCGGCGACAATACCGCCGCCGAGTACTCGATCAAACTCTGGTATTTGGGTAGAAAGCCTGTCGCTTCCTGCGGTGCTAACCTCCGTTATCTTCTGTGGAGTTTTCTGGATCTCTGAGCCCCGGTGAGCGACACTGGTGTCTCCTTTGGCGGACTCCTCAACCATGGTGTTCCATTCACCACAATTGGGACATCTTCCCATCCATTTAGGAGAGAGGTACCCGCAGTTCTGGCACCTCACCACGCATTTGGTTTTGCTCATGCCTCACTCTCGCCGCCGGGTCGGCTACCTACCTTCTCACCTTCGGCCTCGCGAAATACTATGTGGCCTTGTTTCTCATCAACAATGATCTTATGACCAGCTCTGAACTTGCCTCCAAGAAGCGCCTCTGACAGCGGGTCCTCCACCAGCCTCTGAATTGCTCTCCTGAGAGGTCTTGCTCCCAGTGTCGGGTTGTAACCCTCTTTGGCCAGCAATTCGCGAGCCTGGTCGGTCAATTCAATTGCCATTTCTTGACCTGCTACCTGAGTGCCGACTCTCTTGAAAAGAAGATCGACAATCTGCAGAATCTCCTCTTTGGACAGTTCATGGAAGACAATTACATCATCAATCCTATTGAAAAGCTCCGGTCGGAACGTCCGTTTCAGTTCGCTGACAACCTTTGCCTTCATGTCCTTGTATGCCATGCTTTCGCCTTTTTCTGTCAGACTAGTAAAACCTATCGGCGTTGCTTTCTGTATAAAACGGGCTCCGATATTCGAGGTCATGATTAGAATAGTGTTCTTGAAATCCACCGATCTTCCCTGTGCATCAGTGAGCCGGCCATCCTCCAAGATCTGCAACAGTACGTTGAAAACCTCGGGATGTGCCTTCTCGATCTCGTCAAACAACACGACCGAATAGGGCTTCCTGCGCACAGCCTCGGTAAGCTGGCCTCCCTCTTCGTATCCAACATATCCGGGTGGTGACCCTATAAGTCTGGATACCGTATGCTTTTCCATATATTCAGACATATCGATCTGTATCAGCATGCCTTCATCGCCAAAAAGATACTCAGCAAGTGTCCTCGCAAGCTCAGTCTTGCCCACACCTGACGGACCCATGAACACAAACGACCCAGTGGGCCTGCGGGGATCCTTAAGACCTGCCCGAGTCCTTCTTATTGCCTTTGAAATCGCCTGTATGGCTTCATCTTGACCGATAACACGCTCATGAAGTGCTTCCTCCATTCGAAGCAGCTTGGCGCTTTCCTCCTCGGTTAGCTTGATCACCGGGATTCCGGTCCAGGTGGACACTATATGCGCGATTTCTTCTTCGGTTACCTGCTCCTTTAACGACGGCAGAACCTGGGTTTGTTTGGAAGAAGTAGTTTTCTTTGAAGTCAAGTCCTTTTCCTTGCCGCTCAAGAGAGCAGCGCGCTCGAACTCTTCATGATCAATCGCCACTTCTTTTTCTTTCTTTGTTTGCTCAAGCTGTTTTTCTAAATCTTCCAGGCTTTCCAGATCAGCAGCAGTACTCATGCCCTTGATCCTCACTCGAGACGCCGCCTCATCGACCAAATCTATGGCTTTATCAGGCAGAAAGCGGTCAGAAATATATCTGTCAGCCAGGTTGGCTGCAGCTGTTATTGCATCGTCCGTGATCTCAACCCGGTGATGTTCCTCGTATCTGTCCCTGAGTCCGAGTAGAATAGCGACAGTCTCTTCGATAGTTGGCTCATCAACATTTATCGGTTGGAATCTACGCTCCAAAGCAGCGTCCTTCTCAACATGCTTTCTGTACTCATCTAGGGTGGTGGCCCCAATCGTTTGAAGCTCGCCCCTGGCCAACGCAGGTTTTAGAATGCTCGCGGCGTCAATCGCTCCTTCAGCCGCGCCAGCTCCGACGAGATTATGCATTTCATCGATGAAAAGAATCACATCACCCCGACTCTTGATCTCTTTCATTACTTTCTTTAGACGCTCTTCGAATTCCCCTCGGTATTTTGAACCTGCAACCAGAGCCCCCAGATCAAGTGTATAGATCTGCTTATTGCCCAGGATCTCAGGCACTTTGTTCTCGGCAACCAGATGAGCCAGACCCTCAACAATTGCAGTCTTTCCCACACCAGGTTCACCAATTAACACCGGATTATTCTTCGTGCGCCTGCTCAAGATTTGCATAACCCGTTCGATCTCAGTGATACGACCGATCACCGGGTCCAATTTTTGCTCTTTGGCGAGTTGGGTTAGATTGCGCCCGAATTCATCGAGGATAGACGAACCACCGCTTGGCGTGTCAGGCTGTTCGGTGCCCTTGCTTACATAGAAGCCGGCAAGGAGCTCTGAAACTTCTTTGCGGACCCCTTCCAGATCTGCGCCAAGATTCTCCAGCACTTTAGCTGCTATTCCTTCTCCCTCACGGATCAGTCCGAGAAGTATATGCTCAGTACCGATATAGTTATGGCCCAGCTGCAAGGCCTCTCTCAATGCATATTCCAAGACCTTTTTGGCTCGCGGCGTGAAAGGTATGTGACCCGGCAAAGAAACATTGCCCTTGCCCACAATATCCTCTATTTGGGCCCGAACGTCCTCAAGGTTGATGCCCAGGTTCTTTAGCGCTTTGGCTGCAATTCCCTCTTTTTCCCTTATTAGCCCCAGAAGTAGATGCTCCGTCCCTATATAGTTTTGATTGAGTGAGCGGGCCTCCTCCTGAGCGTAAACCACAACACGCCGCGCTCTTTCGGTAAATCTTTCAAACAATGAGGATCTTCCTTTCTTTGTAAGTCACGGTGACATATACGTTCATGGCACGTACATAAACACCTTCTCTATATTAATTGTCCCTTGTGCGAGAAATGCTGTCAACCTAAAAAATCGGAAAGCCCACTTCGCGGTGGCAAATTGTCACAGCGGCACCGCAAGTCTTCTGTTGGCGAGCAGTGGGCATTGTTCGCAGTGCAGAAAATGCAAGCATGCAACACCGGGCATTTTGAACTGGTTGACAGATCTATGCCTTGCTTGATGGTCATTGCAATCCAGGCGGGTTAAACCAGTGTAGGTGTCATTGTAACGGTTAGAGTTAGTAAGCCTATATCGTTGGAAACGGTTGGAGGTTCTCGGTTCTCGCAAGATCAAAACCGACGGTTATCTGCTATCGGCTTACGGCGAACGGCCCACCGTGAACCGCTCTTCGGCACTAAACCACACACCGGAAAGTGAACACTGATGGAAAATGGATATTATAACCCTAACTCTTCCGTTAATTAACTAGGCCTGCGAGGCGTCGATGAACCTTCGGATAACAAAATCGCGGTCCAGCGAGGTAATAAACCAGCCTGCGCGAGGGCCTGACTTGCGCCCCAGCAGGCTGACATACGTGACCTGAAAGGACTTTCGAGCAGACAATCCAGATTCTTTGCCTAGCTCATGGATGATATTATGGACATTCTCAGCGCTCCACTCAATTCGGTCAAAACGCTTCGCCAGGCCGGCCAGGAAATTCTTCTCCTCCTCAGAAAGGCTTTGGGCTTCTTGGGGCAAATGTTCCTGCACCTTGAACTTAAAAACATCCGGAGCAAAAGTGGTCAGCCAGTTGCTGGCGTATTCCAAATACCGCTCCAGCTTTGGCTTTTCCGCAGCTTCGACCCTATATCCGCTTCTTTCTAGGACGTGTACGGCCCTTTGAAGCTGGTATTCGGCCACTTGGGCCGCGATGACAATGTGCAAGAAAGGAATGTGAAGATGTGTTTTCTCAGATGGTGGGCGAACCTGGCTGATCTCATACGCCCTGGATTCATAACTCTCCAGCTTATGCTGCTCATCAAAATACTTCTGTTCCACTTCTTGATATTCTTCGAGCAACTTCAAGAGGCCATTCTCGGGATCAAAGTCGATGTGCTTCTCCGGCCTGGGGCGCAAAATAAGGAAACGCACACCTTCGGGCGGTATAATCTCAAGCATGGACTGGATAGAGATCGCCACTCCGGTGGAGCTTGCCATAGCCCCTTTTCCTTTCCAATAGATCCACTCATAGATAATCGGATATGGGGCTTCATAATCAAAAATCTCTCGGGCAATAATGGTGCCTGTATCATACGAGCCGCCGGCGGTTGCATGGTCTTTGCCGAAAGGCTCTACCGTCACCCCCAGAGCCCTCCAACGAGCGGGCCAGTCTATTCGCCAAGGTAATTTGCCCGCTCCCTTACTGTAGTCAGCTGTTCCTGAATAGCCGCACTCACAACTATATTCAACAGTGTGTGAGGCAGTATCAACTTTGCCGATTCGGGCTTTGGTAATTCTCTGGCAGTGCTCACACTGTATGTTCAAAGGCATCCATTCACGTGCCAGCTTTCGACCGGTCTGGTCCGATACTATCTCAGCTATTCTGTCCCGCCGTTCCAAGGCTCTGGTTATCACGTCCGTGAATGCGCCGCTTTGATAGAGCTCGTGCGCCTTTTTTGCAGCCAGATCCACCCCAAGCCGACGGCATGCTGCAAGAAAAGGCTTAAGGAAGTGATCGGCATAGTTGCCACAGCAGTTGTCAGGACAGGGAATGCGATACAGAGGCATGCCTACATACTTTTCATAACTTTTTGGCAGAAAGGGATACAGTCGGCGAAGCGGGTCCATAGTGTCAGCAATATATACAAGCTTGGTCTCAGCGCCCGCTCGATCCAGACCTCTGCGGACTGCGTCGGCCGTAAGAACCTCTCGGATATTGCCAAGATGGATGGGACCAGAGGGAGTAATCCCGGTTGCGATTAAGTGGTTTGTGCCCCTGGTTTTGATGATGTCTGCAGCAGTTTTGTCCGCCCAAAAACTCGAATCCCGCAATAAAACCTCGCACAGCAGATAATTGAACCTTAATGCGTGGGAAGTGCGTGTACGCTCGCCACGACGTGATCCCCGCCGTTTCAAACAGCTAGTTAATAAGCTCAAGAATACTGTTCTTTGTGGACATCCGCCATCACCAATTGGTCATTCTTTCGTCATTCGGGCTTAGGCACTCGCCATTTCTCTTGGATATCTAGTTCGGCCGACTTTGTTTTGCAGTTTTGACCAAAACAAGCAGGCTCTGTGGCCAAGTCACGCATCTTGGACAGTTTACCATAAAACAAAAAGAACCACAGCGCAAGTCTGTGATTCTTTGTTTATGAGTTGTTTGGAATTGATTACTTGTCTATTCTGACAATCTTATATTCGATGCACCCATGGGGTGCTTCGACCTTAACTACCTCGCCTTTTTTCTTGCCCATAATTGCCTGTCCCACTGGCGATTCATTGGAAATCCGGTGGTTTGTCGGATCGGCCTCGACTGATCCCACCACAAGATAATCGAGCTCCTCACCCGTTTCCAGGTCCTTCAGGGTCACCTTCGAACCCAGATCCACCTTGCCAGTTTTCACTTTGTTGCTCTCTATCACAGTAGCCAAGGAAAGCAGTTCGTTTAGCTGGCGAATCCTATTTTCAATAAATGCCTGTTCATCTTTGGCATCGTTATACTCCGGATTCTCCAGTAGCTCCCCAAATTCCCTAGAATCTTTTATGCGTTCAGCGATTTCCTTCCGCCGTTTGGTCATAAGGAATTTGAGCTCATCACTGAGCTTTCTGTAGCCATCTCTTGTTAACACAATCTCTTTCTTTGCCAACGTGGTTTCGCTCCCTTGTTTATATTCTCATACAATAAGCACCCAATTCTGGGTGCCCCTCAAACATACAGGTAAAACATTATAAAAAAAAGACTCTCAATTGTAAAGCTCTTTTCCAAATTTCGGCGATCGGGAGGCTAAGTCAGAACCCGATAGAAGCAAGACCTTTCTCCAGTGTGGCACGCAGCTCCTATCTGCTCGACCAGGACCAGCAGTGTATCAGCATCGCAATCATACCTTATTTCTTTCACAAACTGCTTGTGCCCTGATGTCTCGCCCTTGCACCAATACTCTTGACGGCTTCTGCTCCAAAACCAGGTCCTTCCGGTTTCTTCGGTCCTTTTTACAGCTTCCTCATTCATATATGCGAGCATTAGTACCTCTTGGCTCTCATGATCTTGAATGATTGCCGGAATCAAGCCATCTTTGTTGAATTTGAGTTTCACTTCTGTCAAGGTGCACCCTCCATGTGAGATTTTATCGGACATTAATTTCTTTTCCTTGAGGAACAGTCCTCAAGGAACGTAAGCAAAAATCACAGAAATGAGGGAAGATCGGGGACAAGAAATGACAGGACGCTCTTCCTTTTTCCTTTGCCGCTTTTCTTCCTTGGTATTCTTTTGCCTTCTTCTATGTGCCCACTGCTCCCATGCTTTTCACTTCGGTGGCCGGATTGGGACTCCTTTTGAGCTCAAGAAATCCTTGACCTGCTTTATTGTCAGCTCGCCGTAATGGAAAAGCGAGGCCGCGAGTACTGCATCGGCACCCGCTTGGTCTATTGCTGCAAAAAAGTGATCGAGCTTTCCAGCTCCTCCAGAAGCTATCACTGGGATATTTACTGACTCCGCAACTGCCTTTGTGAGCGCAATGTCATAACCGTCCTTGGTGCCGTCCCGGTCCATGCTGGTAAGAAGAATCTCGCCCGCTCCCAGCGACTCAGCCTTCTCAGCCCACTCAACTGCGTCAATCCCGGTGGGCGTCCTCCCACCATGAAGATAAACCTCCCACTGCGCGGCGGAAGACTCTGCCGAACTGGTTTTACCCTGAACGGTCAACCGTGAACCGTGAACCTGCCTAGCATCAATCGCCACAACAATGCATTGACTTCCGTACTTTTTGGACGCCTCCGTTATTATTTCGGGATGCTCGACCGCTGCCGTGTTCAGTGATACTTTGTCGGCACCCGCGGACAGAAGATTCCTGATGTCGTCGGTCGTACGAATTCCTCCGCCTACAGAGTAAGGGATAAAGACCTGCTCCGCGGTATGTCGTGCCACTTCTAACGTTGTTTTTCTTTCCTCTTGCGAGGCTGTAATATCCAGAAAGACCAGCTCATCTGCACCTTCTTGGTCATAGAAGGATGCCATCTCTACAGGATCGCCGGCATCTCTGATGTCCACAAATCTTGTTCCCTTCACCACCCTGCCCTTGTCCACGTCGAGACAGGGAATAATCCGCTTGGTAAGCATTTCCTCATCTTTTCATCCATGGTTCGTGTCGTACGGAACCCGCTCAACAGCTACGAGAGGCACTTGATACACGATACTCGATTCAAGATGCTTGATAGAAAATAGAGTATTTTATCCAATATCCCGCATCCCGCCTTGTTATTTTGCTGCTTCAATTGCTTCTTTCAGAGAGACTACTTGCTCATATAGTGCCCGGCCAATGATAATCCCGTCGACCCCCATTGGCTCAAGCTCCTTTAGCTGCATAATATCATCGAGAGTGGTGACGCCCCCGGACGCGATTATGGAGATTTCCAGGTTTAGAGCCAAGTTCCTAAATCCTTCGAGATGTATGCCTTGCAGCGCCCCGTCAGAGAGGATGTCCGTGTATATAAGATGTTCTATGCCCAAAGACTGCAGCTCTTGAGCCAGCTCGACTGTTCCCACTTCTGTTGTTCGGTGCCAGCCGTCCACGGCGACCTTCCCACGCCTGGCATCTATCCCGGCCACCACACGGTCACCGAATTTCTCGACGGCGGCTTGAACAAAATCACTGTCTTTGACCAGCGCCGTTCCCAAGATTGCCCTTGTCACACCCAAATCCAACACCTTTTCCAGAGAGGCAAGAGTCCTGATGCCGCCGCCAAGCTGAACCGGGATCCCTACTGTGTCAATGATCTTGCCAACGGCTTCGAGATTCTGAGGCACCCCCGTTCGTGCTCCGTCCAGATCCACCAGATGCAGAAACTCAGCTCCGTCACTCTCCCATTTCTGTGCCATCCGGTGTGGCTCTGCCGAATAGATCTTCTCTTTGTCGAATTCACCTTGGTATAAGCGAACGCACTTGCCGCCTCGAATATCAACAGCCGGATATATTATCATAGACTACCCTTCCGAAATCATGAAGCACGTGGAGCCCCAGCTGGCTGCTTTTCTCAGGGTGAAACTGCACTCCGTAGATGTTCTCCCGCCAAACGCTTGAGGTAAAGGAAATCCCATAATCGGTGGTTGTGGCAACGACGTCCTTATCATCCGGCTCGACATAATAAGAATGGACAAAATAGAAATTGGATTGATCTGCGATCCCTTCAAATAGCGGAGCCGGTTTTTTCTTGCTTATCTGATTCCATCCCATGTGAGGAACTTTCACCGAGGCCGGCAGCCTCTTCACGCGACCCTCAATAATGCCCAAACCCGGGGAAAGTCCCCCTTCCTCGCTGTGGGAGAAAAGAATCTGAAGACCCAGGCAGATCCCGAGATAGGGCCTCTTGCTCTCAATAAACTTCCTTATCACGTTGTCAAGCTGCAATGATTTTAAGTTCTGCATGCAGTCTGCGAACGCGCCAACGCCAGGAAGAACGAGCCCTTGCGCAGTCAGCGCGACTTTGGGATCTGAAGTCACTTCAACATCGGAGACCACACTCTCCAGCGCCTTGGAAACACTCAACAAATTCCCCATCCCGTAGTCAATTATTGCGATCATTTATTAACTCGATTCTAGATCCTTGATACTAGACACCGGATAATCAAACCTTGGTAGACCGTACATTCACCATCGGTCTTTATAAATCATCCGGCATCCAGTATCTCGTATCTCTATTTAAATCTTCCCTTTGGTAGATGGGATCTCTACCACTCTTGGATCGATGGCTGTTGCTTGGTCCAAGGCTCTGGCCAGTGCTTTGAAGACAGCTTCAACCTTATGGTGGGTATTTCTTCCTGTGATCAGTCTTACATGGGTGGTGATAGCTGCATGATTGACAAATGCATGAAGAAATTCGATCACCAGGCTGGTATCGAATGTTCCCAGCATTTCAGCAGGAACATCCACGTCGTAGACGAGATGGCCGCGGCCGCTCACATCAATTGCCACCAAGACCAGAGATTCATCCATTGGAACAGTGGCCGAGCCAAACCGTGAAATGCCCTTCTTCTCCCCGAGACTTTGTCTGAACGCTTGACCCAGACAAATGCCCACGTCTTCGACCGTGTGATGGGCATCGACCTCCAAATCCCCTTTGGCTTTGATCTCAAGATCAAATAAGCCATGTTTGGCCAGTAATTCAAGCATGTGATCAAAAAAGGGCACCCCTGTGCCAATGTCAGCAATCCCCTTGCCGTCAAGATTCAGAGAAATCTCGATTACGGTCTCTTTGGTATCCCTCTTAATAACCGCTGTGCGATCAACCATTCTGGCCCCCTTTTCTGAACTGAGAGAGTACATTTAGCATCTGTTTCGGTTCTTGAGCCACTGCATCTGCACCGAGCTGAAAGAACTTTTGAATCTCGAATTCCTGTGGCAAAATTAAACCGGACAAGAACTTCGCTTGAGACTTGCCGCCAGCTAACTTTTGATAGTTAGAGACGGTCATAAAATCATCAATGGTGTCGCCAATATAAATGCCCACCTCAGCCGCCAAGAGTTTTTGCATTTCCAGCAAAATCCGAGGATCCGGCTTGGTCAAGCCTCCGTCATCGGACAATACCACTTCATTACCGATTAGATCCACAAAACCCGCAAGTTCTAGAGCTGCGGCTGCTTCTTCTTTTGTGCGGCCCGTTATAACCCCAATCTTTGGGGTGAATAACGCCAGATCCTGAGTCTCAAGGAGCGGCCTTTCTTTATTTATAAGCCCCTTCTCCTTCACGTATTCGGGCTCGAATCCATAGAGAACAGGGCAGTAATCTGTTCCTCCATAGATCTCCTGGAAAACCTGTTTTATTTTGTTCTTATCCCATTTTGCTAGTATCTCGCGCACTTGATCCGGCTTTTGTGTTGATAATAATACTTGTTGAGCTACATCCAATCCGCCGCCTCGAAGTGCGACCTCCTTGGTAAAGTCCTTGATTGACTTTCCCCTATTCTTGAGAAAATCAAGATTCTGATTGTCAAATTTCGCGCTCTTCGCCAAGAAGAAGAGAACAGCTGCGTACGTTAGCTCCCAGTCGTTATTGAAGCCCCCTGCTTGTTTGAAAAATTGTGTTTCCGGCGGGGAAATCAGCACAGCTTTGCCGGTCCAACCTAGAATATGGGTGAAATAGAATTGCGTACTCTGGCTGATGGCAACTCTAAATGAAGATCTCACATCTAAGATAACACCATCGATGTCCAGTACTAGACTGTCTACTCTCCTTAGATCAGACACCGCATCTTTTCGGAGGAAAACGCTGTCCTTCTGTTCATATTCACTGCTCAATCAGTTTCAAACCTCCAAAAAAGTACCGGCGCGCGGTCTTCAGTGTTCGGCTAGCACAAACCACTAACCGCAAACCGCTCACCCAGCCAACGCGATTTCAGAAGCCAAACAACGCCTTGAAAATCCAGGATCAGCGCGTCTTCAGTCGCGCTTCTATTGATTTGGCGTGGGCGTCGAGACCTTCGGCTTGAGCAAGTATCTCGGCGTCATTACCCACTTCTTGTAGCCCTGATCGGCTGTATAAGAGAACATTCATCCGTTTGACAAAATCATATGCGCCGAGCGATGAGTAAAAGCGGGAGGTTCCTCCCGTGGGAAGCACATGATTGGGTCCCGCAATATAGTCTCCCACCGCTTCTGGTGTGTGAGCACCCAGAAATATGGCCCCTGCATTTTCGACCATGCTCAAATAAGCAAAAGGCTCATCCAACATGAGCTCTAGATGCTCAGGACCGATGGCATTTGCCGCAGCCAGTGCTTGTTCCTTTGATTCAGCAATATAGATTCTGCCATTCTTCTCTAAAGAGCCGCCTGCAATTTGTTTGCGTCCCAAGCAACCAAGCTGGTCGATAATTGCCGAGTTTACCCGGTCTGCAAGGGTTGCTGAAGTCGTGATCAAGAGGGCGCTGGCATCAGGTGCATGCTCAGCCTGGCCTAACATGTCCGCGGCGATGTAGTGAGGGTCTGCATTCATGTCAGCAATTATCACTATCTCACTTGGTCCGGCCAGCATATCAATGTCCACTGCCCCAACAACTAGTTTCTTGGCCAGCGTCACAAAAATGTTGCCTGGCCCTACGATCTTAAATACTTTCTTGATGGTGCCAGTGCCAAATGCGAGAGCCGCAATTGCCTGGGCGCCTCCCACCTTGTAGATTTCGTCCACTCCGGTCTCTTTGGCCGCGATTAGGCTGTGAGCGCTCACCTTCCCCGTGCTCGATGGGGGCGTGCACATCACAATCTCCTTGACACCCGCCACCTTCGCCGGCAATACATTCATCAAGACCGAGGAGGGATAGGAGGCAAGGCCGCCGGGGACATAAATCCCAATCCGCTGAATCGGCCGGACTATTTGGCCCAACAGCACTCCCTCAGCCTCCGTGACAAACCAAGATGTTTCTTTTTGATTTTGGTGATAGGAATAAATCCGTTCCCTGGCAGTCCCTAGCGCCGCAAGAAAAGCTTGATCTGCCTGCTGATAGGCTTTATCTATCTCTTGCTCGGTTACCCTTAGCTGTCCAATTTCAAGCTCTGCCCCGTCCAGCTCAGCCGCGAAACGCACAAGAGCTTCATCGCCTTCTTCCCGCACCGCCTTGATGATAGCTTTGACCTTTGACATCATGGCTTCATCATCCAGGCTGTGCTGCAGAAAACCGATTTTTGACAGATCATCAAGATTTTCCGGCAAATTCCGAACCGGCAGCATTGTGCTCCTTGCTTTTAGGCCATATTAGGGAAGATCAAGGAATGTAAGAAACATCAAAGAATTGACAAATTCGTTTTCATGCGGGTTTTCCCTTGAGACTCTTGGTCGCGAGTTTACGCCGAGCAAGGTGAAGGCCCCACAATGCCAAACTTGCTTTTCCCTCATTTTCCCTCATTTGCCCTTTTTTCCTCAATACCTAGTTCTGCAAAAACACAGCGTCTTCGCCCAAGAGCTCTTTTAGTTCAGCGAACAGTCCACCCTGCAGCTTTATCTGAAAATTGACCCCAAGCTTTAACGTCGTTATCTGGTTTCCATCCCGGAGCTGTAAAAACACTGGGCATGAACCGGGATGGGTCTTCAAAATACCCTTGAGATCATGTATCAGCTGGCTGGAGAATCCGTCCACCGGTACCTGAATGTAGAGGGGTGCTGTGCTCTGCTCCATTACCTGCGGATCCAGTAGTTGGATTTCCTGCGCGACTATTTTCTTTTCATCCTCTTTCAGGTCCAGCCTGCCTTTGATCCGCAGGACTTTGTCTTCCTCCACCAGTTCCCGATACTTCTGATACAAAGTGGGAAAGACTATGACCTCTGCCGATCCTTCCAGATCCTCAATGGCCAAGAACAGCATTATATCACCTTTTTTGGTGGTAATGCGTGTTATCTTGGTCACGATCCCGCCCACCCACAGCGTAGAACCATCCCTCTTCTCCCCCAATTCAGCCAAGGAAGCACTAGTTTGAACTCTCAAGATATTCTCAAGACCGAGCAAGGGGTGGTCTGATACATATAAGCCTAGCATCTCTTTTTCATAACTTAGAAGTTGGTCCTTGGCAAATTCATTGCCGGCCTCATTCTCCGAAATAAGATACTCCGTAAGTTGACCGCTCTCCTCAGCACTGCCAAGATCAAAGAAGGTGAATTGACCAGCCTGAATGTCCTTCTGTCTGCGGAGCCCCGCTTCAATTGCCTGCTCATAAATTCCCAGCATATACTTGCGGCTCATTCCACAGAAATCAAAAGCTCCGCACTTGATAAGGCTCTCCAAGGCCCTTTTATTGATCACGCTCATCTCCACTTTCTCACAGAAATCCTGCAAATTGGCAAAATTGCCCTTATTCTTGCGGGCCGCGATAATTGATTCGATGGCGTTGTCTCCGATATTGCGCACCGCTGACAGCCCGAACCGAATTGATTGTTTTCCTGATGCAGGATCGTTGACAACAGTAAAACCCCTGAAGCTCTCATTAACATCAGGCGGCAGGATGCCTATTCCAAGCCTGCGACATTCATTAATGTATTGGGCTACTTTGTCCTTGTTGCTCATAATTGAAGTCAACAAAGCCGCCATGAACTCCACTCGGCAGTTGGCCTTCAAGAAGGCGGTCTGAAATGAGATGACTGCATATGCAGCGGAATGAGAACGGTTAAAACCGTAGCCTGCAAAGTGGACCATCAAGTCAAACACTTCGCCAGCTGTATCCTGGCTGATCCCTTTTGATATCGCCCCGCCTATAAACTTCTCTCGCTGCTCAGCCAGAACTTCAGGCTTTTTCTTGCTCATTGCAGCGCGAAAAATATCAGCTTCGGACATGGTAAAACCTGCCAGCTCGCTGGCGATCTTCATGACCTGTTCCTGATAGACAATTATGCCATAGGTGTCTCGAAGGATTGGCTCTAATAGGGGATGCAGATAGCTAATGGACTGCCGGCCGTGTCTTCGATCTACAAAGTCCTTCACCATATTGCTGCCTAGAGGCCCGGGCCGATAGAGTGCCAGGAGATTAATGATATCCTCGAAAGTAGTCGGCTGGAGATCTTTCAGGAGAGATCGCATGCCGGAGCTTTCTAGCTGAAACACCCCGATGCTCTGGCCCTTTCTCAGCATCTGAAATGTCTTTTTGTCCTCAAAGTCTATTTCATCAATCTGGACTTCCTTATCCCGGGTGCGTTTGATGATCTGCATCGCATTATCGATAACTGTTAACGTGCGGAGGCCCAGAAAATCCATTTTTAGCAGACCGATTTGCTTTATGTCGTCCATGCAATATTGGGTTACTGTCTCGGCATCACCTTTTCTTTGTATTGGTGTGTAGTTTGTCAAGCTATCAACGGAAATCACCACGCCCGCGGCATGTATTGAGTCCTGCCTGGCCAGACCTTCCAGGGCTCTTGCCGTATCAATGATCTTTCTGGTTACCTCGTTTTCTTCATACTCTTGAGCCAGATCCGATGAGATCCTCAGCGCATCTTCAATGGTCGTGCCTGGCATTTCAGGAATCATCTTGGCAATCCTGTCCACCTGCCCATAGGGGACATTAAAGACCCTTCCGGCATCCCTTATGGCCGCCCTGGCGGCCATGGTACCGAACGTTATGATCTGAGCCACTTTGTCTTGACCGTATTTCTCCGTAACATACTCAATAACTTCGTCACGGCGCTCATAACAGAAATCGATGTCGATGTCGGGCATGGTAATACGTTCGGGATTAAGAAATCTCTCGAACAGCAACCCGTGCTTGATGGGATCAAGGCTGGTAATTCCAAGACCATAAGAGACGATACTTCCGGCGGCACTGCCTCTGCCTGGTCCGACCCTTATACCGTTCTTGCGCGCATAGTTTACGAAATCCCAGACAACCAAAAAGTAGTCACCGAAGCCGGTCTGCTCAATCACGGATAGCTCGTGGTTCAATCTTTGCTCAACTTCCGGCATGATGTGTCCATAGCGCCTTTCCAAACCTTCGCGACAGAGCTTGGCAAGATAAGTATATAGATTAGTGCCAGCCGGTATTTCAAACCGGGGCAAGTATATCTTGCCGAAGTCGATTTCAACATTGCACCTATCTGCGATCGCCACGCTATTATCCAGCGCTTCAGGGTGTTGGGGAAAGGCTTCCGCCATTTCCTCTCGACTCTTAAGATAGAACTCCTCCGAGCCAAATTTAAGACGGTCTTGCTCATCGAGAGTTGAACCTGTCTGAATGCAGAGAAGCACGTCGTGAGCAACATGATCAGACTTAAAAGTATAGTGAGAATCGTTGGTAGCCACCATGGGAATATCCAGTTCCTTCGCTATTCTAACCAGCTCTTGATTGATTGCTTCCTGTTCTTCCAGTTTCTGGTTTTGCAGCTCAATGAAGAAATTATCTCTTCCGAATATGGATTGATACTCTCGGGCCACGCATCTTGCCTGTTCCAGCGTTTGTGCTTGAATCAGCCGAGCAATCTCCCCTGATATACAGCCGCTGAGCGCAATTATCCCTTGATGGTGCTCCCTCAGTACTTCTTTGTCAATCCGAGGTCTGTAATAGAACCCATCTACGAAACCAAGGCTGCAAATTTTCATTAGGTTTTTGTAGCCTTCGTTGGCTTCGGCCAATAACACCAGGTGAAACGGGGCATCTTCTTTGCGTGGTGACTTGTCAAACCGGCTTTTGGGGGCAACATAGACCTCGCATCCAATGATCGGTTTTATCCCCTCCTCAAGTGCAGTTTCGTAGAAGGCAATGACCCCGTACATTGAACCGTGATCAGTAAGGGCCAGTGCGGGCATCTGCAGTTCTTTGGCCCGCTGGATCATATCCTTCAATCTTGCCGCACCGTCCAGAAGTGAGTATTCCGAGTGGGTATGAAGATGAACAAAATTAGCCAAGAAGAGCACGCTCCTGTGAAGATAGTAAGTCGGTGTGCGGTTTTTTTTGGCACGCGGTTAGCGCCCAAGACCAGTTCACGCGTCACCGTTCACGGTAAACCGATAGCCGATAAACGCTGGTTTTGATCTTGCGCGAACCGCAAACTGCCAACTGCAAACCGAGTTTGGGACACAGGCTTCCTAACCGTAACCTTTACAGAGACACTGACACCCGGCCTAACGCATCTGGACTGCAATGACAATCTAGGACATTTTAGACTTGTCAACAGTCCGGCCAACTACCAACAACCAAGTACTGATTTTAACACAAGAAGACGCATTAATTTGCGAGAAGTTTGTACATTGGAGTGTGCACTTAGGAGGGGGGCTTAGCTTCGCTACGATCGGCATCTGGGAGATTACCTGCTCTTTTTCATAACATATACAACATAGTCCTCGCCCACTTTCAGAAAAACTTTGTGCGCAGGCTTGGAATATGTTTTGCCGGATGTGGCTTCCACAATATAAATCTCCATCTTGTCTATCTTTTGGCCAGTGCTCGTCAAATCTTCGGCCTCAATTATCTCACCTTGGGTGTGATACACCGCATTCTCATACATGATCTGGTCAGGGACATTAAAAGATTTGCCCGACTGAAAATTCACCCAGCCAACAACCAAGAAGACCATGAATACAACAATTAGCACAGAAATGACGACCTGCCGGTCATGTTTCTTTTCAATCTCATTCTCCAAGCCATCCCCACGCTCAGCTTGCACGTCTGTCTTGCCTGGCTTAAACACATCTTCCATCGATCGACCTTTGTCGGAGAACTCAGATATTCAGATTCTATATCGTATGTATCCAGGCGAAACTTTAGATTCGGAGTCCGGGGTTCAGGATTGGGGGGCCAAGTCAGCAATCAGCAGCTAGGAGTCCCTAATTGGGGATATGAGACGCTCAGTAGCCAGCGAGCCGTACACCCGTTTCAGCCTATAACGTCTCCACCGCCCTTGCTAGGCTTTCATATACTGAGTCAAGCCCTTCGGGTATGACTCGCACGTCCGCGAGGACAGGCATGAAATTCGTATCCCCTGTCCATCTCGGAACAACGTGGATGTGAACATGGTCTTTAACACCCGCGCCCGCTACTCTGCCCAGATTCACACCTATATTGAAGCCATCAGGCCGCATGGTTTTCTTCAGAAGTTCTGTGCACAGATTGACCATTTGCATAAGCTCACCAAGTTCGTCTTTGCTCAGGCCCTCAAAACTGGCAACATGCTTATATGGTACAACCATGAGGTGGCCGTTATTATAGGGATAGATATTCAGCATGATGAATGACGTCTCTGACCTGCGTAGTATGTAATTCTCCGTGTCCTTCTGCTCCCTGAGTTTGTCGCAGAAGATACAGCCTTTTTCCTTATCGCCCAAGATGTACTTGATCCTCCAAGGTCGCCAGAGATTTTCCATTTCTCCTCCGCTGATGAACGGTTCAGTCAGTATTTAATCGCATCTCTTGTCAACTTCTCAATACTACCATATTCGATTTGCGTAGATGCAATAGGCTCATCTCTCAACCTGCAGATCTATCTGACCTACGCCGGATTTTATGTCAATGTCTAAGGTGGCCTTTGAGACGCCGTAGGCCTCATTAACAAATGCCCCTCCTTCCTTGCTCAGACCTGTTGTTTTGATCTTCCCTACACCACGCTGAATGGCGACACGTACGCCGATATCACGGGGAAGCTGCAATTCAACATTGCCCACTCCTCCCTTGATTCTGGCATCCAGATCATCTCTCCAACGGCCAGTTAAGTCTACGTCAATATCTCCGGCGCCAACATCCAGATTTAGTCTGCTGGGAGCCGGTCTCCCAGTTAGACCAAGCTTGGTGTTTCCCGCGCCGGTGCTTATAGAAAGTCTCTCCAGTAATAGGTCTCCTAGCTGGAGATCGCTCTCTCCAGCCCCTAGATCAATTCTGAGATTCATTGGTATGTCCTTGCCCAGCCTCAATGCCCACTCATAGCGGACCTTGCCGAGGGGGATCCCTTTGGCGCCGGCGGGCTGTTCTACCCTTAGATCCCCCCTGATACCCTGAGTCCTGTACGAAATCTCCGGTCTCCAGGAGGCAACGTTGTATCGGAAGTCAGCCTCCAGCAATCTCTCCCTGCTCGCTTCGATGCTCAGCTTTCCCGCATCCATTCTTATGGTGGCGTCCACAACTTTGGCTCGACCAGCATCTACGGCTCTCGACTCCTCTTGCAGTCTGGTCACAATAGCACATCCGATCACAGTGCACAGCAGGAGCAGCAATACTATCACAGAAAATGGAAAGACGCTTTTTGCTCTTTTGGTTAATAATGCGCTGCTCATCGCCCTCTCCGTGGCACAGCCCTCTGGTGCGCTATTCGATCCTCTTCAACTCAAACACTACAGGATTGTGCGGATCTGGACAGCATACAACTGCAGTATCCTTGTCCTCCTCCCAAGGAAACTTGCCGCCAAACCTCAAAACAGCAAGGAATGGGAAGATAGCTTGCAGAGCCCAGGAGCAGAAGTTTGCTGGAGTCTCTTCGCTGGAAATGACCCAAGAATCCTGCGGATTAATCCCGTAGGCACACATCCCCCGTCCCTGGATCTCTCTTACTGTAATTTGCACTTTGTGGTTCTCGGCACTCATGGCTTCGCCTCCTCGTTGTTTCACCTGGTATATCCGTGTTCCTCCCTTGTCCAGAGAGCCTAGAGGTATGAGGGTTGAAATTGCACTAAAAGCCAGGATTCTTCTAGATCCCGAATTATTACATTATGCCACCATTATTTTCTCATCTTCTGATCCTAATTCCTGCATCTTCATTCCTGTATTCAGGAAAAACAGGGCACGCATTTGAGAAACAGGTTAACAGTAGTCACCAATTGTTCTAGACTTCAAGATAGTCGAGTAGCAACCAAAACGGTTTTGATCAGAGTGATGCCACCAAAAACAGCTCAGATCCAAATCCAAGAGCCAAAAAGATATCATGAACTGGGAATAACAATGGAACATCTGAATAATCGAACAGAGTATGTCAAATCAAAATATGACAGCATCTCCCCCTATTATGACCTTTATGAGCTTCCTATGGAGTTCCTTCTCTTTCGCCGATGGAGAAGGGTGGCGATCTCCAAGCTAAAGGGACCCGCGATCTTGGAGGTCGGCGTAGGCACAGGCAAGAACCTTCCTTTCTACTCAAACGAGTTCGATGTTCTCGCGACTGATGTCAGTCGCAGGATGCTGGCCAAATCCAGAGAGCGGCTCCGCAGCCTGAAGCAGCCGCAGGCAAAAATCCAATTGAGGGAGATGGATGTCCAGAATCTGGATCTACCTGACCGGTCTTTCAACAGCACATTGGCCACATTTGTGTTCTGTTCAGTCCCTGAGCCGGTCAAAGGCCTGCGAGAGTTGAGACGGGTTTTGAAAGAGACCGGCCATGCTGTGCTTTTTGAACACATGAGACCAAGAGGTATTTTGGGCAAGATTTTTGACCTGCTCAACCCAGCAGTGGTCCGGATAACCGGAGTAAACATCAACCGCGAAACAGTATCAAATGTCCATCAAGCGGGCTTTCGGATCATCGAGGAGCGAACCCTACTTTTGGGAGTTTTCGTGCTCATAGTAGCTACTCCCTAGATCAGGTCAAAGGGGCGGTTGAATTATGATGCCGCCTCGCAGCTTCTTATTGCCAGCCATCGGCGAGCACACCTCCCTAAATAGGGAAATTAGAAATAAGAACTTCCGGCCGCAGTTCAAATAATGTCCGGAGGTCTGACCCTGATAATATGGTTTTTGAGAGTTCCGATGCCGGTGATTCTTACTTCGGTAGTATCTCCGGGCTGTACCGAGCCCACTCCCGGCGGAGTACCAGTCATTATTATATCGCCCGGCAGCAGAGTCATGATCTGTGATATAAAACTGACCAGCTCGAATACGTCAAAGATCATATTCGAAGTCGAAGATGCTTGGACTTTTTTGCCGTTGAGCCACATTTCAATATTGGTATCCAGAGGATCCAGCTCAGTCTCGATCCAGGGGCCCAGCGGGCTGAAGGTGTCGAAGCTTTTGGCCCTGGTCCATTGTCCGTCTCTTTTCTGCAGGTCTCTGGCGGTTATATCATTTCCGCAGGTATAGCCGAGGATATGTGCACACGCGCGTTCGACTGCCACATCCCTTATCTGATCTCCAATCACGACGACCAGTTCCGCCTCATAGTCCACCTGTTTTGACATGTTCGGATAGACGACGGCGTCACCGGGTCCAATAATTGAGGTTGGCGGTTTCATAAACAAAATGGGATTTTGGGGAATCGCCATTTTGAGTTCTTCAGCATGATCTCTGTAGTTTAACCCCACCGCCACCACTTTGGAGGGTAAAACAGGCGCACGCAGCTGCGCTTCATCGATATGGTGCTCTACTCCAGTCACCGTGACGTGTCCAAAAGGATCTCCTCTAATTTCTTGGACCGCGTCGCCCCGCAAAATCCCGTAGTGTGTCTTGTCCTTGTGGCAGAAACGGACAAATCTCATTGGACTCCCATTAGGTCAGTATTGCGTTCTCTGGCTCGGGATTCAGTTGAAGGTTGGCATGGACGCACACTCGGCTGTCCGTGAATGAAGTGTGATGTTCCTGATTTTAAATTGGTTATTTATGCGTTTTTTATTCTCTTTCCTTGGATTTGCCCACGGCCTTGTCTCGGTAGATCAGTCCATATTCGATGCCGTCCACTAAGGCCTCCCAGCTGGCGTCTATGATGTTTTCCGAGACGCCCACTGTGCCCCAAGAACTATGTTCATCAGCATGCTCAATGAGAACCCTCACGTTGGCGGCTGTTCCTTTCTCTTCGCTCAATACTCGTACTTTGTAGTCTACCAGGTCAATCTGGGCCAACTGCGGATATGCAGTACGAAGAGCTTTCCTTGCTGCACTGTCCAAAGCATTGACTGGTCCGTTTCCCTCCGCTACTTCGACAAATCGATGACCGTGCACCCGCAATTTGACAATGGCTTCGGTATCGTATTTGCCAGACCGCCAACGATCAATTGTCACCTTGTAGCTTTCCAATTCAAAGAGGGGCTTGTAGGCTCCAATATTCTTCATAACAAACAGAGCGAAAGAGCCGTCGGCTGCCTCATAATGGTACCCTTCATGCTCATGCTTTTTCAGTTTTTTCAAAATAGCCGCCACTTTTTCCTCATCATGTGACAAATCAATGCCTGCTATTTCGTTCGCCTTTTGAATAACTGTTTTCGCCCCCGACAGCTCCGAAACCAGAATCCGCTGCGCATTACCCACAGAAATAGGGTCGATGTGTTCATACGCACCCTTTTGCCTCAGCACAGCGCTGACATGCACACCTCCCTTATGAGCAAAAGCGCTCTCTCCCACATAAGGTTGATGAGGATCGGGTGCAACATTGGCAATTTCACTGATGTGGTGTGCCACCTCAGTTAATTGCGCCAACTGCTCTCTGCCCACACATTGGATCCCGAGCTTCAGAACCAGATTGGGAATAACAGAGACCAGGTTGGCATTTCCACAACGCTCACCATATCCATTTATAGTTCCCTGTACTTGGGTCACACCTTGCTCCACTGCCACTATGGAGTTGGCAACGGCGCATCCTGAATCGTCGTGAGCATGAATGCCCAGGGGAAGGCTGATCTTCTGCTTGACCTCTTTAACAATCCTTGCAACCTCGCCGGGCATCACTCCGCCGTTGGTCTCGCATAAGACTATAATATCGGCACCAGCTGACTCAGCTACATGCAAGGTCTCCATTGCATATTCCTTGTTCTTTAAGTATCCGTCGAAGAAGTGCTCGGCATCATAGATGACCTCAAGACCTTTATTCTTCAGGTACACTATCGAATCGTTGATCATCTTGAGATTCTCGTCCAGAGTAGTAATCAAGACACTGGTTACATGAACATCCCAGCTCTTGCCAAAAATGCAGATAGTGTCTGTCCCAGCTTTGAGCAGAGCCTGCAGGTTTTTATCCTCCTCAGCTCTGATGTTCTTGCGCCGGGTGCTGCCAAATGCCACGATCTTGGCGTTCTTAAGCACTTTCCGCTTGATTGCGGAGAAGAAATCAATGTCCTTGGGGTTTGATCCTGGCCAGCCACCCTCAATATAGTGGATCCCCAGCTCGTCGAGTTTCTCCGCGATTTTCAACTTGTCCTGAACAGAGAAAGAAAGCCCCTCCCTCTGCGAGCCGTCCCTCAATGTTGTGTCGTACAATCTAACATCAGCTTTTTCCATACCAACCAGTCCCTAAGGCTAAGTGAAAAATTGAAACAAAAAGTGACAAAAGACATTGAAAAAACAAAAAGATTCTGCCGCAAGAAGTCTTTCATTGTGCATTGTCGTTCACATTTCTCATTTTCGGCTTTCCCGTTAGACAAACTCCAGCCAATTCCGATACTTCTCTTCTTCGCCCTTAACGATCCGGAAGAACTTCTCCTGCAGTTTCTTGGTGATCGGGCCTGGCTTGCCGATAGGCCGTTTGTCGATCTCTCTGATCGGTGTGATCTCGGCCGCAGTGCCAGTGCAGAATATTTCATCTGCCAGGAACAGATCGCTTCTGACCAGATCACGCTCTATAACCTGCAAGCCCATATCTCTGGCAATGTCGATCACCGTCGCGCGCGTTATGCCTTCGAGAACACTGGCGGCTGTGGAGGGTGTATGGATGATGCCCTCCTTGACAACAAATAGGTTCTCTCCTGATCCTTCCGAAACAAAACCCCGAGAATCCAGCAAAATGGCTTCTTCAAAACCACCATATATGGCCTCCAGCTTTGCAAGGATAGAGTTGATATACTGACCTGTAGCCTTAGCAGCAGGAGGCAGCGCATTTGGATCAATCCGCTGGAAAGATGAGATCATTGCTGTTATTCCATTCTCAAGGCCCTCTTCACCCAAATATGCTCCCCAGGACCAAACCGCGATTGATACATCAACGGGAACATTCAGAGGGTTCAAGCCCATCTCACCATATCCGCGATAGGCAATGGGCCGAATATAACAGGATCGCAGGTTGTTGGCCCTAATGGTCTCCTTGGTTGCAGCAACGAGTTCCTCGAGCCCGTAGGGTAGCTCCATCAGATGTATCTTGGCCGATTTGAACAGCCGCTTCATGTGATCAGTCAAGCGGAATACAGCTGCGCCGTCTTCGGTTTCATAAGCCCGGATGCCCTCGAAGACGCCCGAACCATAGTGAAGAGCATGGGTCAAAACATGGACATTGGCGTCATCCCAGTTGACCAGTTGCCCGTTCATCCAGATCTTATCAACCTTTTCCAGTGGCATATGATTCCTCCTATTATGAAAAGACGGCCAGCGACTTTCGATGAGCAATTGGCAATTCTAACGTTTTCCGCTTGTCGCTCGTCGCTTATCGGATTTCTTTCCCCTACCCATTCACATACTCGACCACCATGTCGCCTACTTCAGAGGTGCTATATCCCATTTTTCCGGCCGATAGGCTCTTAAGCTTGGTGCCCGTGATCTTGATGACTGCTTGTTCAATCATTTCAGCTGCAGATGATTCACGCAAGAAGTCCAGCATCATCTGCACTGCGGAGACAGCGGCCAGAGGATTTATGATGTTCTGTCCGGCGTATTTGGGAGCAGACCCTCCAATCGGCTCAAACATGGATGGCCCTTCCGGATGGATATTGCCTCCTGCCGCAATCCCCATACCGCCCTGGATCATCGCACCCAAGTCTGTAATTATGTCCCCGAACATATTATCTGTGACGATCACGTCGAACCATTCCGGGTTCTTTACAAACCACATACAAATTGCGTCTACATGGGCATAATCAGTCTTGATGTCGGGATACTCCTGTGCCACTTCATCAAAAACACGCTGCCAAAGATCATGAGCATAGGTCAGCACATTGGTCTTACCGCAGAGCGTAAGCTTATTATCTCTGTTGCGCCTTCTGCAATACTCAAAGGCATATCGGATGCAGCGCTCGACTCCTTTTCGGGTGTTTATGCTCTCCTGCAGTGCGACTTCATCAGGAGTACCTTTCTTCAAAAAACCTCCTGCTCCTGCATACAATCCTTCCGTGTTCTCCCTGACGACGACAAAATCAATGTCTTCCGGCCCTTTGTCTTTTATGGGTGTGGCTACTCCCGGATAGAGCTTGACCGGTCGCAGATTGATATATTGATCAAGGGCAAATCGGAGCTTAAGTAGAATCCCTTTCTCCAAGATTCCGGGCTTCACCTCAGGATGACCTATGGCTCCCAGGAAAATGGCATCAAATTGCCGCAGCTCGTCAATGGCAGACTCTGGCAGCACCTCACCCGTGGCAAGATATCTATCTCCACCAAAATCATACTGTTCAAGTTCAAAGCTGAAACCCGTCGCGTCGGCTGCAGCTTCAAGTGCTTTCAGCCCTTCCCTAACTACCTCGGGCCCGGTCCCGTCTCCCGGAATGACTGCGATCTTGTATTGTCTTTGATCCGCCATACAGTTCCTCTCTCACTTTTAACATTTGAAAATGACAGCCGGTAAAGCTACGGCTTGCGATGCCCGTTCTCAATCGGTATTCGGTTTTCGGCCTGCGATTGGCGCCGAAGAGCGGTTCATGGTTGACCGTTCACTGCAAACCGATGGCCGATAGCTGCCAGTTTTGATCCTTCGCCACCGACAACCGCTAACCGCAAACCGTCTTCGATCGCAAGAGCTTCCCAACTATTGCCGTTACCAAGACATTGATGCTTACTGCTTGATCTTATGTTTCACATAATTGATCAGTCCATCTTTTTCGATTATTTCTTCGATGAATCGAGGAAACGGAGCTGATCTATAGGTCTTGCCAGTGGACACATTTGTAATCTCGCCGGTTTCGGTATCTACCTTGATCTCATCACCTGAACTGATTCCGTCCACCGCGTCATTCGATTCCAGAATGGGCAATCCGATATTGATTGCATTTCGATAGAAGATGCGGGCAAATGATTTGGCGATGACGCATGAGATCCCAGCCGCTTTGACCGCAATGGGCGCATGCTCACGCGAGGATCCACAACCAAAGTTCTCTTCAGCCACAATTATGTCTCCCCGCTTGACCTTCTGATTAAAGGAAGGATCGATGTCTTCCATGCAATGTCCAGCTAACTCATCGGGATCAGAAGTGCTTAGATACCTGGCTGGAATGATAACATCGGTATCCACATCCCGCCCGTATTTATGTGCCTTGCCTTGAAGAATCAACAAAACCTCCAAACACGTTGATTGTGCGTAGTGAGTAGCCGGAAGCGAAACCCAAGGAGGCCGACTGAGCACTGATCATTCTGAGGCGGAGCCGAAGCATCTGGGACTTCACGCACACCTCGAGTGGCAGATTCTTCACTTTGTTCAGTATGATAAGAACGTGCTTTTCAATCCTCGGTTGGCCTGGAAACACGGACTACCCACTAACAGACTCCCTACTCACAGTCCTTCCGGACCTGCGATCCTTCCCATGATTGCCGAGGCCGCGGCTACTGCCGGGCCTGCTAAATAGACTTCGCTTTCGGGATGACCCATTCTTCCCACAAAATTACGGTTGGTGGTTGCAACAGCTCTTTCGCCGGCGGCCAAGATACCCATGTGACCACCCAAACACGGCCCGCAAGTCGGGGTGCTTATGGCGGCTCCTGCGTCCAGAAAGATCTCGAATAAGCCCGCCTCAAGAGCCTGCCGATAGATCAGCTGAGTCGCAGGGATCACTATCAGCCGAATATTGTCAGCTACTTTTCTTCCCTTCAGTATCTTTGCCGTGATCTCCAAATCCTCCAGTCTCCCGTTGGTACAGGAACCGATGACCACTTGGTCGATTCTCACATCACCAACTTCACTTATCCCCCTCGTGTTGGAGGGAAGATGTGGAAAGGCAACCTGCGGCTCTATGTCAGAACAGTCGAATTGAATGATGTCGCAATATTCCGCATCAGCATCGCTTCTGTACACTTTGAAATCTCTTTTTGCCCTGGACTCGGCATATTCAAGGGTGATCTGATCTGGCTCAATGATCCCGCTCTTTGCCCCCGCTTCAACAGCCATGTTGGCCATGGAGAAACGCGAGTCCATGGAAAGCGATCCTATGGCATCTCCGGCAAATTCCATTGCCTTATAGAGCGCCCCATCGACTCCTATTTTGCCGATTGTGTATAAGATCAAGTCCTTGCCCGTTATCCAGCCTCCTAGTTGGCCATTGTATACAAACTTAATGCTCTCTGGCACCTTGAACCAGGCTTCCCCAGTGGCCATGGCCGCTGCCATGTCGGTGGACCCGACCCCGGTGGCAAAAGCTCCGAGTGCCCCGTAAGTACAGGTGTGAGAGTCCGCTCCGACGACTGCATCCCCTGGAAGCACGAGACCTTGTTCGGGAAGGAGTGCATGCTCAACGCCCATCCTGCCAATCTCAAAGTAGTTCTCCAGATGCTGCTCACGCGCAAAATCACGTAGCATCTTGGTCTGTTCAGCAGACTCAATATCCTTGTTGGGTGTGAAATGGTCAGGTACTAGAACCACTTTTGACCTGTCAAATACTGATTCGGCGCCGATTTTCTCAAACTCGCGAATCGCAACCGGCGCAGTTATGTCATTGCCCAAGACTAGATCAAGATGCACATTGATCAATTCACCAGGACGCACCATGTCCTTATCCGAATGCGCCGCCAGTATCTTTTCAGTAATAGTCAAGGCCATGCCGACTCGCTTTCTACTCGAGTCTGTTGGTTTGTTAGCCGATAGTGAGCAGTGAAAACCTCCTGTGCCAAGCGCGAGCTCTCACTTCCGCGATTTTCTATTCTGCCAAATACTTATTGATTGCATTCAGATAGGCCTTGGCGCTGGCCTGGATGATGTCCGTATCCACTCCGCGGCCCAGAACATTTTTCCCCTCAATTTCAAGTTGTATAGTCACATCGCCTTGAGCATCTAGTCCTTCTGTGATGGCGCTGACATTGTACGATATAAGTCGTGTTTCGATGCCGGTTGCCAAGCTGATTGCCTTGCACGCCGCGTCGACCTGACCGTCCCCGCTCGCTGTCTTTTCAATGATCTCGCTATTCTTCTTAAGTTGGATTGTGGCCGTAGGAGTTATCTCTGTTCCGCTGCGGGTCTCCAGCTGGGTCAGTGCAAAGATCTCAGCAGCCGTCCTCACCTCATCAGCCATTATCGCTTCAATGTCATCATCGGTTATCTGTGCTTTCTTGTCGGCCAGCTCTTTAAATCGGTCGAATGCACTTTCCAGCTCTCTGTCGCTGAAGGTGTATCCAAGTTCCTCCAGGTGGGTTCGGAACGCATGCCGCCCTGATGTTTTCCCTAACACCAGTTTGCTCTCGCTCAATCCGATCTTTCGGGGATCAATAATCTCGAAGGTCGTTCGTTCCTTAAGTACACCATCTTGATGAATGCCTGAGGAATGTGCAAAAGCGTTAGCTCCGACGATCGCCTTGTTAAATTGGACGTGATAGCCGGTAAGAGAGCTCACCAGCTTTGATGTTCTCCAAATCTCCTCAGTCTTGATATTGGTCGTCTTGTTAATGGTTGTCTTGCGAGTATCCAGGATCATCACAATTTCTTCCATCGAGGTATTGCCGGCCCGCTCACCAATGCCGTTAATGGTACACTCAACCTGACTTGCTCCATTGAGCACAGCTTCGAGTGCGTTGGCCGTCGCCATACCAAGGTCATTGTGACAATGCACGCTTATAACTACGTCATTTAAGGCAGGTACTCGCTCCCTCAAGCTGTAGATCAGCTTTCCGAACTCATCTGGCAGTGAATAGCCAACTGTATCCGGAATGTTTATGGTTGTGGCTCCAGCCTTTATTGTTGCCGCCACCATTTTGCATAAATATTCAAAATCAGCCCGCGTGGCATCCATGGGAGAGAACTCAACATCCTCCACGTATTTCTTGGCTCTTTTGACGGCCGCGACTGCCATCTCCAGTGCTTCTTCCGGTGTTTTCTTAAGTTGACTGCGGATTTGCACATCCGAAGCCATTATGAACGTGTGGATCCGTGGCTTTTTAGCATTCTTTATCGCATCCCAGGCTACATCCACATCATGCGGCACCGCTCTTGACAGCGCAGCGATAGCTGGACCTTCGATTCTCTTTGCCAGGACCTTAACCGCTTGGAAATCTCCTGGTGACGTAACCGGGAAACCTGCTTCAATGATGTCCACACCCAATCTTGCCAGCTGTTCAGCAATCTCCAGTTTTTCACGCACACTGAGGCTTATGCCCGGTGACTGCTCTCCGTCCCTTAATGTCGTGTCAAAAATAAAGACCTTTGTTTTTTCCATTTACTTCACCTCAAAACTGGATACTAGATTCTCAATACCGGATACCAGATCTTAGAACGACTGTGCTGGATTAATCTTGCATCAAGCTCTTGATCGAGTATCAAGGATCAAGTATCTAGAATCGTTCCTACAAAACGATAAACGTTCCCTTTTCAATCCCTGCTTGCTCCTTGATGTTTTCCATTATCTCATCTGAAATCGGCATATCCACATTTATACCCATCAAAGCATCCCCACCGACAACCTTTCTGCCTACCTGCATGTTGGCTATGTTGATGCCGTTTGCTCCCAGTATAGTCCCCACCTTACCGATCATGCCAGGCTTGTCCACATACTGGAAAAAGGCCATGTACTCTGAAGGAACCATATCGATGTCAAAATCATAGATATTGATGAACCGCTCCTGATTGTTCTTTCCGACCAAGGTACCACCGGCTGAGATCCCTTGACCTGTATCCTTGCCAACCAATGTGATAGTGCTGATATAGTCCTTTGTCGTTTTTGTTTTTACCTCTTTGACATCGAGCCCTCTTTCTTTTGCCAAGAGGGGCGCGTTAACAAATGTGACTGGCTCATGAACAATATTAGCGAAAAGACCCTTGAGCGCTGCGACAGTCAGAATCGAAATGTCATAGTTGGCGATTTTGCCAGCGTACTCGATCTCAATCGTACTCATAGGAGTACTGGAAATATGGGTCAAAAGCCTGCCCAGTTTCTCAGCAAGCGGCAGATACGGTTTGACCGCCTCCTCCACGCTTGCTGCGGCAATATTCACCGCATTACTTACAAAGTCCCCGCGCAACGCCGCAATTACCTGTTGGGCAATGATCACGCCAGCGCGGTCCTGGGCTTCAACTGTTGCAGCACCCAGATGGGGCGTCACTACAACTTGCTCAAAGCCAAACAGTCTGCTGGACGTACACGGTTCTCTGGAAAACACATCAAGAGCAGCGCCGGCGACTTTGCCATCCTCAATAGCCTGTGCCAGAGCATCCTCATCAATTATTCCACCTCGCGCGGTATTGATAATCCGAACACCGTCTTTCATCAAATCTATTTCTTTCTTGCCGATCAAACCCTTTGTGGTATCAGTAAGCGGCAGATGGATAGTTATAAAATCTGCTTGTTTTAGCAGTTCATCAAGACTTTCCACCATTCTTATCCCCAGTTCCTGAAATCGTTCCCCGGAAACATAAGGATCAAAAGCGATCACTTGCATTTCAAAACCCTTGCCTCTTGCAGCCACCAGTGCTCCAACACGGCCCAATCCTATGACTCCGAGAACCTTGTCATACAGCTCCACACCTTTGAGCTTTCTATTCCAATCCCCGTTCTTGAGACAGACATTTGCCTGTGGAATCCTTCGGGCCTGTGACATAAGCAGCGCAATTGTATGTTCAGCTGCGGAAATAATATTTCCTTCCGGCGCATTGGCCACCATTATTCCCCTTGCTGTGGCCGCTTTCATATCCACGTTGTCGAGCCCGATACCAGCCCGGCCGATTATTTTAAGTTTTTCACCGGCCTCGATTACGTCCTTGGTCACCTTGGCAGCACTACGCACAATGATTGCGTCATAGTCTTTGATTTCCTTGACCAGTTCTTCAGGACTTTGCTTGGTCTTCACGACAACCTCCAGTCCCGCCGATTGAAGCTGCTCTACACCCAGATCAGCGATGGCATCCGCTACCAAAACCTTAATCTTAACCGCCTCCTTGCATTTTCTCATACACTGTTCTTCGGGTATGCTCTACCATACCCGGGTATCTACAGACAACGCCGCGTCATAAAAAGCGCTTGTTTTGAACATTTTGAGTTTGTTGGTAAAAAGAGTTGCAACCGATCGAAAATCCTATTTGGCTATCTGCTTGAAAAGCAAAGGTCGAAGGTAAGAAAGATTCTACCATCAAGGTAAATTACCTTCAACCGCGTTTTATGCACAGGGAGAACGACTGTTATCCTTTGTGGAACCGACGAAGCACTAATGATGAAGGAGTGATTAATGGTGATGAATCACCAAGAAAACGTTGTTTGCACATTAGTCATTTGGTCATTTGGCATTCCTCAGACATTCGTCATTAGTCATTTAGACATTCGGGCCTCCTACTCCATAAAAACCCTCTCTGCTGTCCCTACCGCTTTGCCCAACTCGATTGGATAACCCAGTTCGTATAGGGCCATCTCCATGCCGGCCAAGGTCACGATTATGTCAAAGCGATCAAAATATCCGAGGTGGCCCACACGGAATATTTTGCCTTTCAGATGTTCTTGACCGCCAGCAATTGTTATTCCATATTTGTCCCTCATGATTTTGACAATCTGGGTACCGTCAATGCCCTCAGGAACACGTACCGGGGTAACCGCGTTTCCTCGTCCCTCTGGCGGCGCAAAAAGCTCCAGGCCCACAGCCTGCATACCCTGGCGCACTGCTTCCGCCAGGAGGGCATGCCTTTTTATCAGGTTTTCAAGTCCTTCTTCTCTCATCATCTTTAAAGATTCACGCAACCCCGCGATCAATGAGACCGGCGGGGTAAAGGGATTGGTGGGTGGAGATTTGTGCAGTGCTTTGCTGCTTTTTTCATAGCTGAAATAGAATTTGGGCAACGTCGACCGTTCCACCGCTTTCCACGCCTTTTCACTTACACTCACGCAGCTAAGACCTGGTGGCAACATAAGGCCCTTCTGGCTGCCGGTCATGACTACGTCCAGGTGCCATTCATCGGTCTTGACTTCAACAGCACCCAGTCCTGTTATGGAGTCAACGACAAAAATAGCAGGATAATCCTTGATTATATTGCCCATGGCCTTTATATCATTCAAAATTCCAGTTGAAGTCTCACTTTGGACAACAAGCACTCCCTTGATCTGATGGTTCGTGTCTTCCTTGAGGTGCTTCTCAATGTCGGCCGGATTCACTACCTGATCCCATTTGTACTCCAGCTTGATGGGATTGAGGCCGTACGCATCCGAGAGCTGTACCAGCCTATCACCGAATTTTCCATTGCTTGCCGTGATAACCTTGTCTCCAGCTGAAAAAAGATTGGAAACCGCAGACTCCATGGCGCCAGTACCGGATGCAGCAAATATGAGCACATCATTTTTGGTCTGAAAAACATACTGAAGATCTTCCTCGACCGACGCCAACATTTCAGAATATTTTGGCGTCCTGTGATGAAACATCGGTCTTGCCTGAGAGACCAGCACCTCTGGCGGAACAGGGGTGGGCCCCGGCGTCATTAGGTACTCTTTTCTCATAGAAACCTCCTACTTTTCCTTGCATGCTTTCGATCTATTGCAGAGTCTGAATTTCGTTCACCGTTTACAGTTGACCGTGCGAAAGATGGGAGATGGTTGGAGGTTAGGGTTAAGAGGCCCGTACCGTCTAGGGGCAACGGTTGCGGTTTAAAACTTCTAAGACCGTTGGACCTAGCCGAACTACGAAACGGGCGTCGTAGCCCTAACCGT
>CAYFXD010000117.1:0-32456 GCA_964347095.1 uncultured Actinomycetota bacterium | reverse complement strand
TTGATGATCGGCCATAAGCATGCCCTTAGATAAATCCGTTCCATTTCTTCAGCTGGTCCTTTGTGCCCATGATTACGAGCCTGTCGCCGGCCTGCAGCTCTTCGGAGGGAGATGGATTCGCCAGTATCCTGCCATCGGCTTTCTTGATTGCCAAAATGAACACTCCTGTCTTGTCTCTGACACCAGCCGCTTTTATGCTCATGCCCGAGATAGTTGAATCTTTTGCCAGCTCTGACTCCTCTAGCTGGAACTCTATGTCTTCGCCGTGAGCCATGACATCGAGGTAATCCGTTACCAAAGGCCGCAGCACCATCGCTGCTATCCTTCTTCCGCCGATGGCGATTGGAGAAACCACTCGATCGGCTCCTGCTTTTTTCAGTTTGGGCTCTGATCCTGCCTGCTCCGCCCTGGCAACTACGAATATTGTTGGATTAACACCCTTTGCCGACAGCGTGATTAACGTATTGTCGCCATCATCATCTACTACAGCAATGAGGCCTTTTGCTCTTCCTACTCCTGCGGCCTCCAATACATCATCCTCTGCCGCATCTCCAATTACATAGGGATAGCATTCCTGCTCGCACTTGAGCATCTTGTCCGGATCGCTATCAATTATTACAAAAGGAACATCGGCCTGAACTAACTCTTTGGCTACCTGCTCCCCCACCCTCCCAAAACCGCAAACAATGTAGTGCTTATTGAGTCGTTCAATTCTTCTTTCCATCCGTCTCCTTCCTAGAAGCCCGGTTAGGTGACCTTCAACCAGGAACTCAGCGAGCGTTCCGAACGCAAAGATTATCGTGCCAACCCCGCCGCATATCAAAATGACTGTGAAGACCTTGCCAGCAACTGACAGCGGGGTGATCTCCCTAAATCCGACAGTTGAAACAGTGATAATCGTCATGTAAAGAGCATCAAGCAGAGACCATCCCTCAATGAGCCGGTAACCCACAATCCCTGATATTAGAATGACCACTACAAAAACGCTTGCAAGCAATAGACGCCGCATGTTCACTTCCCCATTGGCAGATGGGACCGTTTATCGAGAAAACCGAATAACATGGGTGTCACTCGTCTCTGACCACTCCCTTGCGCATCATGCTCATGATATCTTACCGTCTCTGGCGCTCACAGTCACCTCCGACAAGGGAATGTCCTTACCTGCTTGCTCCAACGCCTTTCGCGCAGCCCAAACGATGCCTGAGCAACAGGGCACGTCCATGTGCGCGATTGTCAAGCTTTTGATTTCTGCGTTTCTGAAGATTTCGGTGAGCCTGTCCACATAGAAGTTTATTTCATCCAGTTTGGGGCATCCGATCACAACCGTCTTACCCTTCAGGAGCTCCTCGTGAAAATCAGCATAGGCAAAAGGAACGCAATCGGCCGCGATAAGTAGATCAGCGTCTTTGAAGAATGGTGCATGCGGAGGAGTTAGACACAGTTGTATCGGCCAGTGACTAAGTCTTGATGCGCAAGGTTGTTTTCTTTGATCAACTGCTTTCTCCGGTTCTTCCTCAAATGTTGCGACCGTCGCCGAAGGGCAGCCAAAGGCAGCTCCCGCATGCTCACCAACTGCTCCGCCCGCTGCCGTTTCCTGTTCCACCTTCCGAGCCGATTCAAGGTGCGACTTGACTGCTTGCTCATTGAACTCTTCTGCGTCTCTCTCCTCAATGGTTATGGCATCTTGCGGGCATTCGCCCAGACAAGCACCCAGCCCGTCACAAAATTTCTCATCAATCAGACGCGCCTTTCCATCGATGATGCGTATTGCTCCCTCCGCGCATGAAGGAACGCAGACACCGCACCCATCGCACTTATTCTCATCGATCTTGACTATCTTTCTAACCGCCATCTTACACCTCCGTGTGCCAATTATAGACCAGGGAGAAAATCAGACACAAGAGAAGCCAACATCTATCTTTTCCCTGATATTCCTTGGTTTTGCCTGTTCTTCCCTGAAATTCTAGCTGCCCCTCACTATAGATTCCAAAGGCTTTATGTTTCAAATTGATATATTTCTCAATTCCATTAGTTCCACAATTGGGTCTATTTCAATTGCCAGTTTCCCTCCACCCAGCTTCTCAACATCCACCGCAAGCAATTTGACTACCCCCTGTACTGTTATCCAACGCAATCCTCGCCTTTCAAGACCCAAAGTCAAACTGCAACGGGTCCTTCGACTGCGCTTCCCTCGACAAGCTGGGGACAGAGAGGACAGGCAAAATCAAGAGTACAAAATGACCAATGCCAAAATCCTGTTTGCGCAAACTGAACACCGCGAACTGCTCACCATTCTATTCATGAGCGCCGATTAACTGGCGCCATCTCTCTTCACCTAGTCACTCTTTCGCCGATTTGCACCACTCAATACAGGAAGGCACCTTATCTCGGTAAACAATGCTCTTGCATTTCGGGCAGCGCCTTTTGAATTCATCAGAGAACATTTCGACCGCATAGTCACATTCAGGACAAAGATGGATGCTCGCAGTCAGTTTCCTGGAATCCTGGCCGGGACACTTGTCCATCGCTGCTCACCTCGCTTCCTTCTTTCTAAACCAATCGTTCTGCCGATGCCAGCTTGGCTAGGTCTATATCATTCAAGAATTCAACAATCGTATCCTGCACGTCAACTAACCTGTTCCTCAAATCACATTCCCTCAAATTGGCGCACCGGTCCCGTCCCAAAAAACAGCGATTGATTGCAACAGGTCCTTGAAGTGCTTCCATTACGTCCAAAATTGTGATATCAGCCGCTGATCTTGCCAGTGAAAAACCTCCTCTGGGCCCCCGATGCGACCGCACTATACCAGCATTTCCCAGCACCTGTAGGATCTTTCTTAGAAAATCTTCTGAAACCTGTCCCTGCTCAGCGATGGTGTGGACATCGACAACTGTTTCGGGCTCCTTTTGGGCTAAGTAGACCAGCGCCCTGAGGGCGTAATCTGTGTTTCTTTTAATGAATTCCACTTAAGGTTCTCCCAAACCAGTAGCTGATTATATAGGACAATTTTAGTCCTATAAATAACCGTTGTCAACCTCGCTTCAGAAGATCTTTGATTTGGGGATTGATGGCCAAGGGCGAGCTGCACCTATTGTGGCTCTTTGGTCTGTGGAATCCTGCAGACCTGTTCTGATTCGCACGCTTCGCACTCAAACTGGATCGTGGGATGGACGATGTTAAAACGGTGCTCCAAAAGCTCATTGATCTGCTGAACGAGCCTACTGCTTTCGGAGACTGTAAGATCTCCAATAAGGGCATGGCAGCTTAACGCAAAGAGATTTGATCCCAAGGTCCATATATGAATGTCATGGATATTCAGTACGCCGGGGATTTGCTCAAGTGATTTGATCACCTCGTCCAGATTAATCTTACGGGGTACTGCCTCCAGTAAAATATCGATGGACTCTTTTATCACATCCCAGGCCATGTACAGAATCACCAAGCTGATCAAAATACTGATCAACGGATCAATGATGTTTAAGCCAGTGACTAGAATAATGATGCCGGCGAGGACCACTCCCAATGAGACCATTGCGTCTGCCAAAAGGTGAAGGAAGGCACTTTTTACATTGAGATCATGCTGATGCGATCGAAAACTCAACGCAATCGCCGAGTTTATAATAAAGCCGATCCCGGCTACAAGTAACAGCCAAATTCCTGATACCTCGACTGGATCAATAATTCTGTTATATGCTTCAAAGATTATCGCACCGCCAATGATCACTAGGACCAAGGCGTTGACCAAAGCCACTAGAATGCCAGCCCGGTGATACCCAAAGGTCTTTTTCGGCGTGGCTGGTTTGGAGGAGATGTAGAAGGCGAATAGGGCGAGAACCAAAGCCAAGGAGTCCGAGAAATTATGACCGGCGTCACTAATCAGGGCCAAGCTACCCACCCAAATGCCTGCCCCCAATTCCACGGCGACAAAACAGGAATTGAGCAATATGCCTATTATCAGTCTTTTGCTTATGGCCTTCTCCATGTGAATGCATCTTCCAGCCAACAGAGATCCAGCAGACAGGGATCGATCTTTCTAGTGCAGATTTGAGCGCGTACCTCTATATTTTTTCAACATTGTATCCAGTTGCTTTTACTGTTTTGATAAGCTCTTCTTCTTTCAACTTCGACGAATCATATTCAATGGTAAACACCTTTTGGGACATATCCGCTGTAACTCTTCCGATGGATCCTTCATATTGGACAATAGAATTTGCTATTGCATCAGCGGGCGCCCGGTTATCCATCTCTTCCACCTTCAAGGTCAGCGTCTTAGATACGGCAGGATCGATCTGTGCGAACGTCTGCTCGATAAAGGTGGCACCAGCCTCCTCTTGATCACGTTCTTGTACTTCTTGCTCTTGGGGAGGATCCTTGACCAAAGCATATGCGGTCAATCCGAAGACCACCGAGATAGCTGCAATTATTATCAAGACTGACTTTTTCATTCGTGTCTCCTCCTCCCGCGATGAAAGTTGTTGATGCAACAGCCGGCGCACAAAACCAGCTCCAGAAATTGTGCACGCCAACAGCATCGCGCAGCCTTCTAGCACATCCTTCTTGCACCTTTATTATCTCGTTCATCCAGGAGCTTGGCAATGATTGGGCGAATTCAGGGGAAAGATCACTCCTTCTGACCTTACTGAACGCGCTGATCTGATACTATACGAAGGTCCCGCAACCTGGACGGAGAGCGTGGCAATGACAATGCCAGCAAACCTGAGATCATAAGAGGCACATCTGATACGTGGAGTATTGCTGTCTTGACCGTAGGCATTCTCTTTAGGTGCTCGCAGGTGTCTGAATGGTCCAAAATAACAGCCTTGAGAAAATCTGCACGGGCCAAATCAAAAGGGCTAAGCGAATCCGTCTGCTCGGTGCGGGTGCACCGACCAAAGCTGCCCCTCCCCATTGCTTAGCCCAAAGTCATATACTTCTGCTTGTTACAGCCTACTAGGCTCCTGCAAGCGCGTTTTCATATCCAAAGCTCTAAAATTGGTATTCGACAATGAGCGGACAATACCTTCCAAAATTTTCAATTAATTTTGAATAGATGATGATGTGTTACCAGGACTAAAGCAAACTCAAACATACTCAACTATTCGTTACCTTCTTGTTCCAATTTCTGATTTGGCTGAAGGTTGGGCATCAGGGACAAAATGGAATCTCGGCTCATTTGGTCCTCAATCAGAGTATACAGAGTAACGACCGCCGCAAAAATAATTATGGTCGCTGCAACCGCTGCACCTGTATCATTTACAAGAAATGCAATAATTGCACCGGTTGTTGCTCCAATATTGCCGGCTGCGAGCCTAGGATATTGTTGTCTTATCTTGGAAATCGCACCTATCGGTCTAAGAAAAAGTGTGGGAAACACCACTAGAGAGGCGACAAGGATTCGAGTCCAGGAAGTATAGCGAGTCCCCTTTATATTCATAGCTATCTTGCGCTGGATTATGGTAAATACTTCTGTAAGACCACCATTTTGGATAAGAAGAATCGCACGTCCAAGATGAGAATTGCTGCCCACGCGCAAGAGATCAAGCGCGGCAAAACCCAATAGAAATAACAGGACCGCTGCCACAACAATCGTCGTATGCCTGGATGAAATCCTACCTTTGATAATTGCAATGAAGGTAACGATGAAGGCGACCACCGAGCTGATCGCTCCTCCTACATTGGCACCAAAAGCCTGATAGCCCACTACAAACGTGATCATTATGAACAACAAACCAATGGCTATGAACGCATGCCGGCTCCGCAGTTTGAACAGATCGAAGAATAGAGTCAAACCAATGATGCTGGATCCGATAAGGACACCCATGTATTCATTTCCGATCCCATAGAATCTGGCGCCTATTATGGGACAATAACCCAAAAGGGAGCGCTGCATAAGATGAGCTCCCGTTACGGTATCCAGAACCAATGCACCGGACGTCAATAAGGCAAGAACGAGGACCGGGTGTAGAGGTCTTTTCTTGAACAGGCTGCTAAAGAGGACAAGAGCGATACTTATAGCTAGGGAAGCAAGAATTGGGACCACCAGCGTTGCATACGCAAAAGCCGCCCCGAGCAGCATTGCCACAGGAGCTGAAGCAGCCCACAAAAGAGCCAACTTGCTGAACTTGAAATATCTGGAGCCCCTCTCTCCCATCAGTAAAACGATCAGTGAAAGCACAAGAATCAGGGCTGTAGCCGTCACGTAGGTTGTAAGTACGGGAACTCTTATTTGTGACTTGATTAGAGCCTCCGACAACACTCGGGACAGGTATGTGCTTGCGCGAGGCTGAGTTTCGCCCATCAGCGGACGACCAGACATATAATAAGGAGTCTCTGCATCCAGAAAACCAATTACGGTCGGTGCAATATCAGTATTATCCACAATGCCGTGTCTTCTTGTCGTAGCTGAAGTCAGCACACCCGGTTTGATTCCCGGACCTGCCAGAATCAAAGGATTGAGATTGTTTCCTTGGTATCTCATCGCTCTTGAAGGCATCGGCGACACTACGATCAGCAGAGTGTTGTCCAGATCAATTTGGTGCACCAGCCTGTCAACGAATTGATCTGCCTGTTTCAGAATCTCCTGCTTCTTCTTGGGAATCTGCCAATCAAGAAGGAAACTACTGAAATGATCTAGCCGCGCGGTATCGCCTGTCTCTATCACCAATAAATCAGCTCTCGGCAAGAGACGGGATGTTTCAGACAAAAGCCGTTCGTAATCGGTCTTCAGTCCCCCCACAAACTGCGGCTGGAACTCTCTCATATCCTGACCGACATTGCCCAAAGGAACCCTGCCCAGATTGTCCATACCGATCAAGGAGACCTCACGGTGAAACTCCATCTCATTATTGTCCGGTGCCAGAATGTCGGCATTGCCGATCACGGCAGTCTCTAGTCCGGCGGACTTAAGCGCTTTTCCTAATGAGCCTGGGTAGATATCAAGCTTGTAGGACCTGCTGCTTCTGGAAACATTGGCAATACCCAGATTGACAACTCGCGCGCCCCGCATTTTCACTCCGGTCCGGTCGCGATACACATTGCCAGCATTCTTGAATTCATATTCCTCATCAGTGTTGAAAGCAAGACCACCGTATCGGCCTCCGGCTGCTTTGACCCCAGCACCGATGGTGAGGTAATTATTCACTGCATTCATGCCGCCAGCCGTACGGGTATTCATTAGGCCGAGCGCACCGACTTGATTAGCTAGCTTATGCAAGCTAGGAGTATTCGAAACAGTCAGATCTTCAAGTTCAACTGCGTTCAGAACGACCATTACCACCTGTTTCGATTCGGGATCGCGCTGAAAATCAGCACTCTTGCTGAACGAGTGGTCATTCCAAATAAGTAGGATCAAAGGAAGCAGTAGAGCCAGCAAGAGGATGAAAAGTAGACGTTTTTTCTGAAACATCTCATTGCCCATTATTACCTACTTTGAAGCGCAAGGTGTATGAAGTCCCTTCAGACCATAAGAGCGCTGCGGAGCATGTCATGTTATGGTGAACCACTTAGGATCTGGAAATTCTCATTCAGTCCGCACCGCCTGGGAGCATGAATCGGACATTCGGATGCAGACAATTGATCTATTTTTGGCAAACAACGGCTCAAGCGTTCGGCCGATGTTAGACTCTGATATTAAACATTCCGCGTCAATTTGTCTAGGCAATATCTGAGGTCACAGCCACAGACTACTGAACGACTGGACGACAATCGAGGGTTGCGTTCACAACCTGGCGATCCGGTGCGCGTTTGAAAGTGTCCACGTTGTCCAAACCGCCAATGGTTCGACCAGCTTATGATCCAGAGCCAAGTAGAGGGACCGCAATGCATAACCTTCATCGTTTCCTTAACAGTCAACATATTGCCGCCGATAATTAAACTGGAGCCCAAGGAGCCAGGGAAGCATAACCGGTTCAGATAATAAAGGACAAACATGTAAATCCCAATCTGGTTTGTTGGGCTCCATCCATTGAACAATCGGGTTCTGCCCTTCATCATAAAAGCCCAAAAGTCTTGGGCTTTTATTGTGTGATAAATGTTTGGCCTGAAATCCCGCGGCATTCCTGCCTCTTGTTGGCACCATACTGAAAGAGCCAGACTATCGCTTGGGGTGTTACCATTGCGTAATGGTAACTGTGCTCGCTGCAATCCTGCATTCATGTTTCGCATGGCTCAGATATGTCGCCCCCGCGAACAGCAACGCTTTGAAACGGTCGCTATGCATGAGAAATCACATTGATCTCATTCTCCTCAAGATAGTTACTTCGATGGGGTCCGCCTTTGGGCTCTCCAACAAAGAAGTCTGCTTATCTGCAGGTAATCCTATGTCTTCCTGTTACCATATGTCAACAGTTTGTTTTTAATTGGATTACATTAAATCTCAGGTAGAATTGGCATATGGCTCAGGTCACAGACACCGCAAAATTTAAAATGCTCCTGAGGAAGTTGAGAAATCAGACAGGTCTTGGGGCTAATCAACTTGCCAGTTATGTGGGGGTAAGCGGTGCTGAGATATCCCGAATCGAGCGAGGAGAAACGAAAAAGATCAATCCCAAATCACTACGACAACTGGCACCCAAATTGGACGTATCCTATGAATACCTCATGCACGAAGCGGGATATGGATCAGACAAAACGGGCGAGAAGGGCGAAACCTGCCTCGTTCCAGCTGGCTTCCTCACCCACCTGGATCAGAACGATAGAAAGCTGGTCCTGGATTTGATAGAGAGACTAAGCAAAGATAGCTTGACGTACGAGACGCAGCGCAAGAAACCAGGAGTCTACCAATTGGAAACACTAGCGGGCTCGACAAACCATAGTGGCGGGAGCGTGTGGGAATCGAACCCACCCAGGACGCTTCTAACGCCCCACCGTGGTTTTGAAGACCAGGAAGCCCACCAGGACTAATCCGACCCCATTCAATAGCGCCTGCAGCGCACTAGGCAACAACACCAATCTTAGCATACCAGTTTCCAATCGGCCAAGAAGAGCCAACGCCGTGTACCGCAAAACACATTTGCTGCGTTTTGGTTGCGATGCCCGCGTTTCAAATGAAAGAGGTGAGTCCCCGCTCCCCTTCACTCTCTCATTGGATATCATTTTCGGCTTGCTAACACCCTGTAGTCTTCGATCCTTTTGGTGATCCGTTTTAGGTCCAAATACTCCAATATAGGCACGGCGAACTTACGGCTCGTTCCGACCAGATCTCGGAATTCGGCTGCGGTGATCTTCTCATTGTCTTCCAGAAACGCTATGATCTTGTTCTTGGCCTCTGCAACCGCCATACTGGAGAAATACAGATCGAACCGTACTCTCTCAACTTCTCCTTGATCAAGGAGAATCTTCAGCAGTTCCTGCACTTGGTCTTGCTTCAGATTCAGCTCAGCAGCTATCTCCTTAAGCATCGGCGGCCCGAATAGATCCTTCTCCAAGAGCTGCATCACTTTTTGGGTCAAGCGCTTCTGTTCATCAGACAGACCAGCTTCCGTGGAAGGGACCCTTACAATATCGCTTTCCTGAACAAGCAAGCCCGCATCAGCTAGGCGGCCAAATATGATATCGGCAACTTTTGGGGAGAGCGAAGACAGGATCTTGGTCCTAACCAGTTCTTTTTTTGCTCCCCTGCTCAAGGGATTCTCTTTTGCGTGACCCTCTAAGAAATCCTGAATCCCCTGCTGTAATTCCGTCAAGACCTCTTTGTTTAGATAGAGCTCCTCGTCGGACTTGAGCGTCTCTATCTTGCCCTCTTTAACCAGGCGATTTAGTGCCGCCCTAATGTCGTCACCCAGCAGTTCTGAACGGGATACAATTTGACCGAAGGCAAGCGGCCGCTTCGCTTCCTGCAAAATCAGTTCGACCAAATCGGCTGCAGTTCCATGCTCACGAATCTTCATTGCATCAAGAATTTCTGATCTGTGTCTCTTGTGCTTGTTTGGATGACTGTCCAGGATTTCGCCACCGCCTATGGTAAAAATGGGAGAGTAGCTTCTGATGATGAACTTGTCCTTATACTTGGGAACAATAGGGGTTTCCAGGCGAAACTGCACATAGGCGGATCCTCCCGGTGAAAGCGCATCTTCCTCAAGCAGAATCGCTCTTCCCAACACCTCTTGCGTGCCATGATGCAGCCGCACCCTAGTACGATTTTTGAGCGGCCTCGGTGCATCCTCCAACAGGTATAGTTTGGCATCAATCATGTAGCCTGCCGAAAGATAGTGGGCAGGCACGATCACATCACCTCGTTCAATCTCACTGGCTTTGATCCCGCCCAAGTTCAAGGCTACTCTTTGACCGGCAAGAGCCTTTTGAACTGTGTGCCCGTGAACTTGGATATGCCGCACCTTCGCTGGTAGGTCTTTAGGCATAAGCGAAACTTGCGCATCCATAGGAATTTCCCCTTCCCAAAGAGTGCCAGTTACTACTGCACCAACACCCTTCAGAGAGAAAGCCCTGTCAACTGGCAGCCTATATGGCATCTTTACGTCCTTCTCTACAACTTCCTTGGCTACCTCATCAACCTTTTCCAACAGCTCCTGTATGCCTGTGCCCTTAACCGGTGAGACCGGAATCACGGGTGCGCCCTCAAATGATGTTCCCTCCAAGACCTCCCGAATATCGTCCTCGACTATTTCCAGCCACTCTTGATCCACCAGGTCCGCTTTGGTCAGCGCCACTATGCCCCTTTTCACACCAAGGAGATCGCAAATTGCAAGGTGTTCCCTTGTTTGCGGCATGACGCCATCATCAGCGGCAATAACCAAAAGCACGATGTCAATACCGGTAGCTCCAGCCAGCATGTGTTTGACAAATCGTTCGTGACCCGGCACGTCAACCACACCGGCAATTTGCCCACTAGGAAGCTTGAAATCAGCAAATCCCAGCTCAATAGAGATGCCTCGCTTTTTTTCCTCATTGAGGCGATCGGTGTCGACTCCGGTCAACGCTTTGATCAAGGTGGTTTTGCCATGATCAATGTGGCCTGCAGTGCCGATGATAATGTGCTTCAAACAAGTTCCTCCGTTCGATGATCCTATCGTGATAGCGTATCATCTGAACAAACAAGCTGTAAACCACAAAGCCCAAACCCTGTGGCCATTGCATTCTCTCAGTTAAAGTGGGGTGCAAGCAGGAAGTGGCAAACCTGATAGTGTTCTATGCCTGGACAGTCCATTCCAAACCAGACAAGATCAAGAAGAAAGCAAGAGAGGTCTGTTCTATTTCTTGCTCTCCGTCCCTTGCTTGTGGCCTATCTCAACCAGCGCCCTTGTCAGATCATCAAACTCTTCTGGTACAATCGTCCGCACATCAAGAAGAACTCGATCCTCTTTGACGCGTACAATAATTGGAGGCGTCGATTCCCTGAGCTGACTTTCTAATTCTGCCGTGGATGACTTCTTTGAACTGACTGAGACCACATGGGTGGGAAGTTGCTCGATGGGAAGCGCACCGCCGCCAACCATGGAGATATCATTTTCCACCTTGATTTGATAATCGGCGGTCGCCGCCTTCAGTCTGGCCGCAAGTGCCGTGGCCTTTTCAAGTAACTCGGTGTCAGAGGCGATTATCATGGACAACGTGGGGATTTCCTCTAATGCTTTTTCAGAGTCGAGGTAAAGCCGCAGAGTCGCCTCAAGTCCCGCCAGAGTCATTTTGTCCACTCTAAGAGCACGGGCCAACGGGTGCTTCTTCATCAGATCGACAAACCGTTTCTTGCCAATGATGATCCCTCCCTGAGGCCCTCCGAGCAACTTGTCTCCGCTGAATGTTATAATATCAATGCCTGCTCGCACACTATCTTGGATAGTTGGCTCATAGCTTAGCCCGTACTGACTTAGATCCACCAATACTCCACTTCCAAGATCGTGCATGACCGTTAGACTGTGTTTTTTGGCAAGCTCCACTAAACCTTCCAGACTGACCTCCGCGGTAAAACCCATAACCTTGAAGTTGCTGGTGTGCACTTTGAGCAGCAAGCCGGTCTCCGGCACGATCGCTTTTTCATAGTCGCCAAGATGAGTTTTGTTGGTCGTTCCTACTTCTTTCAGGATTGCTCCGCTTTGCATCATTACATCCGGAATCCTGAAGGATCCGCCTATCTCAACCAGTTCCCCTCGCGATACTACTACCTCTCGATCTCGAGCCACAGTGCTCAGTGCCAACAGAACCGCACTGGCATTATTGTTAACAACCATTCCCGACTCAGCCCCAGTTATGGAGCACAGTAGCTCTTCAATGTGCGCGTGCCGTGATCCTCTTTTGCCTTGATCAAGATCGAATTCCAGATTTGAATAGTGTTCAGCGGCTTCTGCAACGGCCCGGGTTGCAGATTCGCTCAGGATTGATCTGCCCAGATTGGTATGGATCACAACACCTGTGGCATTAATTATACGCTTCAGATGCGGTGACATGGTTTCTTTTGTCAATTGGGTGATCCGTGGAACCAGATTCTGCACATCCAGGTCTTGTTGGTCCAATTCAGACAGGTCACTGCTGTTCAGAATTTGCTGTCTTAGTTCATCAACGACTGTGCGGATTGTTTCAACCACAACAGCGCGAGGATATAATTCTATGAGGCCCTGAATAGGGGGTAGTTGAAGAATATCATCAACCGAAGAAAGCCTGCGCAGATATTCATTCTTCTTCATAAAATTCTCCTTGTTGCGTGTGATGAGGAAACCGTGCCAAATCCAAATTATGTACCGCTTGTCCTTGGGCAGGATTATCGGTCTTTGTGCCTTTGGCGTTTAGTTTTTCAAACAGCATACTTTTCATCCGGTCAGAACAAAACATTTGCCAGCATAAGCCACAAAGCCCGCATTGCATAATTGCCCAATATTGCAAAGAGGAATTTCTCATCATTGGTCATTGATAATTGGTCATTAATTCAACCGTCGTGCTTACTCATTCCCTGTTTTCTTATCGTGAATCTATCCACGCAAACTGTTCGCTCTGCGGACAGTTAACCTGACCACAGACATTGTTCTTGACTGCTGCTGCTCAGAAGCTTTATTTTATACAGGAGTTCTCTGTAATCCATTATACTCCTGCCCTTAAAACTTGTCTTCGGGGTGCGGATCGCAATCAACAAGCGGAGCACGAATTGAGCACAGCTCACCGGCGTATATTTCGACGGAGAAGGAGCAGACGAAAGCACCGAGTTTATGCGGCAATCTTTGTGCTGGTGTTCGCGGTTGCCGGATATTTTGCCTGGGCACGTTTCTACCGTCCCACAGCCTTTGAAAAGGCTAGGACCAGTGAATCTGCGAGCTCGGTCAAGCCAAAGAACGCCGGGAGGAACACCGGTGCAAAGAGGAAAGAGCCGGTAAAACCCATGGCTCCAAAAGAGATCTCAGTGATCGCCGTTGGAGATATCCTCTTTGACCGGCAGGTTGGGGCTTTGATTGACAGCAAAGGACCTGATGAACCCTTCCGACGTGTTTCATCATTGCTGTCAAGCGGCGACATCGCCATCGCCAACCTGGAATGTCCTCTATCGACTAAAGGGAGCAGGCTGGCAGAAAAAGATGTGACGTTCAGAGGCAGAACCTCAGCAGCAGTGGGAATAAAAAACGCGGGCATCGATGTGGTCTCCATGGCAAATAATCATGCCCTGGACTGCGGACCCGAGGCGCTGGAAGATACCATAGCTCTGCTTGATCAACATGGAATCGGCCATAGCGGCGCCGGGATGAACATTGACCAGGCTGTCAAGGCAGCATATTTTGAGGCCGGCGAGAAGAAGGACAAGAAAGTAGCTTTCCTGGCCTTTAGCTATCTCATCCCAGCGGGATTCTATCCAACTGAGCAAAAAGCAGGCATCGCACCTGCAAGACCCAATACCGATCTGGTCACCGACGCAATAACAGAAGCCCAGAAGCGGGCCGACTTTGTTTTTTGCTCTTTTCACTGGGGCGTTGAATATCAAGATTATCCAGTGCAATATCAAATTGACTTGGGGCGCCTTTGTATAGATGCCGGAGCCGATCTGGTCATTGGACATCACCCCCACGTTATCCAGGGAATCGAGCTTTATAAAGGCAAGTTGATCGTCTACAGCCTTGGTGATTTTGTTTTCGACCACTTCAGCCGTAAGACGGGTGAAGCGTTCATATTGCAGTGTAATATTTCGCAGGAAAAGACGCTCAGCGCCACAATGATACCAGTTTACCTCGCTTCATACGGTCAGCCACAGGCAGTGAAAGGTGCCGATGCACAAAGCATTCTCGACCGGCTAGCCCAAATATCCCAGAGATTTGGGACCAACATAAGAATTGAGCAAGATCAAGCAATCCTGCAGATTGTGGGAGAGTGAAAGAATATCAGAAGCAACAGGGGAAAGCCAAACAAGCTGGGAGTATCGCAGTGGCACAAAAAAGAACAACCCCTTTAATCGTGTTGGCCATTTTGACCATGCTGGCCATATTGGTGCCGGGATGCATTACGGCGACTTATGAGGTCAAGCTGGATCCAGATGGGTCGGGACGAAGCAGGCAGGATCTGGCAATTGATGAAAGTCTCGCTGCGCTCGTGGAGTCATCTACAGCTGTCTCAGGAAACAAAGGTTTGGAGCATGCAATCAAGGAGAATATGTCTAAAGAAGGGAAATACAGGAAATTCACCAAGGAAGGGAAGGTACATCATCAAATTACCTTCAATTTCGGCAATGTCGAGGAGCTCAACAAGATTAACAAGGACCTGGATAAGATCAGCAATGTGCCGACCCCGGTGGAGGCCCAACTTCAGAAGCTGGACTTGCTGGTTTTCATAACCTACACATTCACGAATAGCTTCCCAAAAAGACCTGATAATGCCGGAAATGCCCAGGAAGAACAGTCAGCCAAAGCAAGCTCCATTACCTATAAGCTTACGCTTCCCGGCAAAATCACGGATGCCAATACCAAGGATATCAAAGAAAATACAGCAACCTGGAAAATAAACGCAGATGATGGAGGAAAGATCGAGGCTTCTTCTCAGTACATCAGGTGGTGGCTGGTTATAACCATGACCGCTGTCTTCCTGCTAATAATCGCCGCGAGCATTGGCGGCTTCTGTATTGCATACAAGAAGTTCACAAGAGCAACTTCCCGTAAGCCCCCTGCTCCGCAAAGGTAGACCAGCCGCATCTACAGACCCAGGTCATCACTGATAGATTGCATTGCCCTGAGTGACAGCTCGGAGAATTCCGCAAGAGGAATAGGTATTTTCTCACACTCTCTGATAATATCCCTATTGACCGAGGCGGCAAAGGCTTTTTCCTTCATGCGCTTGGTAATAGACTTGGGTTTGACGCTTACCAGCTTCTTGTTGGGGTAGACCAGGGTTGTAGCAATGATCATTCCGGTGATCGTTTCACCCGCAGCAAGCGCATAATGGAAAGGCTTGCTGCGCTTTCCTCCGCTGGACTGTTCATTATGGAGGGCAACTGCTTCGACTATTTCAGGATCAACATTATGCTCCTGCAGGATCTCGACTGTCTCCCGTCCATGGATATCAAGATTGGCATTGGTCATCTCAACATCCAGATCATGTAACAACCCAGCCATAGCCCATTTTTCTTTGTCCTCTCCCAAATGCTCTGCGATTGCCGCCAACACTGCTTCCGCTGCAAGACAGTGTTTGATCAGGTTCGGATTGGCGATGTGCTGGTGCAGCAGCTCGATCGCCTTCTCACGATTGATGCCCGTCGACATTGAACACCTCCCGAGGTATACGGAGATTCCCGATACGCCACTATGACCACTATCCCCGAGCGATCATCGTTCCCAGTTTATGAGAAGAGCCAAATAGATGCAAGATATTGGCGATCCGCAGCCATTTCCACAATCTGCCATACCCCTTCCGGACCTTACTGACATCATGTTGAGATTTTGCATAGAAAAAGTATCTTGCACCAGCTAATCTCCAATGACTGGTCATTATATTTCTGATAACTATGTTCAATTGCTGCATTATTTTTTCAATAAGATATTATCAAAGCTGCTCGAGATTCCGCCCGCCTTTGCGAAAGCAGAAGAGCGTGAAGATGAGGGAGAGACGATGAAAGGTGAAACCAAGGAGGAGCGTTTTAGACGAATAGCCGAAAGGCGTGTACAGAGAGTTCTGGACAGTATACGGAGCTTGTCGCAATGTTGCAATAAGCGGATGTATGAATGGAACGACGAGCAACTAAGAAAAATTTGGAAGGTGATCGACAACGAGCTCAGAAAATGTAGAAAAAGAGTGCGAACAGGACATAACCGAAAGACGCTGGGACCGAATAGCAGAGATAATTCAGGCAAGTATGAAGAACGAAGCAGACTAGATTGCCTGCTTCCTCTTCCGCACTTTCACCTCCGTTGGACAGTCTTTGGAAGTCTCGCCTCACTTCAATCGCTGTGCTTCTTCTATCTTTCCTCCATTTCGTCCAATGACCTCGGCCAATTTTCCTTAAGAATTCGGGACAGCGCTCTGTCAGCAAGAACTTTACCGCCGGTTTGACACTTTGGACAGTAATTTGTTTCATTGGATGCATAGCGGATCCGCTGCACACGGCGACCACACACAGGACAAGGTTTGCCAAACCGTCCATGTACAGCCATGTCATCATGAAAAGCCGTTACGTGTTCAGGAAACTCGTTACCCGTCTCTTTGCCAAGCTTATCAGTCCACTCCTGAAGGATCTGGCGCGTTGATTCGTAGAGATGCTTAATCTGACCATCGGTCATTTTCCCAGTTAGCTGCAGAGGTGAAAGCCTCGCCCGGTGCAGTATTTCGTCGGAGTAGGCATTGCCGATGCCGCTCAATAGCCGCGGATCGGTAAGTGCCCGCTTGAGAGTATAATTCTCTTGCAGAAGCCGCTCTCGGAACTGTTGGAGCGTCGATTCCAAAACATCAAGCCCGCCTGGGTCGAAATGCTCGAGCTCAGCCCGACCCCTAACTAGATGCAGCGACGCGCGCTTTTGCGTTCCGGCCTCGCCAATCAGCAACGTCCCATGTGGGAAATCCAAAGCCGCTAAACCGGTCTTTGCCAAAACTCTGATTCCTCGTTGTCTCCAATGCAGACGACCAGCTACCATAAGATGGAGCACCAGAAAAAGATCATCAGGGAAGCAGAACACAATGCGCTTACCCATCCTTGCAAGTCCCGTCACTTTTTTCCCCTCAATTGACTCAATCGGCGGCTCATATGTGCGCAAAAAGAATGGATTGACCAACCGGATATGTTCCAGAACTCGGCCTTCAAGCAGAGTTCCAAGATGCTCAATGTAGAGGCTTATATCGGGATACTCCGGCAAGGGCTCCTCCTCGGTTCGTAATCCAAACATCCAGGCAGATTCTATTGCGACGCTTGGCGCCAAGTATTCTTCTTGTCTTGCTGACAGTTTACTTGCCAACACATGTCTTATGTCATTCCCAGCCTGTTTCTGCTGGTTAGTACCCATTCTTCGTCCATCCGGACCAAACGTTTCTTCCTCAAATTCTCTTTCATCACCCACAGGACATCCTTGTCCGTGCTGGCAAACCATTTTTCCATTCTGTTTTTGCCTGTTTCCGGCAGTGCAGCAACGGCTACGCTCCAGCAGTAACCGAGTCCCTTCTTTAAAACCCTGTAATCTTCCCCTTTACGATCTTGGACTTGCTGCAGCAAATCCGTGACCCTATCCAGGACCTCCAGGACTCTTAGGACATCCGTCTCCTCAACCAGCAGCTTTGGCTCGCATAGAGCGGCAATGGCCGCCCGCTGCTCCAGCAAGGTACTCTCGCTCCATTCCTCCATTGCGTTGATTAGCTCTCCCGTATCTGTTTCACCCCAGCGCTTCAATGCCATAGCAACTGCCTCACGAATACGCCATCTGGGATCGGAGGCGCACCGGCGCAAAGCCGATAAAACCTTCCTGTTCCCCGCAGCAAGCAGGGTGCCCAATCCGAGCACGCCGCAGAAAGCAAGGAACTCATAGGGGGAATTTGTCGGCGCCCGATCGGGGCCATAGGACCGGAAATATTCAAACTGCTCTTCACTGCCTTCTTCAGCTACTGCCTGGGCCAGCTCAATATTGCCTCTCCTGCCGGGCAAACCTGATTGCTTGATAAGAAATGCGTCCCAATCATTGAGCCTTTTTAGTTCTTCCCGATATGCGTCTACCTTCTTCAAACCGATTCCATCCAGTCTTTGAGATCTCCGAAACATGAGCCCAGGTTCTTGGGGCGGATGATTACGCCGCCTGTGAGGGGCGGGGAAGCCACCACGAGCCAGCTGCACCTAGAAAGGCCACACTGGCTGCAAGCAACAAGGCAGGGTCAAGCGTGCCGGCAACATCAGCCATTGCCCCAGCGACACTGGGACCAGCAGCTTGCCCTATGCCAAAGAAAAGCGTGATAAAACCCAGGCCAGCTGGCGCAAGCCTGCCACCGAGAGTGTCCCCACAAGCAGCTGCCATAATCGCAGGGATGCTCCAAGCAGTGAGGCCGAACAGTATAGCCGAGACAGTCAGACCCACAGGTGCAGGCCAAAGCGCAAAGAGACTGAAGGAGACACCTTGAATCAAATATACCACCACCAGTGCCAATCTGCGCCCGATCCGATCCGAGATGCCTCCCCAAATCAAGCCGCAGAAAAGGCTGAACCAGCCCATGATCATAAATAGCCCTCCCGCGGCGTTCGGTGCGTATCCGGCCTCGCCCACAAGGAACTTGACGAAAAAAGTCATGTAGATTATGTATGAAAAGCCGAAGGCAACGTACACCATCCCAAGATGCCAGACGGTGCCGGAACGATATACTGAGCCCCAATGAAGTGCATCTGCCGTTGCGCGACGGCGCGGATCACTTTCATCAGCACCCAAAGGAACTCGCCCCACTTCAGCAGGCCGGTTTCGCAGAAAAATCAGACTGGCAGTCGCCAGAAGAAGAGTGATGCCCCCAAAGAAGTACCAACTGACCCGCCACCCATTGTCGCCGTAGGCGAAAAGCATGCGCGGAACAACAGGCCCCAGAAGGATCAGAGCGATTGAAGAGCCGGCAACCGCTACTCCTGCCGCCAAACCACGCCGGCGAGCTCCAAACCACGCTGATAGAAGCCCCATAACCGGAACATTGCTCGCGCCGCTGCCGATCCCGGTTACAGCGCGCCAGATAGCTGCCGAAAAGAAGCTGCCAGCAGCACCAGTGAGCAGCATACCCAGACCGGCAACCAACAACCCTGCGGTAATAACGGCTCTTGGACCATACCGGGCGGCAACAGCCCCACCAATCACTGACAAGGCTAAATATCCTACCAGATTCGCGGTTGCCAGGGCACCTGCTTGGGTATTGTCCATCCCCAAACCTTTTTGCATGGCCGGGAGGACAATTGAGTAACCGAATCTGGCAAGGCCCAGGGACCCAAAGACTACCAGGGTCCCCACAACCAGAAAGATCCAGGCATAATGAAAACGGGCGGATGAAGAGCTCAAGGTTTTTCTCCGAGAGAAGGTGCGACCACGAGAATTGCTTAGACGAGTATAACGGATAGCCCTACCGTCCACAAATGTGGAGGACCGCAGGAGTCAAATGAGGTGACGGGTGGGAAGCCCCCGCGTACGCCTGACAATTGACGAAAACAAGTTCAACCGCCAAAGCCCGAGTCTCAGAGTTCTCTGCGGGCGGGTCTCGTCTAACCTTGACCGTAGCTGGCATGTGCAGGTTGCGCTTGCCGCGAGTTCCGCACCGCGAACTCCGTGTTACAGATCTTTAACGCCCATTGGTCCTGCTTGCGGACAGGCATATTTGGCACGGCAGTGGATGCAGGCTATCCTGGTAAAAATCACAAAGAAACGGAAAATGAGCAGTCCTACGAGGGCCAAGAACGCCGCTAGGAGGCCAAGCGAGAAGTTGAAAAAGAGTGCAGGCAGAATCGCAATAATAGGCAAGACCAGAGCAGCAATGTAGAGATTGTTGGGGCAGAATAGACCCTCTCCCCGCTTCACAAAGTCTCTAGGATCCCCTGCCTTGGCAACCTTCCTAGAGACCACGTTCATCCCCGAAATGCAGAGAGAATCCTTCAACTGGTAGTATACGCAGTTTGGACAGACCTTGAACGGCATCAAGACATACATCTCGGCAAAGGCAAAGACAAGATACGCCGCACCAAATACGTAGCCTGCCCAGGAGAAACTGTATCCCATCATGATCCCAATTCCCCCCAGCAGGAAATGGAGGATGGTCGCGCCGTTGTAGATTAACAGGCTTGAAATGGGATATCTAGTATATAGTTCCGCTTTTTCTTTTTTCTCCACGGCCGATTTTCAACTCCTCAATCCCCTCTGGTCTGCCGCGATAACCAACCATGAACGGCAGGCTGCCCCTATTGAGCGCTGCCACTGGGATGGTAGTGAATGTTTACAAAGCGCAGGAACTCGATATTCCGGCGTAGGATCTTTTCCACCCTAGAAGCGATCTCGTCCCCTTCGGCTACACTCAGTGATCCATCTATACCAATCGTAAGGGTAATCGTTAAGTACGGCCCGAAGCGATGCGAATATACTTGCTCAATCTGCTTCACAGCAGGAAGATCCCTCAGTAATCTCTTTATCTGCTGTTCCAGATCCTGATTGGGCACGGAATCCATCAGATCGGCCGAGGACTGGCGCAGAATCTGAATGCCGGTACTCAAAATCACCAGTGAAACCAGTGCGCCGGCCAGCGGATCTACCCAAGGATAACCCATGCGGCCCAGAAAAATTCCGACAGCAGCAGCCAATGCGGAGAATATATCATTGCGGTGATCATGGCCTAATGCCATGATGGCATAATTGCTGGTTTCTCTGCCAATCTTCTGAGTAAAGAACGTCAATCCTATCTTGGAAACAACTGTGAAAAGAGCCACCCAAAGTGCAATGAGAGCAGCCCCTTGGAAATCTCCCTGACCGACCAGCAGGTCAAAAACCTTGTTGACCGCATCCCAAAAAACCGCGACAGCGGTTGTAACTACAAAAGAGCCCACCACCAGTGCCGCGATACTCTCCAGCTGCGTATGACCAAAAGGGTGTTCAACATCTGGTGGTTTCCGCGATAAGCGCATAAACACACTAACCACAAGATAGTAGGCTACGTCAGATGTCGAGTTGATGCCATCAGCCAATAGAGCTGGACTATGACCCAACACGCCGATGCTGGTTTTAAGAGCTGCCAGCGATACATTGGCCATGAGACCCAGGTTAACAGCCAGCAGACTCCTGCGATGCCTTTGATCCGCGTCCATTTTTCCTCAGCCGTTTTGGTGAATGCTCTAGCATTCGTAGTTCAACAAGTCTTCGCCGAATCCTCTCAGCACGTCTGTTTGGCTAGCCATCGCTATCAGCGATTCGACGCTCAAGTTCAATCGTTCACCGATGATGCCGAAAATGCGGGTTACAAGCAGGGTTACAACCCACGCTTTAAGAAACATCTACCCTTCGACAGTTGAACTGGTTTTTGTCAATCGTGAGGCTCTACCCTCCTGTGTGGCTTGGAGGCTTCCCAACCGCAACCCTGCTTCGCAGTCGCAGAACTCTAGACCCAGACTTACTCCTTCGACTTTGAGCCATTGATCCCTCACTCTCTACTCTTTCTCTAGTTCTTCAATCTTTTCCGCGATCGCTGCTATCTCTGCTTCAAGCTGTTCCCTGTACTGGTTGAGGCCTTCTATCTTCTCCTGCTTGGTGAGGATTCTTCTTCGGATGGTCACTCCATACCCACAGCAGCTTATCATCCTCTGCCCCATTGTCTCACTATCACACCACATGGTCACTTCACCCCCTTCAATCAGCTTTTCTTGGAGCTCCAAAACGTAAGTATTTAAGCCTATTAGCATATACTTATATTCACTGTGAAGAAAAACCCGCCTCCCCCAATGCAAGAAGCGAGCTAATCCTCAAGAGTTCTGATCGTAGCCTTGACCCTATGCAATTCTTTCTCCAGTTCTTTTTTGTACGCCTCCAAGCTGGCTCTCTTGTGCTCCGCAGACATATGCTCATCCGACGTGCAGCAACATCTATGGCTGCAAATCATCATTATCTTCTCTCGACACTCGCATAAGGCATCGTCATTCAGCGAATAATAGACCCAGTATCCTTTCCGCTCATCCCTCACCAGGCCGGCCTGCTTCAACACTCTGAGATGCTGCGATACAGCTGATTGGGTTATACCCAATATTTCGGTCAAAGCATTGACAGTCATGGGTTCAAGTTTCAAGCTCTCGATGATCTTAAGTCTTTTGTCCACTGCCAGAGCTTTTAGGGACTGTTCTGGTTTGTTCATCCTCTTCCAGCCTCGCATATTAGACATCACTTATATAAACCAAATGTTACTTGTTACCTTCGAGACTGTCAATAGGATGCGCTAGGACAACCGCCTTCTTGCGAACCGCTCAGCCTTCTTCTTTGTTGAGTTTCTGGTGTTATTGAGCTGCCTTCTTACTAGCTGATTGACTGGCTCTTTGTCGGTGATCCCGTCATACAGGATGTCAAAAGAGCTGATGACTTTACCCAGAGCAATATTGCGACACTCTGCCGTCTGATACTTAGCCTTCTCGACTTTTAGCAACTCTTTGGAAATCCGGTCGATCAGGTGAGGCTTCGCCTTCCCAAGCTTGGCGGCTCCCCCAATTGCATTGGCCGCGGCAATTAATTGAAGACCCCTAATGGGCGCAAAGTATTTCTCAAAGATGTCCTCAAACTTGTTTTCGGAGTCGACGACAGCGAGGTTTGCAAGCGTGTTGATTGCTCCCCATCTTAGGAAGTTGTTCTCACTTTCAAGCAAACCCGCCAAATATTCAAACCACGGGTAGAGCATGACGGGATTCTTCTCGCTGATCCTTCTCAGCACCTTTTCGCAGCCGTATTTGATGCGGGGCTTCTTGGCACTTAGTCCCGAGAGGACATCATTCAGAAGGGTCGGATCGTCGATTACTCTTTCCGCAATGTGGCTAATATCCGCGTCTTTTTCACCCCTTTCCTGCTCCAGTTCAGATTGGGACATGATTTACCTCCCTTGAAACCAAATGCTGATACCGGGGTCAGACCTCCTCATATGCCTTTAGCAGGCCAAATGAATGCTTAATCAGAATTCTGCTTCAACAAGTCTTGCCACCAACACAGCGGATCAAATGAGTTTGAAATAACAAAATAAAGCCGCACTTCAAACTATGTGAGGAGGTCTGACCCCGGGTTTTCCTAAGGTTCCTAGGTAATCAGCATCTGCAGCTCTGTCAGGTAACTGTCGGGATTTCCTCTGAAAATCATTCCAGGACCCTTGATGTACACCTCCCTGCTCGGGAGCTTGGTCTCATGGCCCTTCTCCTTGGCATAGGTCATGATCTTCTCGTAGCTTCTACTGAGCGTCTCATATGGTCCTTTGTGAATGAGTGAGACACAGCGCCCGCCGGGCAGTTCACGCACGGAAATACCGTCAACGTCTTTGCCCCTTCTAACAGGGAAACAGGTTTCGATGTCAGCGCCGTCCTCTTTAAAGTCGCAGTCATAATAAAGATTGAACGGCTTTCCCGCAATATTCCGCCCCATCTTTCGGGCAATCTGCCCAAACATCTCACCGCAATCTTCATACCTGCCTTTATACCTGATGCCCGCGATCAGAAGTGTATCCAGTTCTTTCTCCTCGACCTCGAATTCTGTACTTGTCGCCGTCATAGCAGCCTCCTTCTCTCTATTGATGATCAGTTCCAGGTCTCGGACAACGTCCTTCTGGCGGTGAATTCGTGACAGGATATCGTCCCTCTTCTTCTCAAGGAACTCAACTACATCCGCCTCATCATTGACATGTGCCAGCAGCTCGCCTATATCGTTCAGGCTGAATTGCATATCTCGTAGGTCGGTAATAATGCGCGCTCGTTCTACGTTCCTATTATCGTAATACCGATAGCTTGAGTCATGATCAATTCGACTTGGAACAAGCAGTCCCTTCTCATGATACAGCCGCAAGGCCTTGATTGAGAGACCGGAAATCCTCGAGAATTCACCGCTAGAATACATTGCCCTCCTTCTCCAACGAATAGACAACCCAAGGATCGATCTTCAATCCCAGTATGAGGTCTGCCCCAAGGGGAGAGTCAACAAGAAATCTCAAGTTGTTTCACAATTGATTCTAGGATTAAGAGAGAAGAAACACAAATTGACAATCAGGGGCAATTGCTGATGACGAGCGATGAGTACAAAATCAGATGGATCGATGTATCACACAAGAGTCAAAAAAGGAACCCAGACCGGATTGAGTTCTCGCTTTGTTTCTCGTTGCGGGAACTTTTTGCGTTCCCAAAGCATCTAACCAACAAAGCAAGATACTACGAAGGAGTAAAGATGAGAATCAACAGATCACCCTTGGCGCTCCTGGCTGTCACTCTGCTTCTTGTAGGTCTGACAATGGCCGGCTGTTTCTATCCCTCTTCAGCCTCAAAGCCACAACCGAATCCAAAGACTACCTTGAACAAGTTCAACTCCTGTGAATCATTGGTCAAAGCATTTAAAACAGGTACGAGGATGGGATATTCGGGGCAAGCTGGGGATGTGCCCCTGGCAAGATCCCTAACCGCAGCCAAAGGGACGGAAGAAGTAAGTGACTCCACACCAAATCATTCTAAAACCAACGTCCAGGTAGAAGGCGTAGATGAGGCAGATATCGTCAAAAATGACGGCAAGTACATCTATCTAGTCGCGAACAATAGCGTGATGATTTGCCGGGCTCACCCTCCTTCCGAGAGCCAAATTGTGTGGAAGAATACTTATGAGCCCGATTGCACTGTAAATCAACTATATATCGGCGATGATCGCTTAGTCGTGATAGGTAACAGGTATTCGGAACAAGGCTACTGCAATCTAACCTTTGCAGAAATCTGGAGCACGGTCGATAAGTCCAATCCAAGAGCAATGAGAGAAGTTGAAATCGAGGGTGTCTATTCAACGTCGCGAAAAACAGGAGATTTTGTCTATCTGATTCTAAACAATTGGCCCGATCATCATGCGTCAGAAGACAGACAGGACATAGAATGCGAGGATGTTATTCCTAAATATAGAGACACGGATGGCAGTGGCCCAACAGTAAAGTTGCAGCCGATCAGCCAGTGCACGGAGATAGGCTGCTTGGATCCCGATTCTTTCACCATGTTCATCACAATACTGTCGCTTCCGATCGCCAACGGGGAAGAGGCCATTCGTAAACAGGTAATAGCTGGTTCCAGCGGAAATGTATATGCATCCCAGGAGAACTTTTATCTGGCAAATACAGAATACCGATATGAGCCTCGGCCTCTTTGGGATTATTCGACCACCGCTGACGACAGGACAACAATCTACAAATTCAGCCTGCATAAAGAAAGCATCGCCTATGTGGGGAATGCTTCTGTTCCAGGAACCGTCCTAAACCAGTTGTCCATGGACGAACACAAGAAATACGTCAGAATTGCCACTACCCGCGGCCATGTCTTTGCAGAGAATGCCAATGCCACAAATAATCTCTATGTCCTCGATGAGAACCTGCAATTGGCCGGTAAGATTGAGAATATTGCCCCCGGAGAAAAAATCTATTCAGCCAGATTCATGGGCGACAAAGGCTACCTGGTTACATTCAAGAAGGTTGATCCCTTTTTCACACTTGATTTAACAGATCCCGAGAACCCAAAAATCATAGGTCAGTTGAAAATCCCGGGTTACTCCGATTATCTGCATCCCTATGATGAGAATCACATCATCGGGATAGGGAAGAGTACGGTCGAGGCCGGGGAGGGCGACTTTGCGTGGTACCAAGGTCTAAAGATGGCCGTATTTGACGTTTCCGATTTTCAGAATCCCAAAGAGATGCACAACATTGAAATCGGCGACCGAGGCACTGATTCATACGCCTTGCATGATCACAAGGCCATCCTGTTTGACCGCGAGAAGAACCTTCTGGTTATTCCGATCCTTCTGGCGGAACGCCCCAATGACCAGAAGCGAGTGATCAGCCCCGGAAGCGAATATGGCGCTTATAGATATCAGGGTGCCTATGTATATAATCTGTCACTGAAAAAAGGGTTTGAATTGAAAGGTCGGATTACTCATAAAGAGCATTTCAATAGCAAGCCAGAATACTTCTACGGCGAAGACGAAACTGCCGTCAAGAGAAGCCTGTATATCGGAGACTTCCTATATACTGTTTCTGGAGCAAAGCTAATGATACATGAGTTGGATGACCTCGACAAAGTCAGACACATAGACCTCCGTGATTAGTCTATGATTGTGCGAGCAGATGCCTATGGCGCCAAGACCTGGATTGACTCACGCACTCCGCAGCATATGAGCTCAGCAGGTTGCGCAACCTTGCCGGTTTGAAAACCCCATGCCAATTCTGTAGACTTTTAGCTCAACCACTATGAGTAGTCTGTTACATGATGTCCGTCTCCTCGGTAGAACGGTGGATACGTTATGGACGGGAGCATATCCGATCGAGCTGAAAAGCTGCGGGATCAGCTCGATCAAAGATTCCAAAACCATGATCGAGCAGGTGCCATCTCTGATGCGGTCTCAGCAGTCCGAAGCGGTGACGTCGGTATCATTGAACTCTACGAGCATGTGCTAACCCCTTTGCTGGTTGACACTGGGGCTCAATGGCAATCTGGAAAAACCCAGGTCTGGGAGGAGCATCTTGCCAGCGCAACAGTTCGCGCCATAATCGAAAACCTCTTTGATGAATTGTCACAGGCCAAGCCGCCTCGCACTGGCCGTTCGGTATTGTTGGCTTGTCCTCCCGAAGAACAACACGATCTTGGACTGCGGATGTTGAGTGATCGTTTTGAGATGGCTGGCTGGGACGCGTACTTCCTGGGCGCAGATGTCCCAAAGAACCAGATCATTGCTGCTGCACAGGCGCTTGAAGTGGACCTCATTGTGTTGAGTGCGGCCACCCACTTCCATCGCCTTCGTTTGCGAGAACTGGTTGACGAACTGCAGAGCCTGCTTCCACAAATCAGCATACGGGTTGAGGGCGCCGCGTTCCACCACAATCATGAAGGCTGGCAAGACCAGGAGATATTAGACTTCGAAGGCCTTCTTGGTCAAGAGAGGAGCGGCGATTAGTGCTCAGTTTCCGTATCGCAGGCCGTTTCCTTAGAAAAAGTCCGGTCCAGTCTGTGCTTATTGTTGCGGGCATCACGGTTGGGCTTGCCGTTCAGATCTTTGTGGGTTCATTGATCTCTAGTCTGCAGGATTTCCTTATTGAGCAGACTCTCGGCTCGGCCCCGCATCTCACAATCCAACCCTCAAAAGATGATGTGTCCATCGCTTTCAATCGCTCTGATTTATCAAAGCTCGAAAAAGATGAACGCATCAGCGCGGTCTTTCCTCAGCGTACGATTTCCATCCTCTATACGAAGGGACAGGAAAGCGTCCCTTTGTCCGTGCGGGGCGGGGACGCAAAAGCGGTCGACTCCATCTATCACCTTTCTGACAATCTGGTCAGAGGGAGCTTGGACCTCGCCAAAAACTCAATTGTGGTGGGAAATGAGTTTGCCGACTCAAACAAGGTTTCCGTAGGGGACGAGATAAAAGTCACACTCCCCGATGGGAGCACAAATACCCTGAAGATAACAGGAATCTTTGAGCTGGGCGCAAGAGAGCTCAATGAAAGCCTGGCTTTTACAAACAGGCAGTTCCCGGCCGAGGCACTCGATTTTGATGAAAACCAATATAGCGCAATCGAAATCCAGCTCACTGATGTGTTTGACTCAATCGCGGTGGCGCGCAGCATTGACAAATCATTCCCCGGCCTGGAGATATCTGACTGGCAGATTGAGCGTGAAGACCTGCTGTCCGGCTTGGAAGCCCAGACCCGCTCTACCATAATAATCCAAGTATTCGTAATTATCGCGGTTGCGCTCGGCATAGGCTCCACGCTCTCGATTTCAGCTATTCAGAAAACCCAGCAAATTGGCATCTTGAAGGCTCTAGGCATGACCGACGGGAAATCAGGAACCGTTTTTCTGTGGGAAGGCCTACTTCTTGGTATTTTTGGAACAACAGGCGGGGTTTCACTAGCCTTTGCGCTTATAGAAGCGTTTAATTGGGCTTCCAGGCAGCAATCCAGCTCTTTATTTCCTATCAAGACAAATCCTGAATTCATTGCTATATCAACTGCAATCGGTGTCGCTGTGGCCATGAGTTCTGCCATTATTCCTTCACGTCGCACTGCCCGTCTTGATCCAATCGAGGTGATCCAAGGTGGCTGAGCTACTCAAAGCTGACAAGCTCAAAAAAGTCTATGGCACAGTTGCTCCCACGATTGCCGTAGCAGATGTCACCTTTTCTATACAGGCAGGTGAGTTCGCGTCTCTGGTGGGCCAGTCTGGTTCGGGCAAGTCGACGCTGCTCAATCTTGTTGGCCTGTTGGATACGCCTACAGCGGGACGCGTCACCTTGAAGGGAGAACAGACTAATAAGATGGGCAAAAAGGGCCGAGCCGGCTTAAGAAACAGACTAATAGGATTCGTGTTCCAGTTTCACTATCTGCTCCCAGAATTCAGCGTATTGGAGAATGTGCTCATGCCAGCTCTCATTGCCGGCCACAAGGTAGAGGAAGAACTCAAAGGATTTGCCCAGGAGCTGCTGTCCTTGCTGGGCCTGGAAGGACTCGAAGCAAAGAACGCAAACCAGCTTTCGGGAGGCCAGAAGCAACGAGTTGCCATTGGGAGAGCATTGATGAACAAGCCGGCCTTTTTACTGGCAGATGAACCGACAGGCAATTTAGACACCGCCAATACCGACCAGGTCTATGATCTGTTTCGCAAGATCAACGGAGAATATGGGACTGCGTTCCTGATCGTCACCCATGATCGGGGAATCGCTCAGCGAACCGACCGCATACTTGAAATAAGGGACGGGCACCTGGTCCAAGATGTACGTAACAGTTACTATCCTCCAAGTGATTAACCAAAGATATCTTGTTCTGTCAGCCCTCACTATTGGTATTCCGACCGCGCAGATATCGCTTTCAAGCCGCTTTCAAGAGACAGCGACAGTGTCTTTACCTGCACTTTGCATGCATAATTAACAGAATTCTTCCAATATAGAAGATCCAGTTGACCCACACACCAATACCAGAGGCGTGTAGAACGTCCATGCTAACGTTCGATGGCACCTTCCGTCCACCAAAACCGAGACTCCTGCCAAAACCTGTGCTTGATGTAGTAAAATAGATATTAGAAGCTGACTAGAAGGGAGATCCTGCATGTTTGGGCATATAAAGGACTTCATTGCTTTTTGCCTTCACGCCGGCAGCCGCATGCAAGAGAAATCTGAAGACTTCTCCAGAAAACGCAAGCAGCGAATGCAGGAGTTTAGAGCCGGGCAAAGACCGCCTGCACAGGAACCTGCATACAGCGAACCACATGTTGATACACCAAAAACCTGGCCGAAAAACAGAAACACCGCTGAAGATGGAAATGATGAATCTGTTTTTGCCACAACTGAAGACATCAAAGAAATCAAAACAATTGTCAATGCGCTACAACAAAAAGTTGAATTGCTAGCTAAGCAGCAGCCCAGCGAAGGTAGAGAATAGGCGGGGGCAAGCATTGGCCAAGAAATATATAAAAAAGAGAAGCCGGGTTTTTGCCTTTGTTCGACTTTTCTTCGGTATCACCATTGATTTCTGGAAAGAAGCGCGACTCATAAGGCGCTTTGGCTATCAGGCCGCAAGAAGCAGAATGTCATCGCGTCACCGGCGACGTGCTGCCTACTTTCGCGATATTGCTCTGGCAATGGGCGGTGTAATGATCAAGCTCGGCCAGTTCATGGGAACGAGAGCGGATGTCATGCCGGAAGAATACATTGAAGAGCTAGGAAAACTGCAAGATGAAGTCCCACCCGTACCATTTGAAGACATCAAAAAACTAATAGAAGCAGAATTCGATCAGCCTCTAGCTGAGGTCTTTCCTGAATTCGCTCAAGAACCGGAAGGAGCCGCATCTCTGGCCCAGGTCCACAGAGCAACGCTGCCGACAGGAGCAAAGGTCGCGGTAAAGGTCCAACGGCCGAACATCGAGAAATTGATCGACTACGACCTGGGCACCTTCAGCTATCTAATGGACGGCCTTGATCGTTTTACGCGTGCAGGTAGACGCTACGATATTCCAGGAATTGTGAGCGAGTTCGCCCGCACACTCGGGGATGAGATTGACTTCTATCGCGAAGGATATTATGCAGAAAGGTTCCGGCAAAACTTCAGGTCAAGCCAGATAATTAAGATTCCTAAGGTCTACTGGGACTACACACGGGATCGTGTGCTCACCCTTGAAGCAATTGACGGCTTGAGAATTTGGGACTTTGATGAGATCGAACGACACCAGATTGATCGGAATCAAGTCGCTCATGAGATACTGCAGAGTTTTCTACAGATGGTACTGGAGGATGGCTTCTTTCACGCTGATCCGCACCCTGGCAATCTGTTTGTGATCCCTGGACACGTGATAACTTATGTAGACTTTGGGATGGTTGGACAAATCACTCCCGCGAAGAAGGAGATCCTTAAAGAGGGGGCCATCGCAGTTGTCAGAAACGATGTCGATGGATTAATCGTCGCGCTGACCAAGTTAGGCTTTGTGCGGCAGGATGCCAATTTGGAGCCCATAAAGAACACTTTTCGGTGGTTGTTTGAAAACTACTCCGGCTTGACATCCCGCGATTTTGATTTTCAAAGACTGGAAGCAATTCAAGAAGACGTGCGGAAGATCGTGTATCAACAGCCCTTTGCTATGCCCTCGGAATTCGCGTTTCTTGGAAGAGCTGCGGGAACTCTTGTTGGGCTTATCACGGGGCTGGATCCTGAATTCGACTTCGTTGAATCGGCCCGTCCGTATATGCAGCGCATAATTGACGAGGTGAGGACAGGTATTACCGACCTGATCGCCGACGAAGCAAAGAAGTATGCGCAGATTTTCCTTGGCCTGCCCAAACAGGTCCAGAATGTATTTAATCAACTGGAAAGCGGAGACCTGGTCGCTAGAGTTGACGCCACAGAGATTGTAAAAGCAATCAACAGATCCGATCGGGGACGGCTGCTAAACTCATTCAGCGTAGTACTCTCCTCATTGATCGTTGGGGGAGTTTTGCTGGTTCTTTACGGATACGCGACTCTCTCCTATGCGCTATTTGGACTGGCTTTTCTGATCCTAGCAGGAATTATTTTGATCCGCCCTTAGGCGGATTCAACCCGAGCGGAGAAGTGTTCATATGAAGGAACAAGGCATGGAAGTGCACCGGTTTTGTTGCTTTTGCAGCGAATCTGCCTATTGCGGAAATGAGCAAAACCAAGAATGTAGTAGAATAGCATACAAGGGGGTGATGATCTTGTTCGAAATGTGGAAGGATTGCCTGGCTTTGGCCTACGAGGCGCTTGAAAAAGTCGAAGAGAGGTCGTCCCAGCAGGCTGAGATGAGACAGCAGAAGATAGACGAAGTAAAAGAGCAGCTGAAGCAAAAGACCACCAAGGCCAGGGAGCGGATGCGAGAGGAAATCAGAAGATTGCAATCGGAAAGAGATAGCCGGCTAAGAGATATAGTTAATGAGACGGGCTTGGCAACAAAGGAAGAGCTGGCAGAGGTACGAGAAATGCTCGTGGACCTCAACAAGAAAATTGACACTCTGGCACCGAAAAAGCCCAGCCAAAAAGATAGTTAGGTGCGTGGCTCAAGATCATGCGCAGGCAAATTGGAATTAGCAGGAGAAGAAGAGTAACTGCCTTTGCCCGGTTGATATTGGGAGTTGTCTTTGACTTCTGGAGAGAGGCGCGGCTCTCGCGCAATGTCGGTGTTCATGACGCACGCCAAAAAATGAGTGGGCGTCATCGGAAGCGGGCAGAATTCTTCAGAAAAACCGCAGTTGAAATGGGTGGAGTTGCGGTGAAGCTGGGGCAGTTCCTGGGAACAAGGGCAGACATTGTGCCGGAAGAGTATCTTGATGAATTGAACAAGCTGCAAGACCAAGTTCCTCCTGTGGAATTTAACGAAATAAAGAAGGTCGTAGAAACCGAACTGGGCAAGCCTCTCTCCGACATTTTTGCAGAATTCAATCCGGTGTCGGAAGGATCTGCCTCGCTGGCGCAGGTCCACAAAGCGCGGCTAAAGGATGGTGAGCTGGTTGCCGTAAAGGTACAGCGGCCTGACATTGACAGGCTGATCGATCTGGATATGGGAAGCTTCGGATTCATAATGGAGGGACTCAACACATTTACTCGTGCAGGGAAATACCAAGACATTCCAGGTATGGTTGACCAATTCGCGGTCGGTCTGGGCAATGAACTGGATTTCGGCAGAGAAGCCAACAACGCCGAGCGCTTCCGCCAGAACTTTCTCACCTGCTGCGGATTGATACATATCCCCAAAGTATACTGGGAGTATTCAACTGACCGGGTCTTCACCATGGAGGCCGTTTCGGGCATCAAAGTCTGGGACTTTGAGGCGCTCGAAAAAGCAAACATCGATAAA
>CAYFXD010000116.1:0-5192 GCA_964347095.1 uncultured Actinomycetota bacterium | reverse complement strand
TCTGGGAATCAATCCCCTGCTCACATTTACCTATAAAAGCTCCGCTGCCCGGATCTTGCAGGATGGCCGATGCTGCTATTGTCGGGGCAATAATCCATTCCAGCTTTTGCGGAGCGTACTCAGGGCGACGGCTCCTACCACCTTGCCCGATCTACCCATCCCCTTTTGGAGCGGGGCAATGGGGTTCTTGAGCTATGATGCCGGTCGGTACATCGAAAGACTACCTGTGCTTGCAGACGATGATCTTCACCTGCCGGAATTCTACTTTTTTGTTCCAGGAATCCTTCTGGTGGCTGATCACACAGCCGGAATCATTTATCTAATTGTGAATAAGCTAATCGGATCAGACAGCAGGAAGAGTTTAGCCGAAGCCGAAGACGCGATGGAGAGAATAGGCGATATGCTTCTATCGGCAGGCGATGGGGGGCTGAACGCTGCTGAATTGGAAGGACAGCAGGCAGACTGGCGGAACCACAGCCTCAAACCAGCGTCCAGTTTTGACCGTGACGAATTTGAGCAGGCGGTTAAAAAGATCCAAGACTATATCAGAGCTGGTGATGTCTATCAGGTGAACATATCTCAGCGTTTGGAGGTCCCTTTTACCAGCGATCCGTTTCCTCTTTATGAGCGACTAAAGAGAATCAATCCTTCTCCCTTTGCTTGCTATTTGAATTGCCAAGACTTCCAGCTGGTTTCGTCATCTCCCGAAAGACTGATTATGTTGAGGGACGGGGTGGCTCAGACCAGGCCAATTGCCGGCACTCGCCGCAGAGGACAGGATCACGATGAGGACGGCCAATTATCAATCGATCTTCTGCTGGACAGGAAAGAGCAGGCGGAGCACATAATGCTCGTGGACCTGGAGCGCAATGATCTTGGCAGGGTTTCAGAGTACGGATCGGTCGAAGTCAATGAGCTAATGGTTCTTGAAAAGTACTCGCATGTGATCCACATCGTATCTAATGTCAGAGGCCTACTTCACGGCCCGAAAGATCAGTTTGACCTGATCAGAGCAATGTTCCCAGGGGGAACCATAACGGGTTGTCCAAAAGTGAGGTGTATGGAGATAATCGAGGAACTGGAGCCGGTTCGAAGAGGTCCCTATACCGGCTCAATCGGTTACTTTGGTTTCAATGGGAACATGGATATGAATATAATAATCCGGACCATCATTTTGAGAGATGGTCGGGCATATCTCCAGGTAGGTGCCGGTGTGGTGTTCGATTCCAGACCGGCGCGGGAATATTTTGAGACTTTGAGCAAAGCGGATGCTCTTCTCGCGGCGCTGGGCTGTGCCAAGGAGGTTAACAAATGGGAAACCTTGCCTATATAGAGGGGCGTGTTGTCCCCCTTTCCGAGGCCAGAATAGCGATTCTGGATCGAGGCTTTCTCTACGGGGACGGGCTCTTTGAGACTATTCGCATCTACCAGAACATGCCCTTCCTGCTCGAGAAGCACCTAAGAAGGCTCCTTTGCGCAGCTAAGACTGTAGCCATTAATGCACCGAGCATCGGCGAGCTCGAATCAGCTGCGAGGCGGATCTTGGCGCAATCGGAAATCCAAGAAGGAGTTCTCAAAATTATCATAACCAGGGGAAGCGGCGAAAGAGGACTTCGTTTCTCCGCCGATATCAGGGCGACCCTTGTCATGATCTTGACAGCGGGAATTCCTTACACTGAAGGAATGTACCAGAGAGGATTCTCAGCAGTATTTGTGCCGGACAAGCGCGCTTTGGCCGATATAAAATCGCTAAGCTGCCTGGTCAATGTGATGGCAAATTCTTGTGCCCAGGACCTGGGTGCTCAGGAAGCACTCTTTCTGAAAGATGGCTTTGTGACCGAGGGGACAATGAGCAACGTCTTTGTGGCAAAGAACGGAAGGCTGATGACTCCCTCCTTGGAACAGGGTATACTGCCAGGGATCACCAGGGAGCTTGTGCTAAGGCTGGCTGGCAACCTCGGAATTGAGGTTTGCGAGGCCAGCTTGAAGAAGAAAGATGCACAAAGCGCGGATGAGGTTTTTGTCACAAATTCAATTATTGAGATAATGCCCGTAGTCAGGCTGGAAAAAATACTGATCGGCGATGGGATGCCAGGGGAACTGACATGTGTTCTAAGAAGAACATATCAGGACATGGTCAAAGAGATGATCGCCAATCGCTGTTGATGATCAGTGTGCTTCTCCCCCTAGGACTGTTCGCTGCTGATCTTGTTCTAAAAGAGCATCAGGCGTCACTTGGAATTCTGGCAGATGCGCTCTTCCCCGATAGAACCATCAGTTCTTACTATTATCAGCCGCCAAGTGGCGAAACAAATCTCACAAAGCGCCATATTTTTCCTGCAGGTATTGAATTGACTGGTAGCGGGTGCAAAAATGAACTACGAGGGGATCAAGCTTTGGGCAGACGTGACAGTTGTATGTAGAGCTCCATTCAGAGATGGGAGCCATCCACGAACCCGCCTGCTTGTCAATGAGAAAAAGGAAAATAACTGGTGCCAGGAGGCTAGCACATGAAGAAGAAACAAGCTTATCTGGAATCTATCTTGAAAGAGCAAAGAGTATTTCCGCCCACCGAAGAATTCAAACAGCAGGCGTACATTAGAAGTACGGAGCAGTACGAAGAGGTGTATCGCCAGTCGATCGAACACCCTGAGGTTTTTTGGGCAGAACGCGCTGAAAAACTGCTCCACTGGTATAGAAGATGGGATAAGGTCCTCGAACACGATTTCCAAAAGGCCTATGTTAAGTGGTTCCAAGGCGGAAAGCTAAATGCCTCCTATAACTGCCTGGACTGGCATCAAAAAACCTGGAGGCGGAACAAGGCCGCCATTATTTGGGAAAGCGACCGTGGGGAAACCAAAACCTACACCTATCAAGACCTGTATCATCAAGTCAACAGATTCGCCAACGTACTGCGAAAGAAGGGCGTAGAAGAAGGAGACCGGGTTACCATCTATCTCCCGATGATCCCAGAACTTCCCATTGCCATGCTTGCCTGCGCCCGAGTCGGAGCCATTCACACCGTTGTCTTTGGTGGATTCAGCGCACAAGCTCTTGGCGAACGTACAAGAAATAGCGGTTCCAAGATTGTCGTCACTGCCAATGAGGGACGAAGAGGCGGACGGTCGGTGCCGCTGAAAGCCAATGCCGATGAAGCGCTCAAGAATCTTCCCTCGGTTGAGCATATGATTGTGGTAAGGAGGGTCGAGGCAGACGGCAATATGGAGCCCGGTCGCGATAGCTGGTGGCATGAGGAAATGGCTGCGCAAGACGTGCAAGGACTATGCGAGCCCGAGATCATGGATGCTGAAGATCCGCTTTTTATTCTCTATACCAGCGGAAGCACTGGACCGCCGAAGGGTGTCCTCCACACCACCGCAGGATACCTGGTGTATGCGGCTCTTACCAGTAAATGGATATTCGACTATAGGGATGAGGATATTCTTTTCAACACTGCTGATATTGGATGGATCACAGGTCACACATATATAGTTTATGGGCCCCTGACCATAGGGGCGACCACCTTGATGTTTGAGGGCATTCCAACCTATCCCCAACCGGATCGTTTCTGGGAAATCATAGACAAATATCAGGTGAGTATTTTCTATACAGCGCCCACAGCGATTCGGGCCTTAATGCGCCAAGGAGAGGATTGGGTCCGCAAGCATGATCTGAGCAGTCTCCGTTTACTGGGATCAGTCGGAGAGCCCATCAATCCCGAGGCATGGATGTGGTACTACAGGCTGGTTGGCAGGGAGCGATGCCCCATAGTGGATACTTGGTGGCAGACTGAAACGGGCGGGGTACTCATCACTCCTTTGCCGGGTGCAATGAGATTGAAGCCAGGCTCTGCTAACCGACCCTTTCCGGGCGTACTTGCCCAGGTAGTGAGGGGGGATGGTTCAGAGGCTGATGTCAATGAGGGGGGATACCTGGTGATCGACAAACCGTGGCCAGCAATGCTTCGTGGCATGTATAGCGATCCCGAGAATAAGAAGTTAAAGGAGACCTATTTTTCCAGATTTCCCGGCAAGTATTTCACCGGCGATGGAGCCAGAGTGGACGCAGACGGTGATTTCTGGCTAATGGGCCGGATAGATGATGTGCTAAACATCTCCGGGCATCGTCTTGGCACGGCCGAGATCGAAAGTGCCTTTGTTTCTCATCCTGCTGTGGCAGAAACAGCAGTTGCCGGATTTCCACATGAGGTCAAAGGCACGGGCATCTATGCGTTTGTTGTCCTGAAAGAAGCCTATAAGCCAAGTGAGGAGCTTCGTAAAAGGCTGATAAAGCATATTGCTGAGGAGATTGGCCCCATTGCCAAACCAGATAAGATCCAATTTGCGACTCGCCTTCCTAAGACCAGAAGCGGCAAGATCATGAGACGTCTGCTTCGCAAGATAGCCGAAGGCGATATCCAGCATCTAGGGGATGTGAGCACTCTGGCCGAGCCATCCGTGGTCGATGAGCTCTTAGAGGGCATCGGAAAGAGGGAAAAGATGTTAGGCTCTTAGATAGCCGGAGATAAAAATCTAGAAGTTTGGATTACGACGCGCATTTGGTTGTTCCCTTGCGGAGGGCCGGTTTGGGAATTTGCCGTGACCGTCGCTGCATACGAAACGGGCCTCGTGGCTTCGGCCTTTTCAGGTGATGTTGAACGCATTCTGCGATCTTGACATTACTGAACAGTTGTACTATTGTTTCTTCTGGGACTTAAATGGCCTGCAAGATCAGCGGATGAGAAGACTCAGATAGGTAGCATGGCTATTTGAGTTATTTTTTTGTGAGCTAATACTCCCCCTTTACGTCTCCGCAGGCTATTTTGTCGAGAGCTGGAGCGGGAGCAAACGATGGATCCTTAGGAGCTGGTTGTTTAGTCTCATGCGCTGGCTGTGAAGGTGCCAAGATTGGTCGAGAAAGCTCGACTCGTCATGGTTTGGTTGGCTACCATCGACTTGAGCCTGATCCAGGTTGAAGCGGATGCGTCAATGCGCAGTTGCGTTTGGTCCCATGGGCCATTGGAGGCCGAATTGTCCGAGTATGACGTAATAATCATCGGTGCAGGACCTGCTGGTATCTTCTCCGCGCTGGAACTTACGCGCAAGAATAACCTGAAAGTCCTCATCCTGGAAAAAGGAAAGGACATAGACAGACGTCAGTGTCCGGCTCGTGAGGACAAATGCATCCTCTGT
>CAYFXD010000115.1:0-14063 GCA_964347095.1 uncultured Actinomycetota bacterium | reverse complement strand
GGCAACGTGCCACTTGCCAACGTACAGGTCACCGACACGGTGATTTCTAGTATCACCTATGTAGGCGGCGACACCAACAGCAATGGACTCCTTGACGTAACTGAGACCTGGAACTACATGGCAACCTATACGGTCAAGGCATCTGATCCTGATCCTTTGATCAACGTAGCGACCGCGAAAGGGTACTACGAACAGACTAAAGTCACTGATGAGGACAATCACGTCCTTGATATTATTCACCCTGGCATTAAAGTAGATAAGCAGGCAGACAAGACTTTGGCACATGCAGGAGATGTGATCAACTACACCATCTATGTAACCAATGAAGGAGATACTCCTTTGACTGTTGTCATAGATGATAGTCTGATTAGTCTTGCTGGTCCTGCCGGCGATACTAACTCAAATGGTCTCCTTGATGTAAATGAGACGTGGATTTACACAGGCAGCTATACAGCTTCCCTGGAACCCGATCCTTTGGTTAATGAGGTTTCCGTAACGGGAATCGATAGTTTAGGCGGCCAGGATAGTGACTCTGACACGTGGTCGGTGGACATCCTGAAGCCAGATATCAAACTGGACAAAACAGCTGATTTTGTTGACGTAACCTCGGGTATGGTTGTGACCTACACGTATACTGTAACCAACACCGGTGATTGCACTTTGTATGACATAAAGGTTACAGATGATGTGCTTGGAGATATTGGTACTATCAGTAGTCTTGCGCCTGGTGAGAGCTACACTTTCACCAAGACGAGCGAGATATTTGCTGATGTCATGAATATCGGCACTGCAGTCGGTCATGACGAGATAGGTGGCCCAAAAGGTACGGTTGAGGATAGTGACGAAGAAATCGTCTTTGTCACGAAAGGTCAGCCAGAAGAGCCAGAAGAACCGAAAATTCCTACGATAATCCAACCAGCGCCAGAGGCTCCCAGGCCTACACGGGCAGCGGAGGTTTTGCCTTTCACAGGCCTGAATCTCCTACTGTATTTGGGAGCGGGGTTAGCCATTTCACTCATGGGGCTTGCCTTGCGCTCTAGTAAGGTTTCGTAGCAATGATATATTTTGAAGAGGTGGGAACACAGTTTCCCGCCTCTTTTTCTTGCGCTCTTCAATCTACTATTCGTTGTGAACGCGATTCAGCTAGGAAATCAGTCATACGCAACCATAGCAGTTGAGCAAGTTTCGACAGGTTCACAATCTGCCTTGATCATCTAGACAAGCTGTCAAGCGATCGGGTTAGTAATACGTGGTGGTCTAGATGCAGAACGGTTATTATAGGGTGGAGGGGTTTTGCGGTCGAAATGTGAGGTAGCTTTGATGGAAAAGAAAACAAAGGGGCAAGTCGAAGCCCAATTTAGTAAGGCAATTATCAAGTTCGAACGGGAATATCTTGGCAGAGGTCCTGTTGAGGCTAAAACCCATATACATAAGGACATGATCATAGTGCGACTAAATGGCGTTTTTACGCCAGCAGAAGAGCAGCTGGCTAAAACAGCAGAAGGAGCTGATCTGATCAAGAGGTTGCGCACTCAACTGTTGGATACGTCAAGGGCGACCCTGGAGAACATCGTATCGTCGATAACAGGCGCTCAGGTCATGAGTTTGCATACCGATATCAGCACTCGCAGAGGCGAAAGGATCATTATCTTCGTTCTCGACCGCGATATGGAGACCACATTTGCCTAGGTGTGGATGTTGCGGGCTTGAATAACAGATGCCGCTTTGCTAATATGGGCCCAGTTCAGTCATTTGACTAGGCGCATGGCAGTTTTTCCGGAGGAACAAAGCACCTGCGGTGTTCAGCTGGCAAGAAGGCCAATATGTATTATTCGGGTGGAGTAATGCGTATTGGTCTTTTTGTTTGGCTGGATCTCCTAGCTCTATCGCAAAGATAGAGATCAAAAGACCGGAGTGAAGCGAGAGTCGGGAGAGGCCTGCACCGAGAATTTGGAGGAGACTCCACGGCGTGCTAATATAGATTACGGCAATTGCTACACGTGTGGTAAATCCCCTATCAAAGCCTGAACTCCTAATTGTTGTACCTTGCAAACACAAATGGACTGGTGGTAAATTGCCATCGCAATGGCCAGAAAGCGAGCGGTATATGCAGGCAGCAAAAGGCTTCATGAAAAGGCAGAATGTTGTGCTGGAAACAGACATTCCTGAACTGAATCTGGCAAAACGCGGCAAAGTGCGAGATATCTACGACCTGGGCAAATATCTTCTAATAGTCGCATCGGATCGCATATCCGCATTTGATGTAATCTTGCCAAACGGGATACCGGGAAAGGGCAAGATACTCACTGCAATATCGCAGTTCTGGTTTGGGGTGATGGAGAAGATTGTCCCCAACCACCTTGTTACCACTGACTTTGGACAATTTCCTGAGGAGTGCCGGTCTCACCGCACAGTGTTGGAAGGGCGTAGCATGCTGGTGAGAAAAGCAGATCCGCTACCGGTCGAGTGCGTTGTGCGGGGATATCTCTCTGGATCGGCCTGGCAAGAATATCAGCATAACGGCTGCATTGGTGGTATGAGGCTTCCCGAGGGACTGGTTGAGTCAGCAAAACTGGAAGAGCCTGTATTCACGCCTGCAACCAAAGCTGAGCAAGGCGAGCATGACGAAAACATTGCATTCGATGCTATGGCAGAAATGATCGGGGCTGACCTGGCGGAAGAACTGCGTGCAATCAGCGTCGCAGTCTATCGGCGCGCAGTTGAGCTGGCAGAACAGAAGGGCATAATAATTGCGGACACAAAATTCGAATTTGGGCTGGATAGCAGCAAGTTGATGCTCATTGATGAGCTATTGACCCCCGATTCATCGCGCTTTTGGTTCAAACACAAGTATGAAAAGGGCAAGGGGCAAGAGAGCCTGGATAAACAGTATGTGCGCGATTATCTGCTGTCACTTTCCTGGGACAAGAAAGCGCCCGGCCCTGTCTTGCCGGAGAAAGTTGTAGCGCAAACAGCCCATCGCTATCAGCAAGTTCTTGAGATCCTGACCGGATCCTAGGAATAGGAGGCGAATTGAATCCGCTGGCGATCGAGCTCAACCAAATAATACAGACGGCAAATCCCCATATCTATTCAACCCTCTCTGAGTTGGGGAAGAAACTCTATTATCCGAGAGGGATCCTCACGCAGACGGATGAGGCCAGAGAAAAAGCCAACAATCATAATGCGACCATAGGTATTGCCAAAGAGGGAGGCCAAGCAATGCACTTGGATTGCGTCATGCAGAGTCTGCAGGGTCTGAAGGTAGACGACGCCTTATCATATGCGCCAACGACCGGCAAGCCTGAACTGCGAAAACTATGGCTGCGGGAGATGGTCAAAAAAAACCCTTCTCTGAGCGGAAAAGAAGTAAGCCTTCCGGTGGTGACCAGCGGGCTTACTCATGGGCTGAGTCTGGCGGCAGACCTCTTTGTAGATCCGCAGGATGTGGTCATCTTGCCCGATAAGATATGGGGAAATTATAAAATGATGCTCGGTACCAGGAATGACGCAGTATTCAAGGAGTACGCGTTCTTTAATGGAGACAATGGCTTCAATACTCGAGGATTCGCAGAGATTCTAGGAGACACAGCGGCTGAGACAAGCAAGATTATGATGGTGCTGAATTTTCCAAATAACCCAACAGGTTACTCGCTCACGGAAGAGGAAGCAACGTTGGTTCGGGATGCACTGATCGAAGTCGCAGAATCAGGCTGTAATCTGATTGTCGTTGTAGACGATGCCTATTTTGGCCTCTTCTACGAGCACGCAGTCATGAAGGAATCGCTGTTTGCCCATGTTGCCGGCGTCCATCCTCGAATTCTCGCGGTGAAGCTTGATGGAGCCACCAAAGAAGACTATGCGTGGGGATTCAGGGTTGGCTTTATGACCTTTGGAATTGCCGGCGATGGGGACAAAGATCAGGCTTATAGGGCTCTGGAGAAAAAAGTGAGTGGTGCGATCCGCTCCTTGATATCCAATTGTCCTCATGTTTCTCAATCCATCATCGTCAGGGCTATGAGTGCGCCGGAGTATGAAACTCAGAAAAAAGAGAAGTTTGCATTAATGAAAGCCAGGGCCAAGCAGGTTAAGAAAGTACTTTCATCCTCGAAGTATGATGCAGCTTGGGAACCTTATCCTTTCAATTCAGGCTATTTCATGTGCCTTCGCTTGAAGAATATTGGTGCCGAAGAGCTGAGGACGCACCTGCTCGATCAATTTGGCATAGGAATTATTACTTTGGATGAGCATGATGTCCGGATCGCCTTTTCCTGCCTCGAGGTAGAGGAGATCGAGGACCTTTTTGACAGGATGCTCAAGGCGGTGCAGGATTTGGAGAGTTGAAGAGTTCGAATGCCTAATGTCTAATGACGAATCCCTAGGAAATGACTTATGATCTAATGCCTCGGACTCAAAGCGGTGCTTTTTAATCATTCGTCATTAGGAATTAGTCATTATAACTGAGTATAACTGAGGAGTTTACTATGGCGAAGAACAAGATCTACATTCTGGATGTGACCAACAGAGATGGGGTGCAGACCTCAAGGTTGGGATTGGCAAAGTTGGAGAAGACCCTTATCAATCTCAAGCTTGATGAAATGGGTGTATTTCAAAGCGAATTTGGTTTTCCGACGACCCGGCATGAAGTGAATTATCTCAACGCAAACCTAGAGTTGGCTGAGATGGGCGTGATCAGTTCATTGAGGCTGGAAGGATGGCTTCGCGCACTTCCAGAGGATGTTGAACAGGCCATGGCGGTCACTCCGGGGCTCGAACATGTCAATATTTCCATTTCGACTTCCAACCAGATGATTGAGGGCAAGTTTCAAGGGAGAATAGGCTGGAAGGGTGTGGTCAAGAAAATGACCGATGCGGTTGAGCGGGCAAAATCATTTTACTTGAAGACAATCGGAGTTAATGCAGAAGATGCGTCTCGAACCGGGATGAACTACCTGATAGAATTTGCCGCTGCTGCCAAGGAGCATGGAGCTGCTAGGATCCGCTATTGCGACACACTTGGTTTTGATGATCCTTTCACCATATATGATCGGGTTTACAAACTGGCCAAAGCCGTGGAAATTCCAGTAGAAATGCATTGTCACAATGATCTTGGAATGGCTGTTGCTTGCTCGGTGGCAGGAGCGAAGGGAGCAGTTGACGCGGGCGTCGACGCGTATATCAACACCACAGTCAACGGAATTGGCGAAAGGGCAGGCAATGCTGATCTTCTTACCACCATTTTGGCGATCAAGCATTCTGCAGGATTTGAAAAGAAATATATCCTGGATGAAAAAATCGATCTCTTAAAGTCCTGGTCAATTGCCAAATACGCGTCATACGCATTTGGGGTTCCCATACCGTTTAGCCAGGTTGGCGTCGGTGACAACGCATTTGCTCATGAATCCGGCATCCATGCGGATGGCGCTTTGAAGGATAGGCGGAACTATGAACTGTTTGACTATGAGGAATTGGGCAGGGGCGAGCCAGAGATTATTGAGACCGGAAGAACCATCACGACAGGAGCGTATGGCGGCATCAAAGGTTTTAGGAATGTTTATGAGAAACTAGAGATCGAGTTCCGTAGCGATGATGAAGCGCGCAAGATCCTCGATCTGATGCGGTATGCCAATGTCTCTACTCAGAAACCCTTGGTAGCCGATGAACTGCGATTCATAGCCAAATACCCTGAACAGGCCAGGAAGCGTTTGACACTTTCTCCCTAGAAGCAGCTTGTAGATGAATAGCTTTTAGAAAGACCTGCAAAACAGCTTGCAGGACAAAGTAGCAAGTAAGATATAGCAGAAAAGATGAGGAATAAAATAGGATCTAGGGATTGGGAATTGACAAACCGCTTGGACCCTTGGATTTCAGACCTGCAAGTCAAATCTTGTGCCTGAAGTTGAGATATGAGGAGGCAATGTATGTCCACACCCTTAGAAAGATGGGTCGAAGAGCAAGCTCAGTTAACAAAGCCGGACAAGATACGCTGGTGCGACGGCTCCGAAGAGGAAGCTCACAAGTTGATCGAGATAGGCATGAAGGAAGAAAAGATACAGCGCAATCCCATATTCAGGGAATTGAATCAAACCGCGTGGCCTACAGCCTATTTTCACAGAAGTCATCCTACTGACGTAGCTCGTACTGAGCACTTGACCTTTGTCTGTCATCAGCGCAAGGATGCGGCCGGGCCAAACAACAACTGGATGGAGCCGGAAGCAGCGAAGCAGAAGGTCAGAAAGATATTTGACGGTTGCATGAAGGGACGGACAATGTATGTTCTCCCGTATATGATGGGACATCCGGATTCACCATACTCAAAGGCCTGTATCCAGCTTACAGATATTTCTTATGTAGCAGCCAGCGTGCGCATCATGACCAGGATGCACATGAACGTAGTCAATAAGATCGGGGATTCGGAGGATTTCGTTAAAGGTCTTCATTCGGTTGGGGACTTCAGCCCGGATCGTCGGTTCATCATGCACTTTCCCGATGAACAATTGGTATGGAGCGTAGGCTCAGGATACGGTGGGAATGCATTGCTGGGCAAAAAATGCTTTTCCCTGAGGATCGCCTCATACCTTGGATATCAGCAAGGATGGCTTGCTGAGCACATGGTCATAATTGGAATCGAGGATCCTGAGGGCAATATCTCCTACGTTACCGTAGCAATGCCGTCTGCTTGTGGAAAGACCAATCTAGCTATGCTTGAATCCGCTCTGCCGGGCTACAAGGTGTGGACTTTGGGGGATGACATTGCCTGGATGAATGTTGGTCCAGATGGACGTCTTTATGCGATCAATCCTGAGACTGGACTCTTCGGAGTTGCTCCGGGCACGTCGAAGAAGACCAATCCAAATATGCTGAAGACACTGAAGCGCGGAACATTTTACCCCACTCTGTTTACCAATACGGCTCTGGACATCGACGTAAATGAGCCTTGGTGGGAGGGCCTTGATGGCCCGGTACCACATAATCTGATGGATTGGCGGGGCAACAATTGGAGTCCCTCAGAGGATGGTACAGCGGCGCATCCCAACTCTCGCTTCACTGTATCCATATACAACTGTCCCACTCTGTCGGATGAGTTTGACAATCCTGCCGGCGTACCTATCTCCGCTATTATACTGGGGGGAAGAAGGACACGGCTACTGCCGCTGGTAGTCGAAGCTTTTGACTGGCAGAACGGCGTATTCCTTGGCGCGCGCGCAGGGTCTGAGACTACAGCTGCGGCGGCCGGAAGGGTTGGAAAATTGAGAAGAGATCCCATGGCCATGATACCATTCTGCGGGTATAACATGGGCGATTACTTCGGGCACTGGCTGGCAATGGAGCAGAAGATGACTCATCCCCCCAAGATCTTCTCTGTAAACTGGTTCAGGGTTGATGAAGAGGGAGAATTCATCTGGCCGGGATTTGGCGACAATATCAGGGTATTGAAATGGATATTGGATAGGGTCAATGGCAGGGCGCAAGCCAAAGAAACTCCGATTGGATTAGTGCCCCGCCTCAATGACCTGGATCTGGAAGGACTGCACATTCCTGAGGAGAAAATGCAAAAGATTTTGGAAGTAGATAGAGAAGATTGGGACCAAGAACTGCGCGATGTAAAAGAATTCTTGAATCAGTTCGGTGACCATATTCCCGAGGAAATCTGGGCGGACTACGATCAACTAGTGCGGCGAATAAAAACATAGCACTAGGGTAGGGCCGATAGTTTGTAGCGCCAACAAGCAGGGAAATCATCCCAGTGTAGAGGCGCAAAACGGATCCATTACAAGACACAAGAGGTTGACTCAATCACTCTCTCCCTTCTTTCACTCTCTCGGGACCTTGAATCTTCTCATTCCCGCAATCTTCTTGCCAAATCCATACTCAGGCATGAAATCGGTTCCCATTAATGCGTGTGGAAAACCGCTTAATCAGGAATTTGGCCATTTAAGAATTGATTGTTGCTTTTATCCCAGCTTAATTCTAAAAATAGTCATACAACGCTGCATAAAGCATAGAATAATCGAAGGTGCAGGTAGCCAGAAAGATTAGCGAATAGTGGATTGCCGTAGTCGGCAGTGAGCATAGGGAGGATCACCTGTGAAACGATCTCTTGCCACCATTCACCATGAGACTATCGACTTGCTACATCTCTGAAGCTTGCTCGGCGCAACTGTTTTGCTTTTGCTGGCGGTTAATGCGAGGTTACCGAGAAGGAGGTCTTTCATGAATAGCGATTTGGAAATTGCCCAGGCGGCGAAGCTTAAACCGATCTTGGAGATCGCAGAGAGCTGTGGCCTGACTGAAGACGATCTGGATCTATTTGGCAAGTTTAAGGCAAAAGTGCATCTGGACGTGCGTGATCGATTAAAAGAGCGCCCAAATGCAAAGTATGTAGATGTAACGGCGATTACGCCGACGCCGTTGGGGGAGGGCAAGACGACAACTTCAGTCGGCCTGGCTATGGGCCTGAACAGAATCGGCAAGAAGACCATTCTCGCTATCAGGCAGCCGTCCATGGGTCCCACTTTTGGTATCAAGGGAGGAGCTGCCGGTGGCGGCCATGCACAGGTTGTCCCTATGGAAGACTTTAACCTTCATCTTACGGGAGATATACACGCGGTGGGTGTGGCCCACAACCTGCTGGCTGCCTATATGGACAATCACATCCTCAAGGGCAATAAGTTAAACATCGATCCGTTCACAATCGCATGGCGGCGAGTTGTTGACGTAAGCGACCGTGCGTTGCGCAACATAGTCGTCGGTTTGGGCGGAAAAAATGACGGTGTGCCTCGAGAAGGAGGTTTTGACATCACCGTTGCCTCTGAAGTAATGGCTATTCTTGCTCTGACAACAGACTTGAAAGATATCCGTGAGCGTTTGGGCCGGATTGTGGTTGCGCTCGACAAGGATGGAAATCCTGTCACTGCGGAAGATCTAAAGGTGGCGGGAGCTATGACGGTCCTGATGAAAGACGCAATCATGCCCAATCTGATGCAGACACTGGAAAACACGCCTGCCTTTGTACACGCAGGTCCCTTTGCCAATATTGCCCATGGCAACAGCTCCATTGTGGCTGACGAGATCGGTATCAAGATGGGTGAATTCCTGGTTACAGAGAGTGGCTTTGGGGCTGATTGTGGCGCGGAAAAATTCATGAACATAAAGTGTCGTTATAGCGGGCTGGATCCCAGTGTGGCTGTAGTTGTATGTACTATCAGGGCCTTAAAGATGCACAGTGGAGATTTCACGGTTGTGGCTGGGCGGCCACTTGATCCAGGATTGCTTGAGGAGAATATTGATGCCGTGGAAAGAGGTTGCGCAAATCTGGAAAAGCATGTGGAAAACATGAGACTCTTCGGAATTCCCGTTGTTGTGGCCATAAATTCTTTCCCGACTGATACCCGGCATGAAGTTGAGTTAGTAACTGAAAAAGCTGAGAAAGCTGGTGCATTCAGAGTAGCCAGCTATGATGGTTGGGCAAAAGGTGGCGCGGGTTCTGAAGAATTGGCCCATGCAGTAGTCGAAGCTGCTGAACAGCCAAGTAGTTTTAAATTCCTTTATCCACTGGAAATGTCAATCAAAGAGAAGATTGAGGCAATTGCGACAAAGATCTATGGGGCAGGTTCGATAAGCTACACACCCTTAGCTGACAAGCAGATTGAGCAATTTACGCAAGCGGGTTTTGACAAGCTGCCAATATGTATGGCAAAAACCCATCTTTCTCTTACGCATGACCCTGCTGTGAAAGGAAGGCCAACTGGATTTGATCTACCCATAAGAGAAGTTAGAGCTTCAGTTGGTGCCGGGTTTCTCTATCCGCTCTGCGGTGAAATGCGAACCATGCCAGGTCTTCCCACAACTCCCGTCGGAGAGAAAGTGGATATTGACGAGGACGGAAGTGTCGTGGGACTGTTCTAGCAGAGTGGATAGTGAGCAGTGGATAGCCGGCAGTGAATAAACAAATCCGTCGCCGCACTCTTTGGCCACCCACTGGCAGACTAACACACTAACAGATCGACAACAGAGTGGATAGTGAGTAGTGAATAGTCGGCAGTGAAGGAGGGCGATTAGTGGATGGTGGACAGTTGTTGGTGTGAAACAAAGGCTCGAAAAGAGGCCGTGCACTTCCCACTTCCCACCAACAACTACCTGCTAAAAGACTAACTGACCTATTGCCTATTACCTACCAACAGACTAGCAAACCTACAAACCAATGACTTGCAAAAGTGAGTTGAGTAATACACGTGGAGTATTGCAAAGTACGTTTCTATCCTGAGAATAGAGAAATCGAAGTCGAAAAAGGGGAAAATCTCTTGAGGGCGGCTATGGCCGCTGAGGTTCGGCTCAATGCATCATGCGGCGGGGACGGGACTTGCGGCAAATGCCGCGTGATAATTGATAAGGGAGACGTTGTTTACGATCCGGCTCCAACGCTTAGCGAAGAGGATCGTGAAAAAGGTCTTGTGCTGGCCTGTCGTGCCTTGATAATTACAGATTTGGAAGTCAGGGTGCCGCCCGAATCACGTCTGGGCAGAATACTTGAGGAGAAGAGAGCGCAACCTACCTGTGGACATCTTTTATCTTCACATGAGTGGGAGGAGAGACTTGCAAAGCTGGCGCTCGATCCACCGGTAAAGAAGATATTCTTGACTCTGCCCAAGCCCAGCCTGGATGACAATACTGCTGACCTGCAGCGATTATGGCGCGAGCTGGGCCGAAGCGGGATCCGATGTCAGCTGCCTCCCCTGCAGGTCGCTAGGGTTTTGGCCGACGCTGTTCGGCGAGGAGGTTGGCAGGTAACTGTCTCTCTATTAGAGGAGGGAGACGAGTGCAGGGTAATCAACGTGGAGCCTGGCGACACAACCCAACAGCTCTATGCAATTGCAGTCGATGTTGGCACTACAACAGTTGCTGCACAACTGATAGACCTGACGACTGGTAGGGTGATCAGCAAAAGCTCAGACTTCAACGCCCAGGCGAGTTGCGGTGAGGACGTGATTTCTCGCATTGTCTTCTCCACCAGGCCTGATGGATTAAGGAAGCTTCAATCGCTTGTCGTCGGTACTATCAACGAGTTGATTGAGGTTCTGGTTGAGAAATCTGCGATTGACTCCAAAGCGATCTCGGCGATCCTTGCGGCGGGCAATACGACCATGATCCATTTTTTACTGGGGCTTGATCCTCGACATATCAGGGAAGAGCCCTATATACCGGTTGCCACTTCCCTTCCTTGGATGGAAGCGAGGGAGGTAGGGATCAATCTCAATGATTACACCTATCTTTACTGTTTCCCCTGCGTCGCGAGCTACATCGGGGGAGATATTACGGCTGGCATTATTGCAGCGGGAATCGCGGAGCGAGAACAGCTGAGCCTTTTCATAGATATTGGCACCAATGGTGAGATCGTTTTGGGCAACAAGGAGTGGTTGATAGCTTGTTCTTGCTCGGCCGGTCCGGCGTTTGAGGGGGGCGGCGTAAAGCACGGAATGCAAGCTACGCTTGGAGCCATAGAACAGGTCAGGATAGATCGAGACAGCCATGAGCCAATGATCATCACCGTGGGCCGCACCAAGCCCAGAGGCATCTGTGGAACCGGTATCATTGACGCCATTGCTGAGCTTTTTCTGGGCAAAGTAATTGACCAGAAAGGCAAGTTTGATTTGGAGCTTGAGAGCCCTAGGATTAGGCAGGGCGAGTTGGGCCCTGAATATGTTCTGGTTTGGGCAAAGGATTCGGCGACCAAGCAAGACATAACCTTGAGCGAAGCTGATATCGAGAACCTGATTAGGGCCAAAGCCGCTGTGTACGCGGGGATCAACATTTTGGCGGACAGCGTCCACCTCGATCTAAACGATATCGAGGACATCATAATCGGAGGCGCATTCGGCAACTACTTGGAAATTGAGAAGGTTGTGACTATTGGACTCCTACCAGAGCTTGAGTGCGACAAGTTCACCTTCATTGGCAATAGCTCAATTCTCGGCGCGAGAGCAGCTGTCCAGTGCAAAGAATTGATCAATAAGGCCCAGGCAGTGGCCAAAAAGATCACATATCTGGAGCTCAGCACAAATGCCAAATTCATGGATCAATACATCTCGGCATTGTTCCTGCCCCACACAAATGTAGAGGAATTCCCCAAGGTCCTTGCCAGACTAGGAAGGTAGGTACTGGATATTAGATTCCAGATAGTCGTTTCTGATATGGGCAAAAGGCTTTATCAACCATCCATAATCAAGCATCTGGAATCAAGGAGTTTTCATGACAACAACCATCGCTGTTGCCGGTAAGGGCGGAACCGGAAAGACGACGACCAGCGGCTTGATTGTCGGCACGCTGAAGAAGATGAAGCAGACACCTATTCTGGCAATTGACGCTGATCCTAATGCAAACCTCAACCAGGTTCTTGGGGTCAAGGTCGAGACCACAATCGGTCAAATGCGGGAGGACGTGCTAAAGGGGATCGATGACTTGCCAGCAGGCGTACCCAAGGAATCCTATTTGGAGATGAGAATCCAGGAGTCGCTGGTCGAAGGCCAGGGTTTCGATGTGCTGGTAATGGGCAGACCTGAGGGACAAAGCTGCTACTGTTATGCAAACAGTATTTTACGCAGGTACATAGACATTCTCTCTGAAAGTTATCGATATGTTGTGATTGACAGTGAGGCGGGGATGGAGCACCTGAGCCGCCGCACGACTCAAAATGTGGATTATCTGTTGCTGATCACTGACGCAGCGATCAGGGGTATTCAGACGGCGGGAAGGATCAAGGACCTAGCCCTGGAGATGGAGCTGAACATTGGCAAACTCTTTCTTGTGGTGACAAGAGTACCGCCTTCTGGCCTAAATGAGGTTCTGGAAGGAGAGATCAAGAAAATAGATTTGGAGCTGTTAGTGACGATTCCTGAGGATCCTCTGATACAAGATTTTGATTTGCATCAGAGACCCCTTTTGGAATTGCCAGAGCATAGTCCAGCTTTAGGAGCAGTTGATGGGATGGTGAAGTCATTAGAAAAAGTGAAAAAAGGTTAGGGTAATGAAGCCCGTCTCGTTGATCGGTTCGTGGTTACGGTTCGCGCAAGACTAGGGAAGGACCAACCACCGAATCGGTTATGGGCTTTGTAAACATGGACCGCAATTAGTCCCTGCGGTTTTGCGCCAGCCACGCACTGAAGACCGAACACCGGGTTGCCACATGGGCGCTGTAACCGTAATCCCTGCTGGAGAGTCTTACTGTCAACAGTCAAATCTCCAAATTGTGTGCTATTTTACAGAAGTATTCATATCAAAATGGCAGAGTATATGTCGGTCGGCGTTGTTTGGTAGCGGCATTGATGCGTACAGCTTACACGCGCAGCTGTTTTCGTTGATCGAGATGCTCATTGGATTTGTTGGGAGGGCAATGAATGAGCGCGCAGATAATTGATGGAAAAATGATTTCCAGCCAGATTAGAGAAGAGCTGGCCAAGGAGGTAACGGAGCTGAAGAGCAAGGGCATTGCTCCGGGTCTAGCAGTTGTGATCGTCGGCGAGGATCCTGCTTCGCAGGTTTATGTGGGTCAGAAAGAAAAGGCCTGCGCCGCTTTGGGCGTTTACTCCGAGAAACATACCTTGCCTGAGGATATTCCTCAAGACAAATTGATTAACCTGGTCAGGGATTTGAACAGCAATCCCAAGATCAATGGGATTCTGGTACAGCTGCCCCTCCCCAAGCACCTGGATGAAACTGAGGTCTTGTATGAGATCTCGCCGGAAAAAGATGTTGATGGTTTTCATCCTGTGAGTGTGGGCAAGCTTGTCATCGGGGAAGCGGCATTTCTTCCATGCACTCCTCACGGTATTCAGGAGCTCCTGATCAGATCGGGAGTTGAAGTTGAAGGAAAAGATGTGGTCATAGTGGGAAGAAGCAACATCGTAGGCAAGCCCATGGCCATGATCCTGGTTCAGAAGAAGAAAGGCGCCAATGCCACGGTTACTATGTGCCACACCCGCACAAAAGACATGACGGCGCACACCAAGCGGGCGGATATTCTCATTGTGGCTGCAGGGAGGCCCAAGACTGTGACTGCAGATATG
>CAYFXD010000114.1:0-14466 GCA_964347095.1 uncultured Actinomycetota bacterium | reverse complement strand
GGCGCATCGTTGGCCGCATATAATCTAGTGCAGCCCTCTTCGCCAGCCCATCCTTCCCCTGGTGGGAGAAAAATGAGAAAGAAAAAAGGCAGGAAATCCTACTTCCTGCCCCTCCATATAAGCTTTCTTTGCTAGAGTAGCTTTCCACTCTTCTCTTAAAGAAATTATAACATGCTCTACCTGCTCATATCAGCTTGCTGATGTAGCGCTTGGGCCCCCTGTTACTACAACTTCATGTTACTACCCTGAAACGAGAATAGGGAGGGTGCGATTTCGCGCTTGTTCGACAATCACGTAAAAGCGTATTATATGGATTGAGGATCAGCGAGACGTGCATTATTCGGATCCGCATAAGCAATGTTCGGCGCACCTGGAGGTGGGATTCCGTGGACGTGAGCGCAACGACCACGATCAGAAGGTCTCCCCGCACGGTCTGGGAGTACCTATGTGACGCAAGCCGCGACGTGAATTGGCGCACAGGGATTGTCAACTCGGGTCTTCGCACCGACGAACCCGCCGGCAAGGGCTCCGTCGGCTTCGTGAGTACCGGGAGGATGACTGTCGTCTACCGCGTGACCACATTCGAGCCGACCTCGCGCATGGACTGGGAGTACATCGAGGGCCCCCTTGAAGGCGGGGGCAGCTATCGCCTAGAGCCCATCGACGACGGAACACGATTCACGCTGGCCGCAAGCGGCCGACCCTCTGGCGCGATGAGACTGCTCGGACCCCTCTTTGGCTTGGTGATTCAGCGTCAGATGCGCACCGACGTCGCGACCCTTCGCAGCATCCTCGAGTCCGAGGCCACCTTGCAGGCCGACCGGTCGGACGCCGAACCAGCGGATTGAGCGGACCCGCCAAAGCGCAGAACCAGTGACAAGAGCCATGCCATAGAATGGCAATGAGCGGCTCGCGCCGCTCATCCGCTCAACGTTGGGCATCGCCAGCTCGCCACGAGGAGGCGACATGACTGTCACCAAATTCACTGGGCTGCTCCTGATCGTAGTCCCAATCTTGGTAAATGCTGGTAAATGGGGCAGGCTTGTGGAACTACCGCAATACTTCTTCAAGGTCTCTGATTCCCAGCTGGCCTGTTCTGATAAGTTGTCTGAGAGGAAAGGTATCGGTTGGATAGTCAGCTTCCCATCTCTTGGCAAAAGCAGCTAGGACGCTTGCCTGTGAGTCCCTTTAGTCCAGCATACTAGTACCTTTAATCAAGATAGAGCAAGCCAGTGTTCCGCTGTATGATTTGGCAAAGATCTTCTAACAATCTTCTAACAAAAGCGTCACAAATAGGCATGAGAAGGGCAAGTTACCCATGAGAGCAACTTGCCCTAATTCCTCTTCTCTTGCTGGTAGACCTTATTATTCGTTGCTTGGCACAAATTGACACAACTAGCCTATAGACCCTCTGAACTGCCTGATAAGCGTGAGGTCAGTGGTTCGAATCCACTTAGGCCCACAGCCTGCGGCTTTGGCTTGATCAAGCCATTTCTCTCTTGGTCAAGCACCCTCTGTTTTGCCCTTGGCGTAACTCTCCACCTCATGTTCCTAGTTTCCTGATTTAGATGTTGCGAAGATTGGCTCTTCTGTGCGCGGTGTGGCGGCAGGACGGCTCTCACCGTTGTTCCGGACATGAAGCAAGCGCTACCGACGACCTGGTGCTGCCTGGTCGACAAACCAGGTAGTAACCTAGGAGATTCATCCTTGACGGAGTGGCATACTGTTGCAATAGGGGTACTGCGCGCGGAAGCTTGATCAAAAGGGGATAGCGGAATGGAGAAGCATGTCACAGTTGTGGCCATACTTAAGATCGGGTTAGGCGTCTTAGGGATTCTAGCCGCTGCCATTGTTTTTGCAGTCCTTGCGGTTGTGGGGTTTGCTTCAGGCGATGAGGAAGCGCTGCCAATCCTGATAACCATCGGCGCTCTGGTAGCTTTCTTCTTGGTCTTGACATCGGTGCCAGGAATCATTGGTGGCGTAGGACTTCTGAGGCGACGACCGTGGGCGAGAATTTTAGTCCTCATACTAGCGGTTTTGGATTTGCTTAACGTCCCGATCGGAACGGGTATTGGGATCTACTCAATTTGGGTTCTTATGCAGGAGGAAACAGCAAAACTATTTGCTGCTCGCTCCTAGCTCAAGAGCAGCAGCGCCCATGAACAACAAGACCGATCATATTGTGGCCGCAGATAAATCTAAAACTCCCAGAAGTCCTTTGCTCTTCTCAGGCTTTGTCTTGCCGAAAACCAAGGACAAAGTGTCGCGGTTCCCGCTCTGGGACTTAGAGGAAGCCTAGCTCTTTGTGGTTTTCCCGCCCCTCTGGGCACGCTACCGGTCCAAAGCCGCGAGATTCGCTGAGGAATGAATAGACGGGGATACGGACAACGAGGTAAGGAGGTTCGGTATGAAGCGGCTGATCCTAGCAGCAATCCTTTCACTGGCAGTTGGCCTTGGTTGCCAAGGCATTCCGTGGCTGGGAGGAATTCGCGGCTCTGGTGAAATGGTTGAGCAGGAGCGCACCGTGAGCGACTTCACCAGCGTGAAGCTAACAACTTCTGGGACTCTCTATATTGAGCCGGGCGAGAGCGAGAGCCTGATTATCGAGGCCGAGGACAACCTGATGGATTATCTGGAGACGGAAGTAAGGGGCGACGAACTGAGAATTGATCGTGAGAGCACTCTCAGCTTTCGGCCAACGAAGCCGATCAAGTTCTATCTAACGGTGACAGAGTTGGACTCGATCAGTGTCACCGGAAGTGGCGATGTTGAGGTTACGGACCTGTCCGGCGACAAGTTCTCAGTGAATGTGAGTGGATCGGGAGAGGTGGGAGCTGAAGACATGGACTTTGATAGCCTCGAGATAGAAATCAGCGGGTCCGGCGGCGTCGAGATTACCGGAGAAAAGGTTCGGGAGCAGACAGTAGCCATTAGCGGTTCCGGCAAGTATGAGGGCCGAGATCTGGAAAGTGAGCGGGCAGAGGTTCGGGTGAGCGGCAGCGGTGAAGCAACAGTGTGGGTTATAGAGGATTTGCAGGCGAATGTCAGTGGCAGCGGTCATGTGCGCTATGCAGGCAGCCCAACTGTGGATCAGAATGTGAGTGGCTCCGGTGATGTCGAAAGAATTAGGGAATAAGTTCATCAGTTGCGGAGATCCCATTTGAAAGCCGTTCGGGCAGCTTCCGGTCGAACTTGAAGCTGTCGTTATGCAGTCTAGGCACGCGATGGCTTGAGCCAAATAGACTAACTAGTAGACAAATAGCGATCGTTGAGACCCAACAAGCGACCAGCGAAAGAAAAAGTTTTGAGTTAGTATAGACAAATACACGTCGAGGACTTTGCCTTTTCTCACAGATCAGCAAGCAACCAAGGTGATCAAAGCAGGTAATATCTTGGCCGAAGAGGCAGCCAGATCCGAAACGTCCGGTATGGGCGGTCTGGTGTTGGCACTTTGTGGCTACACACTTCTTTTTGCGGGGAAATCAACTGCAGGAAGAGCAGATGTCAGAGCGGAGCAAAAGGCCTTGGCTGAAAACCAATGACACGGCCGCAGCAGCCCTATCCACTGTTGCCGGTCTTTTCGGCTGCGCTTTCCGCATTCTGTTTTCCGTTGCCCAGAAGGCTTCTGCAAACAGCAGTTCGGCTGACCATTCCCACCAGTCTTCCGTTTCGCACGACTGGTACATATTTTAGGTTTTTACTAATCATCATCTCTGCGAGATTTGTGAGATCCTCATCCTCGGTTACCGAGTGGACATCGCGAACCATATAATCTTTGACGTACCTATCGCCCACCTCGCTTATTTGGCTAGCTATGAGGGCGAAGTTGCGGACAAAAAGATCATCAGAGGTACTAAATTGACCTGTACAAGCGGAGTTGATGATGTCCTTCTCAGAAATGAATCCTATAACACTATTGTTAGCATCTACAACTGGCACCCCTGAGAATCTGTGTTGATCCAAGATCGCGGTTACTCTTTTCAGGGTTGTGTCTTCAGAAACGGCAGTTAGATCTCGAGTCATTATATCCTTAACCTTTTTCAACCTTTCCAGCCTCCCTTATTTCAATCTTTGCCAAGTATTCGCTGATTTCTTCAATAGTCTCGACTTTCGTTCCTATTCTGAGAGATGTCGCCACGGAAGCAGCCATCCCTAACCGAACTGCTTCTTTCAGTGACTCCTGGCGCGCCAATGCATGAGCAATTCCCCCCATAAAAGCACCGCCAGCTCCTACACGATTAAGAACTTCCACATTGGGAGCTTTTGCATCTAGAATTTTCTCTCTGGTTACTATTATCTGATCAAGAGACCCAGAACTGATTACGGCGACTTGCACACCCTTATCCAGCAACTTTTGTGCAGCGTCTACTCGGTTTTTGTATGAATTCAAAGGGATTCCCATCAAGCGACTATCTGCTGTGAAATCTGGTTTTAAAAGGAAAGGCCGTGCGTCTAGGCCGGGGTAAAGAATTCTTTCTTGCACGTTGAGCAGGGTAGGAACATTCATGTCATTAGCCATGGCAATTAATTCGGCATATATTTCTGGACCAATACCTCGGGGAAGACTTCCAGCCATTACTACCATTTCGCTTTGGCCAAGCGCTCTCCTGAAATTTTCCTTGAATTGTCTAATCTCGTCAGGATGCACGTCGGGGCCCTTCTCGTTGATTTGAGTTTGAAAACCAGTTGCCTCATCAATGATAATGTAGTTGGTTCTTGTTTCGCCCTCGATAAAAACAAAATTGGTTGTCAAGCCTGCTGCTCTAATTTCTTCCTCCATAAAGTGCCTGGCTATTCCGCCAAGGAATCCCATGGCAACTGTCTGTGTGCCCAAGAGGTGTAACAAGTGGGAGACATTTATTCCTTTTCCGCCCGCAGAACAATTGATTAGATCCACGCGATTGAGTTTATTGAGGTCGACACCGCGAGCCTTGACAATTCTATCCAAAGCAGGATTCAAAGTGACAGTGACAATCACAGTAGACCACCTCCTAAGCTGCAAACAGTCAATGGTTTTTCAGCAAATCACCATATGCTCTCGCTTTTTCCATAGATTTGCCTTCAGCGTCATGCCTCCTGAGCTTCACCAGAGGCTATGAGAGCGTATCTCGTGCCAATTGGGCCTATCGTTTCACAGATGACAACCGTTCCAAGCTCTACTGCAAGTATCATTGCTCCAAATTGGGGAAACTTAGCTAGGACCAGCAAGACAAGGCCGATTGTCACGCCAGCCTTAGAGAACATGGCAAACCCCAAGTATTTGCGTACGCTGTCTTCAGCACCCGATATTGAAGCACCGAGGAATGCTCCTCCAACTTTCCCGATCAATCTGGCTGCAATAAGTGCCAGAACCAGTGTCCAATTAGCCGCGAGTACATCCAAACGCAGACTGGCTCCCGCTAGGGCAAAAAAGACTACAAATATGGGTAGTTCAACATCTTCCAGGGCGCCCAATGCTGCGGGGTCTTGATGGAAATTGCCGATGATGAGTCCTACTACCATCGAGAGAAGTAGTGCCGAAAAACCTAGCAGCTCACTGATGCCGCCCAATAACAATGCCACGCCAACCAATACTGTTACGATTTGGTGTCTGTCTCTGAGCAGGCCAAGAGTATAGGAAAGCACAAAGCCCAACAGGACCCCTAGCATAATTGAACCGCTCAATTCAAATGCAGGCGTTTCCAGCATTCTTATACTGATTGCCGCCGCGCCTGAGACAATCATGGCCACAACAGCTACTGTGATACTGAAGATGAGAATGCATGCTGCATCATCCAAGCCAACTACCGCAAGGATTGTTCGAGTAAGAGTGCCTCTGGCCTTATATTCTCTGATTACAGCAACCGGAGATGCTGGAGCAGTGGCCGTCTCTAGTCCCGCAAACAGCAGAGAGATTGGCAATGGCACCTTTATAATAAATCTCATAATGGAAAAAGTTGCCGCAAACGCCCCAAATACTTGAGCAATTGTGATCAGCCCTACGCTGTTGCCAAGCTCTCTGAGCTTTCCGAAATGTAGTTCGCCGCCGATGATCAAGGCAATCAGTCCCAGCCCCAAGACTTCGACAAAGCCCAGCTCTTTATTCAGGCCGGTTGGGAGTATTGCAAAGACTGACGGCCCGAGTAGTAGCCCGATGAGCAGGTATCCAGTGACAGCTGGGAGCTTGAGGCGTCTTGCCAGTCTTCCTCCCGTGAATCCAGCGAGCAGTAGTATTCCCAATGCCATTGCAGGGTTTTTGATAGGCAAGATTCTTGTCCCTTCCCCTTGTTTCTAATGCCTTTGTTATTTCAACCGTCTATTGCGTGCCGATAGCTCTATTGTCTCACGCCTGCGCCAGCAGATGCTGATTTAGCATGAGCCATTGACCAGACCACGCGTGCTTCTTTTCCGCCGCCGCTCTGCCAGACTCTTCTCCCCATGTGTGACACAAAGTCCAGGTAATGTTCAAAATCTTCAGCGCTGCCATAGGTTTCGCCCTCAATGCCGAACTCCCTTATTCTTGAGTCAACGATCTCTGAATTCTTGATTTGAAAAGTAAGATTCACATTCAGGCAGCCAAAGCCAATTACGTCCTTCATAAAGGCACTTTCTTTCATAATGACTACGCTATTCAGAAACAAGACATTTTCAAGCGGATCGACAGTGAGGATTGTAACAAATTGAATGGGCTGGGTCTATCAAGCTAGTTTTTGAATCAGCCAGCCATGCATGAGGCTATTTCATGCAGGCAAATACTGAAATCGCAAAATTGACAGAACAAGTGGCGTTTTGTTACGTTCTGTTTGGATATGATTAAGAAGATTGGGTGATTTTGACAATCTTTTGTGCTTGTCTCATCAAATGTGGCAGGAATTCTGCCTCAGGTTTGAGTTAGGTGCAGTTGCAGCTCACAGCGCCCCGGGACGTGCAGACAAGAAGGGGAATGTTTAAATACGGGACGGCTTGAAGAGCAGGTTGGTGAGGGGAGATGGATTTAAATCAGCAGTTTAGGTTGTGTGACAAGAAAGCAGTCTTTGCGTTTTTGCTTGTTCTTCGCTGGTTCTTTCTGGCATGTGTTTTGCGCTTCTTTGTGTTACAAGGCACATTTATTGAGCCACTGAACTATGGTGTGCTGCTTTTAGCCATGGTGTACGCTTTGTCTCTAACGCTGTTCAGATCGAACATTGAGAGACGGCTCTCGCGAAACCCAAAGATCGTGGGCATTGACATCATTCCTACGGCAGTCTTTCTGATTCTGGGTGGGTGGCCAAAAGCTTGGTTCTTGTATTCTCTGACTCCAATTGCCGCTACAGCGCTCTTTTGGGGGCCGATTCCCGCATTCTTAGTGACCGCACCCCTTGCTTTGGTTCGATTCTTTGGAGTAGCCTACAAATTCCCCTCCTATCCAGGGATAAACCCTGAGAACTTCTTTGACAGCTTGAGGGCGATCTTCCGCCCCTTCTCAAATGACTATTTGCTGCTGCTGCAGATTTTGATCAGGGCATTAGCCGCCTTCGCCATAAGCTATGCATATCAGAACACCAAAAATAAGCTGGTAGGAAGAATTATGGGTGTGGTTTTGGGCGGTCTAGTCCTGATCATTGGCTATGCGTCGACTCCACCATTGTTGCACGTGCCAAGCAAAATAATCAGCACAGTTGCAGGCAGATTAATTGTCTTGATCTTCATCGGATTGTTGTTGTCTGTTATTCTGGAAGCAGGCAACATTGAGCGATTTAGGTTTACGAAGACAATGCAGCCAAGTTGTGTCTAGAGAAAGGAGTGACGGATGAGTGAAGCTGCTATTGACGCCGAAGGCATAAGCTATGCTTACGGGGATCTGCTCGCAGTCGACAATGCTAGTTTCCAGGTGCAGCCAGGCGAAGTCCTGGGTTTCTTGGGTCCGAACGGCGCTGGAAAAACAACTACTGTTAAGATGCTTACGGGCCAGCTTGAACCAAAGACGGGCAAGATTCGGCTTTTTGATGTGGACGTGACGAGACAGAGTCCAGAGATCCAGGGACGGATCGGTGTGTGCTTTGAAGAGAAGAACCACTATCTTAATATGTCAGCCAAAGAGAACCTGCAATTCTTTGCTGGACTGTTCGGGATCAAGCACTATGACGCCGAGGCGGCGCTTCGCCGGGTTGATCTTGTCGGGAGGGAGAATGATCGGGTGAAGGAATACTCCAAGGGAATGCGACAGCGTCTGATGATTGCCAGGGCTCTGGTGAACACCCCAGATGTGCTCTTCCTGGATGAACCCACAGGCGGTCTTGATCCGGTCTCTTCCCAGTCTATCCGAAAGATCATTAAAGAAGAGGCTGAGCGTGGCGCTGCCGTCTTTCTCACGACACACGATATGCACGAAGCTGACGAGCTATCAAATTATGTGGCCTTCATGAACGAGGGAAAGATCGTAGCTATCGATACGCCGGAGAACCTTAAGCTGGAGCATGGGAAGCGTTCGGTAAAGGTTCGCCGCCGCAAGGACGGAGAGGTTACGGAAGAGATTATTCCTCTTGATGTGGCTGACGCCGGCGAACAACTAAAGACAGCAATTGGGGTAGAAGGGCTCATGACTATACACACTGAGGAAGCCACACTGGAGAACATTTTCATCAAGCTGACCGGGAGGGGGCTTGAGTGATGGACAAGAAAGTGTCACGGCCCTCCATCATCTGGCGCATTATCCTCAAGGATTTGAAAGAAATCTCCCGCGATAGGCTTTGGGTATTCCTTTCGATCCTGGGAATTGTGGCTTATGCGCTCTTTTACTGGCTGATGCCGAGCACAGTCGACGAAACAATCACCATCGGCATTCATCAGAAGGGCATGGACCAGGTAATAGAGCAGTATGCTGAGCAGGAAGAAGAAGGACTTGAAATCGTTGAGTTTGATTCTTCTAAGGATCTTAGAGCAGCGGTCGAAGGTGAATTGGAGACCGACGAAGAGATTGGCATCGGCATCGACTTTCCTGAGGACTTCTTGGTCAAAACGGCGGCTGGCGAGGGGACTACCGTACGTGTCTATGCCGATGCGGCGATACCGGAGGAGATACGCAACGCCATGACCAGTTTTGTGCGGGAGATGGCATTCGGTATTCGCAGCGCATCGCGCGGGATCGGCAGTCCTGAGGAAGCCTTTCCGGTGCAAATGCCAGATGAGGAAACTATAATCTTGGGCGAAGACTTCGCGGGCGACCAGGTGCCATTTAGAGAAAAGATAAGACCTCTGATTGCGTTCTTTGTGCTGATGATTGAATCAATGGCTCTGGCATCGCTGATATCAACTGAGGTATCAAGCAAAACGGTCACGGCCGTACTAGTGACCCCGGCGAGAACCGCGGACGTGCTTGCTGCCAAGACCATCTTTGGCACTTTTCTCGCCTTTTTTCAGGCGGTCCTTCTTCTTCTCATCATAAATGCCTTCGGGGAGAATGCCCTCATATTGCTCACGATGATATTACTCGGAGCCATCATGATGACAAGCGTGGGAATGATCTCGGGAGCTGCAGGAAAAGACTTTATGGAAACACTCTTTCTTAGCATCTTGTTTGTAGTCCCACTCATAATTCCGGCTTTTGCAACACTATTCCCTGGCACTGCATCGACTTGGATACGGGTGTTGCCAACGTACGGGCTAGTTGAAGGAATCATGCGTTCAACTGCGTATATGGAAGGATGGGCCGAGGTCATTCCCTATATAGGGATGGTCATAGTCTGGAATGTGGTAATCTTCGCAGCAGGCCTTATGACTCTCAAGAGGAGGGTCGAGACGCTATGAGTCCCAAGCTGGCATTTAAAGTGCTAAAGAAGGACTTAAAGGTAGGCCCGCGTTCACCCACAGTGCTGTATGCAATCGTGCTTCCGGTGGTGATGACTCTACTCATTAGGGGCGTATTTGGTGCTTTGTTTAATCCAAAGCCCCGGCTGGGGATTGTAGATAGAGGTGACTCCGAGATAACCAAGAAGGTGCAGGAACTCGAAGGGATCCGTGTTACTCTGCTCGAGGACGCAGACGAACTGAAAGACAAGGTGGAGGCCAACAATCTCGATGCTGGGCTGATTCTTCAAGAAGATTTTGATGAGGCTGTCCGCTCGGGCGAACGTCCCGAGCTAGGATTCTATATCGGCGGTGAAAGCTTGGCTTCAAACCGCATCATTCTATCCGTAACCACAATTGATCTTGTCCGAGAAGTAGAGGGCTCAGAGCCGCCTGTAGAGGTAAGAGTCACAACGATTGGTGAAGCCCTTTTGCCTCTTTCCTCCAGGCTGGTGCCGCTGATAATGTTCTACGCTCTGATAATAGCGGGTCTCTATGTGCCAGCCATGAGCATTGTAGAGGAGAAGCAAAAGCATACAATCGATGCTGTTTTAGTCACGCCGGTTAGAATGTCCGAAGTTGTGACAGCCAAGGCAGCATTTGGTTTTGTCCTGGCGGTTTTGATGGGTTTGGTGACGCTGCTGCTGAACAACGCCCTTGGTTCAGAGCCCTGGGCTCTGCTTGCAGCTCTTGGTGTAGCTGCGCTGATGTCGGCCGAGCTTGGCATTGTGCTAGCGGCCATATCAAAGACTGATCAGGATCTCATGGCTCTGGTCAAAGGCATAGGATTTTTGTTGTTCGCGCCCATCATCTTCTACATTTGGCCCGATCTACCTCAGTGGATTGCCAAGATCTTCCCGACATATTGGATGCTGGAGCCAATTTTCGAGGTTGGTATCCGGGGCGGCGGCTTGTCGGAAATTGCTCTCGAGCTGGTGGTAGCACTAGCCATCTGCGGAGCCTTACTTCCTATTCTTGCCGTGCTCAGCAAGCAGATGGAGCTGAAGCTTGCTTCTGAGTAACATCAAACTGGCTAATAGCTGATGGCCCATAGCTCGCAGCCGATTACTCGGTCACCGCAATCTTCCCAGTCAGCGATGGTCTTTAATATAGAAATGGAGGCGAGATGAGTCTGCAGCGAGCATTTAGAGTACTGCGCAAAGACTTAAAGGTTAGCCCGCGTTCACCGGTGGTATTTACGGCAATCATTTTGCCAATTGTGCTCACATTGCTGATACAGTTGGTGTTGGGTACCCTTTTTTCTCCAAAGCCCCGCTTGGGGATCGTTGATCGGGGTGACTCACAGATTACCGCAGAAGCACAGGAACTTGAAGGTATACGAGTCACGCTGCTAGATGATGCTGACGAATTAAGAAGGCAGGTGGAGGCCAACGATCTCGACGCTGGTCTGATTCTTGAGGAGAACTTTGACCAACAGGTCCGTTCGGGAGAGCGCCCCAAACTTGGGTTCTTCATCGGTGGTGAGAGTCAAGCCTCAAACCGCATTGTTCTATCGGTGACGACGATTGACCTAATCAGAGAAGTAGAAGGGTCAAAACCTCCCGTCGATGTACAGATATACACTGTGGGTGAGGAAGTTCTGCCCTTGGCCACAAGATTGATACCAATGATCATATATTTTGCCTTGCTTTACGCGGGTGCTGTTGCACCTGCTACGAGTTTGGTCGAAGAGAAGGAGAACCACACAGTCGACGCTATTCTGGTGACACCCGTACGCATGTCAGAGCTTGTATTGGCCAAGGCTGCTTTCGGATTCTTTTTAGCAATCTTGATGGCCCTCGTAACGCTTCTGATAAACAACGCTTTAGGTTCAGAGCCCTGGGCTCTGCTTGCAGCCCTGGGTGTGTCCGCGCTAATGGTATCGGAAATAAGTATCCTTCTTGCAGCAGCTGCCAAAGACATGAATACGATGATCACCATACAGAAAGGTGTAGGTTTTATACTTTTCACACCAGCCGTATTCTATGTGTGGCAGGATCTGCCTCAGTGGATTCCCAAGATCATTCCTACTTACTGGATTCTGGAAATGTTCTTTGAGATCGGAATAAGAGGTGGCGGATTTGCCGAAATCCAACTTGAGCTGGCCGTAGCACTCACAATTGCCGTGGCCGCACTTCCCCTTTTGGGCGTGCTCAGCAGAAGAATGGAACTCCGACAAGCGGCTGGGGGATAAATGATCAGGCCAGTCCTTTATCTTGGGATTGCTGATGGTGTTGTGACGAGGGAAAAGCAAAAGAGAGAAACAATAAGATCTGACGTCCGCATAAACAAGAGGAATCCGGATCTCTGTATCGAACTTGATAGGTGATTCAGGGGCATGAATTATGGGATTGTCCGCAAATAGGCCCACGATGATTGTAGTCAGCTCTAGCAAGCTGGCTTTTCTACGTTCCTAGGCAGAGTGCCAGTTTACTGGTCCTTGAGTATACCAGTCGGTGCGGGTCAGCGGCAGCTTACTGTTGCCGGCTTTGGTGGGCTTGGCAAGCAGTGTCTGATATACATTCAGCCGTCCTGCTTTGAATCCATAAGCTGAACCCGCCATAAACAGTCTCCATATCCGATATGTTACTTCATCAGCGGCTTGGCACGCCTTTTCGTGATTGCTTTCTAGACGACCGACCCAGTGGCGCAAGGTAAGCGCATAGTGTTCACGGAGACTCTCCACGTCACGCACTTCAAAACCACTCATCTCCGCTACGTCTAGTGCTGTGCTGATTGGCACTAACTCGCCATCAGGAAATACATAGCTCTGGACAAACGACGGTTCTCTTCGCCGCATCGGCTTGCCGGCACGGCAGGCAATGCCATGATTGAGAAAAACACCGCCCGGACGCAATAGATGCCATGCTCGTTGGAAGTATTCGGGCAGCAGCGCTGCCCCAACGTGCTCAAACATTCCCACGCTAACCAGTTTGTCATACTCTTCCGATTGATCGATTTTGCGATAGTCGCGTACCTCAACGCGGCATTGACTAGATAGCCCGGCTCGATGGATGCGCTGGTTGGCGAGATCGGCCTGAGGTCTGCTAAGGGTAATACCGGCTGCTCTTACGCCATAGTTTTTTGCTGCGTGCATCACCAGCCCACCCCAACCACACCCGACATCCAGCAAACGCTCGCCAGGGCGGAGACGCAGCTTGCGGCAGATATAATCCAACTTACGTTCCTGAGCTGCATCAAGCGTGTCGGTGGGTGAGGCAAAGTAGGCACATGAGTAAATCATCTGCTTGTCCAGCCACAATCCGTAGAAATCGTTTGATACGTCATAATGATAGGTTACGGCTGACTGGTCGCGTTTGACGGAATGGCGCTTGCCACTTAAAGATGCTGCTTGGCGACCATTGTGTGAGTGATGAGCGGAAGGCAGTTTTAATAAATGCCGAGCACACTGTAGCAACTCTGTCTTGCTTCTGCTCAGTTCCTCCAGATAGCTTCCCAGGGAGAATACCGATTCGATGTCTCCTTCAATGTCGAAGTCGTCATAGATATAGGCTTCACCAAGAGAACGCTCATTTGCCGGCCAGAACATCTTGCGCAGTGCTGCAGCGTGCTTAAGAGCCAGCGTGAAGCGCGTAGGTTGCCCAGGTTCGGCGGGCCAGAGGGTGCCGTCCCACAAGTGCACTGCAAAATCGCGCGGATGATAATTGCCCATAAAGCTTTGAAGGAAGCACAGACCGGCTTGAACTGTAGTATTGGCATCTTTCACTTGTCGTGTTGAGATCATTCTCCGCACCTCCATGATCTTGGCTTATCTGCTTTTGCTCCAGTTGTGCTCGCTCTATTGTGTCTCTGTGCCAGACGGTTTCGGCTTTGCTTTGGAGCTGTTTTTCATTATACTCCTTGCTTGGTTCACAATTTCAAGCTCATGTGGACTAGGCGGCACCTTTCTGAGATGCGGGCGAAAATCAGTGAGGATTAGTAGCCTCAAGGCGCGGGACGTTCTTCAGTTATTAATTTCGGCAGGACCTTTAGTGTTTAGGGCGCAAGCGACGTCCTTCAGATTTCGCCTTGCGTTGCAGAATAAAGCGCCAATGATAAGGGCAAGTATAACATGGTGAGAGCTGGAATCGGCACAGCACGTGTGTGGGGCCCAAAGCGGGTATTCACCATCCGACTTTCATGAGGCAGCCCCCGTCGAGTAAGTTGCTGATCGTACATGGCATGAATCTCAGCCTCACGTTCCGGAGTACGATATATGGAGGTCGATGACATGTTTCTTCCTCATTCCTTCATGGTGCACGATTCGATATGTTTCATCTGGCTGCCTAACTAGAGAAAGCATCCAGCCAAAGCCGGATTCTGTTGAGGCAGGTCAAATCTAATGCGTGGACTTGATCTTGCCGGATATCCGGTACCAGATCATTAGCCCAATTGCTCGAATCAGTCGTGGCCCTTTGAGGAGTGAATATGTCTTGCCAGTCACTGCTCCTGGTTCTTGAGCTGCCAGCTTCACAAAGAAGCGTCCGATGTCTTGTGCTGGGACTCCAAAGGCATTTAAGACATATGGAAGAGAGTCGGCGCTCTCTTCAAGCTTTGGGCTTCGCTTTAGGTCTTTGTAGAAGTCAGTCCTAACCATCCCCGGTATGACGGAATGAATTGAAACCCCGGTTGCTTGGTTTTCCTTGGCTAGACTCTTAGTGC
>CAYFXD010000113.1:0-23145 GCA_964347095.1 uncultured Actinomycetota bacterium | reverse complement strand
CTTCCGTCCGTATTTCTTTTGTTCCCTGTTTTTCCCATTATTGTTCACGCTCCACGCCTTCTTGAAAATCTATATTTCGACTTTGCTAGAGACCTTTTTCTTTGAATAGTTCATGGCATTCATCACACATCTTCTTCTCATGGCAGGTCAAACAGGCTTTCTCATTATCTTTTGCCAGCTTTTTGTGAACAGTGATCCACTGTCGTTCCCTTCCATGAGAAGCAGGACGTTTCTTATGGCAGCTATCGCAGTATTGTATAGCCATATGACAGTTCAAGCATTTGGCCTCGTCGTTCAAGGCTTCCCCGCCATGTCCTTTTATCCAGTCCGGTGAATTGGTGTGCTTTGAAATCAGATCACCCGGCTGGATAGCCGTCCCCGCAGTCACTCCGTTCGTTGGTTTCTGACCGGTTGTATGACAGGTTTGGCAATAACTAACGTTATGACAGTAATCAAAACAGCCATTCTGGCCGTATTTGTCAACATTCTCTCTATGGACCTCACTCCATTGAGTTTCCGCAATTGTGGCTTGATGATGACAGGTGCTACAAGAGTCTTTCGCTTGAGTTCCCGCATGACATGCGTAATTCAAACATACGGCACTGAGTGGCAGCTTCTTGTGTTTCGTCTCGTATGCCTCATTGTGTACCAGCCATTTATGGCAGTTCGCACAACTTGTCTCTATCTGGCCCAGATCCTGGTGAGCCCGGTGCGGGATCTTGAGAGATACGGCCCGAAGCATAGTTGCAGGGCGCTCATGGCAGCTTTGACATGCTTCTTTGCTGGGCTTTTTCAAGAGAGTGCTTTCCTTGGCACCCACAAAACTCTTCCGATAAAACTCGGTAACAGACTTAGTCTTAAAGACGATCCCGTTTATAAAGCCCGGCTTCCGATGACAGTCAACGCAACGCACATCCTTATGACTTGATTTCAGCCATGCCGAGTAACTGGACTTGTGAGATGAATATCCCCGAAAAAACTGGGAATTGGCCACAGCGTAGATCGGATAGATTATAAGAACAGCAAGGACTACAACGACTATGGCAACCACAATCAAAAACCAAGGTTTTCGCAGAATATTCGATTCAGGATTGGCAAACAACTTTGGCTGGCTGAATTTCACCGAAACCACCTCCGCTGCAAAGGGTCTTCACGTTCCAAGGCGTTTGTGCTTTTCAGTTTTGCATTTTGAAATTTGCACTTTGCATTCTCTAGTGCCCTTCTTCTGGAACTTCAATAGGCAATACCTTGACCGCCAAGGTGAAAAGCAGAATTCCGATGGCCCATAGGCCCAGCGTCACCATTATCTCCACCAAAGACGGCGCATAAGCAGCCTCAATCGGACCCAGTGGAGACACTGCAAATCCCATAACAATGAACATAAATCTCTTAATGAGGACTCCTATCAAGATCAAGCTGCACGCCAAGATTTGCATTGACCTTTTGACTCTTGTCTTGGGAATGGCCAACAGAAAGAAGGGCAGGACCCCTCCCAGAAAAATCTCAAAGCCAAAAAGGCCGCTGTACTTGCCGAATAATAGCAGTGAAATCCGCTCCCAGTGCCCTGGTGTCGTAGAACTGGGCCAGGAGCTTTGCAGAACCTCGCACATCAGCAGGAAAAGATCAATGGGGATTACCGTTGCCAGAAGCTTTGCTAGTTTATCAAACATCACCTTTTTGAATTTGACGTGGGTAAAATGGTCAACGGACATTGCAATCAGCATCAAAAGCGCGATCCCAGATACGATCGCCGACGATACAAAGATCGGGGCCATGAGAGCTGTATGCCATCCCTCTCTCGCTTTCTGCAATCCTAAAGCCCATGCGGTGATGGAGTGCATGCCAATAGCGGCGGGAAGGGAGATAAACGTAAGTACCAGCTCCACCTTGTGTGTGCCTCTGCCGCTCATCAATACCCAGGCATCGACGGCACAAATCGCAAGATAAATATTGATGATCATCGCATCATAAAATAGGACGGATTGGAGATTAGGCGTAAGCGCAAACCAGAAGCCGCGCTCAGGATGACCCATATCAACCATGATAAAGAGAAACGCCAGGATAACGCAGATGCCAGCTTGGAGAACAGCAATGCGTGATATCGGAGCAAAATCCTTTGCGCCGAACAGTGAAACACTCGAGTACACTACCAGACCACCGGCGGCCAATCCTACGAAATACATAAAATTCTGGATGTAGAATCCCCAAGAAAAGACGTCACGCATATTGGTAATAATGAGTCCCTCGAAAAAGGGCATCTGAAGCGCCCAAAAATATAGGCCAACCAGAATCACAATTACCAGCGCCGCGATCCATCCCCAAAATCTGGGACCGGCGCCCTTCAGGTCTTCCAGTCTTACTTCCATTCCATAGACATCAAGATTCTTCATCAGGCATCATCCTGCAAACCACATTCGAGGCTGAGTTCCAAGCTCTTCTTTCAACCGGAATGGCCTTCTTGACTCCAGAAAACGGGATATCGGGCTCTCGGGATCGTTCAGATTCCCAAATTTTCGCGCTCTTACCGGACAGACCTCAACACATGCTGTGAGCTTCCCCTCCCGAACCCTGTGAATACAAAAGGTACACTTCTCTACAACTCCGATCGGTCGCATTGGCACTTCATCATTTATTTCTTTTTTGGGCACATACGGTCTTTTCCAATTGAAGTGCCGCGCGTGATACGGACAAGCGACCATGCAATATCTGCAGCCTATACACTTGTCATAGTCGATAACAACAATCCCGTCCGGCTCTTTCCAGGTGGCCTGCACCGGACATGACTGAACACATGGTGGATTGGCACACTGCTGACACTGAATAGGAAAATACCATTTCTCATGCTCAGCACCCTCGGTATAGTTGTAGTCGGCTTCCTCTAGATCTACAGTGCCCTTTTCCATCGCCAGCAATTGAATATAGAGAAAGCCAGAGTCGCGGCCTATGTTATTCTCTTTCAGACAGGCGTATGCACACTTTCTGCAGCCAATGCACGCGTCAATATCGATGGCCATCCCATACCTTACTCCTTCCAGAGGGGGAGGTGCATATTTAATACCTGTTTTTACCCCATGCTCTACTTCATCGTGAGTGAGGCTGGCCAACGCGCGCAGCTGCGGAGCATAGCTGGCGACCAGCAAGCTACCGGCTCCCACGCCTATGTATCTTAGAAACTTTCTCCTCGTGAGCATGCTTTGTCTCTGGTTGTCGGCTGGCTTCAACTATTGTTCCTCCTTCTCTTGTTCCTCCTTCGTATCTGAATTCCTGAGTTGGCAATGTAGATTGAACCGCCTATTGCAACGGCGACACCTATTGCTGTTCCAAGTGTGAGGATGATCACACTAGGGAAGGTCTTGAGTTTGGGGTCTTTTGGAGGAGTCGGTAAAGCCAAGAACGGTTCCCGGCCCGATCCGGCGACTTTTACTTCTCGGGTCGTCCCGAGAAACGGAGGAATAGGAGAAATAGCTACCCAAGCGGGTGAATGAGGATTGTGACAGTCCTTTGCAGTACAGCCCGGTTGTTTGCCGTGTAATCCTTCTTCCCAAGCCCGATACCGCTCAGGATGACAGCGGAAGCAGACCTTTGAGACTTCTCCATCTATGTCCATCAAAGCTCCATCTGCCAGGATGAGCAAGTCAGGGTTTTCAATTGACTGATGGCAGACAAAACAAGCCTGCGTGCCAGCACCTAATTGGTCGTGCCCCTCTAATTTGATTCTATGCTCTTCAAATCCGTTCAGAGGAGTCACTCCCGGAGAATGGCACTTATCGCAGGGAAAGAAAAGGAGTTTTCCCGCACTCGACTTCGCCGCGTGCGCCGGCTGCGTCTGCGAGAGCAACAAAAAAAGCCCAAATGAAGCAAGCGTAAGCAGTAGTAGACTTGTAGACGAAACTGCCTGCCTGATGACGTTTGGAGACATATCCTGCTTCACCTGGATATCCTTCCCTTTGTGTGAGGCTTGATTCTTGCGTGGAAACAAAAAGGGGAAGCGAAACCGCACACCTTTATTAAGAAGGAGCTGATTTGGCTTAACAAAACTTCCGCGGGTTTTTTGGACACCTTCTTTACCTGGCCAAATTCCGCTCTCTAGTCGAAATATACAGTAGATCTATTAAGGGCGGATTAAGACATGGTTAGGTTACTGTTAAGAATATGGCTTCTTCAAAGATGCTATACTTATAATTGGACTAGGATTGGCAAACAAATGACGTTAATAATCTTTAGAGGTATTAATACTTTCCTCGCTAAAACTGTGGACAAAGCCCTTAAGGATTCTAGGATTATCCCCGAAGATGCAAGAAGACAGGTAGCTTATTCTCAACAATCCCCTCTAAACAATCACATGATCCCGTTGAGGGCAAGAGAGCAGGGTTATCAATGATAAGTTGGGAACTGGTCTGGCTAATCCTATTCCTCGCTGCTGGCGGCGGATTATTAATAGTACTGATCTTGGCTCTGAGCGCTTACTATCAGAAAACGCACCAGACCAGAAAATTGCGGTTCATGATATATCTCGCTATTGCCTTTACGTTCACTATGATCATGACTTTCACATCACTTGTTATCACCTCGATGAATGAGTTCTGCGCCAACTGTCATGAGATGATACCTCACACCGAAGCGTTTGAAAGATCCGTTCACGCTGAAATGAATTGTCTTGGCTGCCACGGAGGACAGGGCGTCACAGGATTCGCTCTGCAAAAGGTTAAAGACCTGAGAGAACCGTATCTTCATTTGACCAACTTCTACCGCAGACCCATAAACGGTTCCAGCACGCTGTCTTTGGAAATGGACGCGGAACTGTGCGAACGCTGTCATGACCTGACCCAAAGAAAAGTCACAGCCCGGAAGAACCTCAAAATTGATCATAAAAAGCACAAGAAACATGATATTGCCTGTCCCGTATGCCATAACCGGGTTGCGCATCCCAATGTGACCGGCTACGAAGGTGAGCCCAAGAAATCGCCATTACCCGACAATCTCAAGGTGGTCGCGGGATTTGAAAAGAAGCAGTTCTATCCAGATCGGATGAGAATGAGATACTGTATGGAGTGTCATACTGGAGAAAAAGAAAAGGGGAAAGGACCCAAGGAGTGCAAAGCTTGTCATCCTGCCAGCTACGAGCAAAAACCGCCCGAAAATCACAAAGTGCCAGGATTCAAAACAAGCATAGCAGGCGAAAGTGGCGGTCCCAGCATGGTCAATGCTCGGCCCGGAAACGATGATAAGAAGGCTCTTCACGCCCAGATGGCCGATTACGATAAGGAGTATTGTCTTTCATGCCATGAGGAAAAGACAGCGTGTCTCAGTTGCCATCAAGTAGAAATGCCACATCCCAGCATATGGAATGAGGAACACGGAAAGATAGGTCAGACAGCTCCCGATAAATGTGTGCTGTGCCATGGCACCGCCAACTTCTGTGATTCTTGTCATCACGACTATGATCCATCAGAGGGAAAATGGTTAAGTGATGTTAAAGGGGAAAGCCTTCATCCAAAGGCAGTACGAGAGCGAGGGGCAGCGGTCTGCTTCGAGTGCCATGATCCGACATTCTGCGCACGCTGCCACCTAACAGGAAGTTCTCAATAGAAGTCTTCAAAGTCCTGCCAAACACACCATCCCTTCTGCTTGGCCAAGACATACACAACCAAAATATTACTGTATTACTATATACGCCATGGTTCCCTAACGGGCCTCCTCGGCCTCCGGAGATAAAGCAACGCCACTTTCTTGGCGTCTCCTGGAAGCGATGGCTCCGACCACAGCTAGTGTAACTATTCCAACCAGAAGTCCCAGTGCTGCAAAAAGCGTCACAACCGGAATCATTCTAAGTGTGGTCATGATTATTGCTTCCAACATTTCTACCCCTCCTCTTTTGCTCCTCTGTAAGCCTTGTTATGCTACATTTGCCAGTACTCTAACTTAAGCTTAGCCTCTGAATCTTAAGCATGGATTAAGAGGTCGTTATCTTTCCGTTAAGGAACAGTTACAATATCTTAATCCTTAGGTACCTCGGTTGCGGCTGCATCTAGTCATTACTGCCATTCAAAAGCCCAGAGTCCTGGATCAGACTATGCCCTTCTTGCCAACTCTTTTTATAACCAAGGAATTCCCTATTCCTCTTCCTTTTTGCCTGCTGAGCCAGATGTGAGTCACCCAGGTGTTTGCGCTCCAAGTACAGCTGGACATAGGATCCATATGTCCAGAGGGCCATCCTGATCTTGATCATTCCTTTTCTGGCCAGCCTAGCGTCCTTTTCTAGCTCACCTTCTTCCGCCTCCCTGATAAGATTGGAAAACTGTTCTTGAGCCTCATGCATCTCTTCAAGGTCTTTATGATATCTGTCCTCGAACTCATAAATATCCATTTCATCTGAACGATCGAGGGTCTCAAGCGTTCTAGTTTCAGCCCGTTTCCACTTTTCGATCTGTTCCGCAAATCTTTCCTTGTCCAGCTTTTGTTGGCCAAACACGAGGGAACAACCTGTGATTACTAATGCGCAGACTATCATGAAGATGAAATAGTGTGTTTGTGTTGCTCTCATAGCCTTTCGTTCCTTCAGGTTTCTAGTTAAAAAATGAACCAATTAGAAAGGGGACTCCGGTTCAGCAAAGAGATCAAAATGGTAAACAAATTGTAAACAATCTGTATGTTCCGGGTTGACCTGGTTATCAGACTGGCAGATCACCGCAGGGAAACCATCCTGATATACATAATTTTAGCAGCTAAGATTGTTAGGTTTATTGGCGATTGATTAAGCTTCCGTTAAAGACCCTTATTCAAGCATGCGCCTTCAAGAGCCGAATCTGGGACCACAACTGATCGATCTGGCTTTATGCGCCCTGGTTAGACAATAGCCTGGGATCGACTGTTCAGTTCTGCTAACATACTCAGAAGAGTACTAACAAAACCATAATCGCTTCTTGGCTTAATGCTCCAAGCTTTGGAGTAGCGTTTGAATCGGCACAAAGAGCTAAACAAAACAACATTAAGAAAGTAAACAAAGAGTCGCGACCAAATAGCATCAAAGAAGACAGGTGGCCGAAGAAAGGGGAGAAGGTTTTGTTTTCGAAAAGACTTAAGTCTGCATTAGCCACCATTGCATTAGTAGTTAGTATAATAATTGCTCTTTTCACCGCTGGTAATCGCGCGCAAAGCACCGCTCCCTCCCAACCGGTTTCCTTCAGTCACCGGCTGCATGCAGGCAAATACGAAATCCATTGTCTATTCTGTCACTGGCGAGCCAACGAACGGCGCATAGCAGGCATTCCGAGCGTCAAGAAATGCGTTGATTGTCACCAGGCTCAAAAGAAATCCAAACCAGAGTGGAAAAAACTACAGAGATACTGGGAGAAAAAAGAACCAGTTCCTTGGGTAAAGGTGAATGATCTGCCCGATTACGTCAGCTTTGATCACAAGCGCCATATCCAGGCGGACGTCTCTTGCCTCAATTGTCATGGCAGAGTATACACCATGAACCGGGTAAGAGAGGTCCAAGAATTTACTATGGCTCGGTGCATGCACTGCATGAACAGCTTCTTTAAGAAGGCCGACAGTACACCCAGCATTGACTGTGCTGTATGTCATAAATAGGAGCTCTACGGAGGAGGTCAGCCCCAACCATCGATGGATGAGCGACAAAAGAGATCGGTATTGGCAGATAGATTGAGCAGGAGGCAATTCCTGAGGCTCGGTTTGAGCAGTGTTGCGACCAGCAGCCTTTTACTATCCGGTTGCACGCAAGGAGAATTGGCCAAGAACATCTATTCCGTTTTGAATATTGAAGAAGAGGAAAACTTGGGCAAAGAATCCTGGTATGCGACAATCTGTCAGGAATGCACCGGTGGATGCGGCCTGTTGGTCCAAGTCATTGACGGAAGAGCCAAGAAGATCGAGGGAAATCCGCTTTATCCCGTCAACTATGGAAAAACCTGCGCAAAGGCTCAAGCTGCTTTGCAAGGCCTCTACAATCCTGATCGATTTCGCAGTCCTCAAAGAAGAGAAACGGCTGCTAGACGATTCCAAAGTATTGCATGGGATGAGGCAACTGAGGAAGTCGTTCAGAAACTCGTCGAATTGAGAGATAGGAACACAACTGAGGGTCTACTCTTCCTTACGCCGCCCCTCAGAGGACATATGCACTGGTTAACGACGCAGTTCATGGAGACATTTGACTCTCCTCATCTATTCCGGTATGAGTTATTTGACAGTATGCCGCTTGAACAGGCGTATCAAGACGCTTCCGGCTCCTCTTTGCTGCCCAAGCATGATATCGAACATGCGGATTATATTCTGTCATTTGGTGCTCAGTTCCTGGAGTCATGGATTTCACCTGTGGGTCTCGCTAGAGCTTACGGGCGATTTCGGCAAGGAGATCCAGCTGAAGAAAGAGATTTTCTTAAGCAAAGAGGGCATTTCGTCCAGGTTGAACCGCGTCTCTCACTGACTGGAGCCAACGCCGATGAATGGATCCCTGTGGCTCCTGGAACCGAGGGACTACTGGCCATCGCTGTCGCCAGGTCCATGCTTGAGAATAAGGAACTCAGTGGCATTGACGAGGAAGCTCGGCAGCGCTGGCTGACCGTTCTTGATTCTGCAGTTCAGGGAGCACATTCTTCACTTGACATCGATCCGCGCAAGATTGAGAGAATTGCCAGGGATTTGGCCTCAGCTGAGCGCCCTATTGTCCTGGGAGGAGACACAGCTTCGGGTGGTACGAATGGCTACTCAAATCTTTTGGCAATTAATGCTCTGAATCATATTTTGGCAAACGTCGGCCGCACTGGAGGGCTTGTGGCCAGCTCTTTGTCACCTCTGACAACACTGGAGCGGTTCCAAAATCAAACCGGAGATGGAACACATATCCAGGAGAGAACCGGCCAACAGGGATATGAAGCTCTGGAGCATTTGGGCCAAGAGATTCTTGCACGGCGCACCCGCATAGAAGTGGCATTTATCTATAATGTAGATCCGATCTTTACTCTTCCCAAAAAATCCTCCTTCAGCGAGGCTTTGAAAAAAATTCCGTTTGTAGCCTGTTTAAGCTCTTTTCCAGATGAAACTGCCAACCAGCTTGCCCATCTGATCCTGCCGGTGCATACACCTCTGGAATCATGGAGTGATGACGTGCCGTTGGCGTTTTCGGAAGGACCGGTTTATGGACTGGGTCAACCGGTTGTGGCACCCTATTATGACACCAGACATGCCGGCGATATACTTCTAGAGCTGGCCAGGACTATGGAAGGCGACCTCAAGGAGAAGCTACCTTGGTGGAACTTCCAAGCCTTGCTTGAGGAATCCCTGGAGAATTTGCATAGGCAATATTTTGGTCCCCCTGACGCGATCTCATTTTCATCCTTTAGGGATCAACTTATCGGATTGGGTGGATGGTACAGAAACACAGCGGAAGAAAACTGGCTGCAACCACCGGAGACCCCAACAACACCGATTGTGCAAGAATTCTCGTCGGAGCGACTCCGGTTCAAGGCGCCGGAGTTTCAGGGAGATCCTGAGGACTATCCCCTCATCCTCATACCTTATCCCTCGTATTATTTAAACGACGGTCAGGGAGCCAACCGCCCCTGGCTGCAGGAAGTGGGAGATCCGCTGACAACAGTCGCCTGGAACAGCTGGGTCGAGTTGAATCCCGACACAGCCAAGAAACTGGGAGTTAAGGAGGGCGATAGGTTACGAGTCAAGTCACCTTACGGCACCGTCACGCTAAGCGCATATATCTATCCAGGAATCCGTCCGGATGTTGTAGCCATACCGGTAGGCCAAGGACACCGGGCATACGGAAGGTATGCCAAGCAGAGAGGAGTTAATCCAATTGAGATTCTTGCACCTGCTATACAAGAATCAACCGGGAGTTTGGCCTGGCTGACTACCAGAGTGCACATAGAGAAAGTACGCGGAATAGTGCCATTGTCAAAATACGAACATACCCCAGAGCAAGGTGAGCGAGAGATCATTCAGGTTTATGGAAAGGAAGCAGACCACTCCAAAGAGGAGGAAGACATCTTTGAACCCCATATCAAAAAGCAAAAAGAGACAGAATCTGCCGATCAAGGAGTGGTGTTTCCCGAGGAAGGAAAACCATATCGCTGGGGCATGGTAGTAGATTTGGACCGCTGCATTGGATGCAAAACCTGCAGAGTAGCCTGCACTGCAGAGAACAATTTGCCGGTTGTTGGTGAGAAAGAAGTGGCAAGAGGTGGAGCAATCAACTGGATTGATGTCCAACGCTATTGGGAGGGAGAATATCCTGACATCAAGGCACGCTTTATCCCCATTCCATGTCAGCAATGTGGCAATGCGCCTTGCGAGCCGGTCTGTCCAGTTTATGCAACCTACCAAAACGATGACGGCCTGAACGTTCAGGTTTATGCCCGCTGTGTGGGCCTCCGGTATTGCGGCAACAACTGCCCCTTCAACGCCCGATACTTCAACTGGTTTAATCCTTCTTGGCCCAAACCTTTAAATGAACAGTTGAATCCCAGAGTCACCGTCCGTTCCAAAGGAATAATTGAGAAATGCAGCTTTTGCATTCATCGGATTCAGCAGGCCAAGAGAGAGGCGAAGGATGAGGACCGGAGAGTACGGGAAGGCGATATCCAGCCCGCGTGCGCGCAGGCTTGTCCCACGGAGGCAATGGTGTTCGGAGACATTAACGATCCAAGCACCAAAATATATCGGCTTACTCAAAGTAAACGAGGATACAGGTTATTTGAACATCTCGGAGTTGAACCGTCAGTGACCTATCTTAAGTCGGTTCGCGCAGCAGGTGCAGAAAGTCAAGGCTAGCCTTGGCTCTGAGACGAAGAACGGAGGAGACCCGCATGAGTGTCAACCGCGATGCTGATGAGCTACAGAATATCACAGAAGAACAGCTAAACAATGACATCCTTGAGACAATGAAAACGACAGGAAGCCGATACAAGTTGACCGTTGCCATCCTTGGTGTGCTTGTTGTGTGGGCCCTTATTGCATTCGGATATCAGACGACGGTTGGCATAGGCGCGGCCGGCGTCCGCCGCCCGGTCATGTGGGGCGTCTATCTCTCCACCTTTGTATTTTGGATCGGCATTAGTCACGGCGGGACCATGATCTCCGCCATCCTGCGATTAACCAAGGCCGAATGGCGGCGTCCCATTACCCGCGGAGCTGAAGCGCTGACTGTCTTTGCCTTGGTCATCGCCATACTATTTCCCGCTTTCCACCTGGGCCGGGTGTGGCTTCTATATTGGATGATACCTATCCCCAATAGATTCGATTTGTGGCCCAATTTTCGATCTCCGATCAGCTGGGATTTTCTGGCCATGATGACCTATCTTACCGGCAGTGTGATCTTCTTTTACATAGCACTCATCCCCGACCTGGCCATTGTCAGAGATCATATGAAGGGCCTACGGGCCAAGCTGTCCGGCTTTTTGTCCCTCGGTTGGCGGGGCACGATCCGCGAATGGCGTTGGCTGGAGATAGCTGGTCTAACCATGGCCATTATCGTTATCCCGCTTGCCGTGTCAGTTCACACGATTGTGGGATGGGATTTTGGCATGACCCTGACACCCGGCTGGCACAGCACCATCTTTGCTCCCTACTTCGTGCTGGGGGCTATCTTTTCAGGACTGGGAGCAGTAGTGATAGCAATGAGTGTTGTCCGGTGGGTCTTCAGGCTCGAAAAGTATCTCACTCCCTATCACTTCGATAAGCTGGGGAAGGTGCTGCTTGCGGTCTCCTTGCTCTGGGGTTATTTCAACTTTGCCGAATATCTGACGGTTTGGTACGGACACGAACCAGTCGAGATGGCATTGCTTGAGGCCAGAACGATCGGCATATTTAGGTATCCTTTTTATTTGATGCTTTTCTGCAATTTCATCCTACCGGTGACATATCTTTCTTTTCCGAAATTGCGCCGCAATATCAAAGGATTTTTCGTGGTGGCTGTGTTCATCAACATAGGTATGTGGATTGAGCGCTTCTTAATCGTCGTGCCTTCACTTGTCTTTAACCGCCTGCCGTTCAACTGGGGCATGTACACACCGAGCTGGGTGGAAATTTCGATTCTGGTAGGCTCTTTAGCAGGATATATCCTGCTTTACTTGCTCTTTGTAAAAACCTTCCCAGTGCTTCCTATCTGGGAAATCAAAGAGGGGCTCTCGGCCAGCACCAAGAAAAAGATCGGCGCTACCTCGTTCCCCGCGATTATGAAACATGATTGAAAGGAAGTGAGCTATTATGGTAGCAAAGGACGAACAAGCATCTGAAGCATACGGCACGAATGGTGAAACAATACAGTATGACTGGCGTCCGCAGACGTGCTTGGGTATGTTCCCCTCAGTAGAAGCGGCTGTGCAGACGCTTGAAGACCTTCAACAAAAAGGCGTTCCGCGTGATCAACTCTCGGTGATCTCTTCAATCCCATTTCCGCACGGCGTATTCCCCGTCAGGGAGCCCAAGGTTCACCTTCCGAAGATCTCTGTCGCCGGGGGTCTGCTGGGGATTGCAAGCGGTGTCGCCCTTGTTGCCATCACTTCACTGGCATACCCGATTAAAACTGGGCACATGTCAATTGTGCCCGGGCTGACAACCAGTGTTCTTGCGTTCGAGGTCATGATGCTAGGTATCGCGATCTCCACGCTGAGCGGTATGGTCATTGGCGGTGGACTTACAAAGCTCAAGATGCGCATTTATGATCCCTTGCTCACTCAGGGTCATGTGGGGGTATTGATGCTGTGTGAACTGCCCGAACATGTTGAAATAGCAAAAAGCACCTTTGAAGAGCAGGGCGCTGAAAAGATCCTTGTAAAGGACGGAAATGATCTATGACCGAAGAGCACGAGCTAAGCGGCACAGCTAGAAGATTTGTGAGACATAGAGCACTGGAATTATTCCTTTGCCTGCTTTTTGTGTTTGTTTCCATCCTTCTGTTTTCGGGGTGTGCCCCTGAAAACATCTGGGATGAGATGCACAGCTCAGCTGGACCCCAATCTCAGGAGGCAACCCCCATTTCCAAAGCTGAGAACTCAGTGCCATTTTCTGGCAACGAGTTTGGCGGACCCAAATCAGACTCGAATGAGCTGGCAGCGGCCACTCAGGATAATCCGCTGGCAGCGACCCTGGATAATCCCATCCCGGCAAGTGAGGAATCGATCGCAATTGGTACCAAGAATTACATGCATAATTGCGAATTCTGCCACGGCAGGCATGGAAGAGGAGACGGACCAGTGGGGAAGAAACTGATCGTGCCGCCAACCGATCTGACCACTTGGAGCATACAAATGAGGAAAGCCGGTGGCATCTATCTAGCCATTACCAGTGCCCCAAAAGGTATGCCCTCATTCAGGCAGCAATTAACCGATGAAGAACGCTGGGACATCGTTAACTTCATTTTTAGTGAATTTGCTCCCCGAAAAGTAGCCCCCTGGAAGGTAAAAGAATACGCAGATCAAGGCCAATTGGGCCGCGATATTTTCAGGGAGATGCGCTGCGATTATTGCCACGTCGCCCGCCGCAAAGAACTGGGCTCAGGCATGCCGCCGACGCTAACCTATGCAGGCAGCAAGTTCCAAAAAGATTGGACGGCTTCATATATAAGGAAAGCCCAACGAGTGCGCTGGGACATTCCTCCCAATATCTGGATGCCCTCATTCAAACTGGATGATGAAGAGAACGATGCGCTTATCACTTATCTCCTTAGCTTTAAAGATGAAGAGAGGTTCCCTATGATAGGAGCCCAACCGGATGGAGTCGCAAGAGGCAAGCAGCTGTTTGAAGAGCAGAACTGTCTCAGCTGCCATGTGCTAAACGGTGAAGGCGCAAGAGTCGGGCCAGACCTTACTCACGTGGGATCCAAACTGACACCCGAGTACATGTTTCCCTTCCTCAAATACGCTAGAGACATTATCCCTCAAACCAGCATGAAGGATTTTGCCTTCAGCGATGAGGATGCGCTCCCCCTAGTGCGTTATTTAGAGACCTTAAAATAGATGGACTATTAACCGTTTCGCATTTTGTTTTGCACTTTGCAGTTTGACTTTGGCGTATTGACCAGGAGGTGACATGGTGAATTCTGATTCAAGCAACATCGGCCAAGACCATCAAAGAGGAGGCAAACGAATCTGGCCGGTGCTACTGCCTGTTGTCCTGCTGTTACTCCTGATTTTGGTGGGCGTTCCCGCTTATTTCGCGTCACGGACTGACTTCTATCGCGGCTATAAGGATTTCAAAAACCGCCACCGGGCCTGGCGAGCTTCAACTCACAACAAAATGAGCTGCATCAATTGCCATACTAAACCCGGCTTGACGGGAGCTGCTGTTTTTCGAATTAGCCTCATTGGTGAGTTCTATATGAGATATATTACCAGTCCCAGCCAGCCGACGATCTTCGAGAAACCAGTGAGAGAAACTTGTCTACAGTGTCATACCCTAGACAGAACAGTCACTACCTCCATCGGGCTGCGCATTCCGCACAAGACCCATCTGACAAGCAAGAAGGTCAAGATAACCAACTGCCTGGACTGCCACGGCGGCCTGGTCCATGAAGAGCATCCTGCGAAGAGAAACTGGAACCAGCCTCGCATGATAACTTGCCTGCGCTCAAAATGTCACGATGATAAGCAAGCCTCAAAAGAATGTAGCACCTGCCATCCGTCCGACTTCGAACTCGTGCCCGATTACCACCGAGAGGCTGGCTTCATCACATCCGTTGTGAAGAATGTCCGGTCAGACCATGTTAAAAGATACAAAAACAACGAAAAATACTGTTACATGTGCCACGAGCGCAAATATTGCGACGATTGCCACGGTACGGATATGCCCCATCCAAATAAGAAAAAGATCTGGGTCACAGGCCAGAAGAACCATGCCCAAACAAGCAAAGCCCAACCTGGTCTATGTAAGAATTGTCATACTCAGAGCGATTTCTGCACCAACTGCCATCATGATCATGACCCGGCCAAAGGTCCCTGGCTTAGCACCAAACGCGGAGAGAGTGTGCATCCGTCAGTTGTCAGAGAAAAAGGCACGCCGTCGTGCCTAGAAGACTGCCATGATTCAACCTTTTGCGCAGATCCCTGCCACTTAAAACCATAAAAAGACGGGGTCAGACCTCCTCGCCTACTGCCAACTGCACTGCAAAATCCTTATCTCGATTTTACACATCGCGTCCACAGAGAACAGAGGGAAAGCGGAAGGCTATACTTGCGAAATTGAAACCTGGTAATTAGACTTTGGCACATCCTTCACAGTGGTGTCTCTCTTCTAACCCAGGACTTCTCTCAAATCAATTCCCTCGCCGAGAACGGGCTTAAAGAGATCTCCCATCTTAACTACTCTCTCAGCTGTATTCTCCATAGAAAACTGGCCTGGATATAATCCTTCCTTGACTTCACTCCACTTCAGTGGAGTTGAGACCGGCGCTCCTCTCCTGGGCCTGACGCTATATGGTGCTGTCATTGTGGCTCCCAGCCTGTTTTGCAGGAAATCGAGATAGACCCGGTTCTGGCGATGCTCAGGCTTTCTTGCGAGGCTGGTAGTATTGGGAAGCTTGCGGTTTGCAAGCAAGGCGATCATCTTCGCAAACTCCCTCACCTGTTCAAAACTGTACTTGGCCCCCATCGGCACGTAAATATGCATGCCAGTGGCCCCAGAAGTCTTACAGTGGCAATCCACTCCGAACTGCTCAAAGACCTCTTTTACCGCCAGTGCAGCCTCCACCACTGCATCAAAATCAATATGCTCGGGATCAAGATCGATCACCAGATAATCGGGATTGTTGCGCGCTTCCACCTTAGAATTCCAGACATTCATCTCTATACATGCTAGGTTGGCCAGATACAGCAGCGTCTCTTTGTTGTCACACACTACATAGTGGATGATGCCTGCTTTCGACTCCGAAGGGATTTCAGCGATTCTCACCCAGTCCGGATGATCCTCAACATTCTTCTGGTAAAAACTCTCGCCCTCAATCCCGTTGGGGTAACGATTAAGTGATTGCGGCCGCCCCACCAAGTAAGGAAGAACGTAGTCGGCCATCTTTTCGTAGTAGCCGATGAGGTCCCTCTTGGTATATCCCTCTTGCGGCCACAATACCTTGTCCAAGTTGGACAGCTTCAGTCTACGGCCTGCAATTATGCGCTCTTCTTCAAGCTGTGCCGGGTCTTCTGCAACCGGTAGCGGTTGCGGTATTTCCCTGGCAACCGCGGCGGGATCAAGATCCTCTCTGAGACCCAGGAAGATTGGTTGCCTCAAGGTTCCGGCATCCGTCCATTCCTGAAACTTCACCTCACACACAAGTCGGGGTTCTACCCATGTGACCGGCGTATTGGTCTTGGGAGGAGGATCGAAGGGAGATGTGCTTTGTGCCAGAGGACGAAGCAATCTTTCTATCCACGCAAGCGACTGTTCATCAAAACCACCACCGACATGGCCGATGTACACCAGTTTGTCCTGTTCATAGACCCCCAAAACTAGAGCACCAAAACCCAATCGTCCCCGTTGCGGTTTTGTAAATCCTCCGATCACCGCTTCCTGTTGTTGCAGGTTCTTTATCTTCAGCCAATCTCTGACACGCGCTCCCGGCCTGTAGATGCTATTCCTTTTCTTGGCCATGATACCCTCAAGGCCCTCAGATTTGGCGGCCTCAAAGAACTTTTTGCCACGACCCGTCAGATACTCGCTTATCTTGACAGCGGGCTGATCACCCAATGCTTCAGCCAAGAGTTCCTTGCGTTTCTCCAGCGGTGTGCCCATCAGACTAATCCCATCCAGATAGAGCAGATCAAAGACATAATAGACCAGAACCCCCTCAGCTTCTCTTTGGTAATTCTGGATAAGCTGAAAGTGAGCTCTGCCTTTTTGATCCACAACAACTATCTCGCCGTCCAGGATGACATTGTACGGAAGCTTGCCCAAAGCACTTGGAATAGGAGGAAATTGATCGTTGAGCATTTTATTGTTACGGGAGTAGAGTCTTACTTGCCCATCTTCAACCTCGGCAATCGCCCGGTATCCATCCCATTTGATCTCAAACATCCAGTCTTCGCTGTCAAAGGGCTCTGCAACCAGCGTAGCTTTCATGGGTCTTATGTCATGGGGCATGGGCACCTCTTCGGCACCCGGCACATTCTCATGACCCGTCTTTCCGAGTTTCCAAAAGTCCTGTTGTTCCTTTTCCTCCCCAGCTATTTCCTCCATTGTCCGGTTGCTTAAGACAGACCGGTCTTTTCCAGACAATTCGTTCTCCTCGCTAAATTCATCTTTTGCCTTGATCAAAAGCCAATCCTTTTCCCCGCCCTTTTTGAGTTTGACCAAGGCAAACTCACCTTTGAGTTTTTGTCCCTCTAAGATAAAGGTAATGTGTCCTTTCCGCAGACCCTCGCGGAGTCTTTTCTGGTTCTCCTTTGCTGTACCCGGCTCAACAGGATGGTAAGTGCCTGCGTCCCAGACCATCACAGTTCCCGCTCCATAGTTGCCTTGCGGTATGACGCCCTCAAAATCTTTATAGTCATACGGGTGTTCCTCAACGTGGACTGCCAAGTGTTTTTTCTGCGGATTCAAGGACAGGCCCTTGGGGACAGCCCAGCTCTGAAGCACACCGTCTAATTCAAGGCGCAGATCATAATGAAGTCGCGCCGCCTTATGCTTGTGTACAACAAACACCAATCCTCCATGAGTCTTCTTGACTTCAGGTTGTGGCTCAGGAGTCTTGGCAAGATTCCTTTTTCGACCGTACTGCTCCAATGCCAATGTCTCTCACCCAAACCTATGCTATCCTTGAGCTACTTCTGGCTTTCTGAGGCTCTGCTTCAGCTTCTCCATGAGATTTGCAGCCTCAACCAGGTCGGGCTCTTCTCCACGCGGCTTTATCTCTTTGCCCTGAGCTTTCTCCTCGATCATGCTTCTGATAGCTTCTCTGTATGAATCCTTGAATTTTCCTGGATCGAACTTCATAGTGAGCTTATCGATCAACGTGGTGGCCATATCCAGTTCCGGCTGTTTGATGTCCGCTGCCGTAGGCGTGTTGAGCTGACCGATTGGGCGAATCTCATACCCAAACCTGATTTGATCGAGAACCAGTCCGTTTTGGAGAGGTTTTAGAACGCCAAGTCGCTCTCGATTTCGCAATACGAATCTGGCAATACCAGCTTTCTCGGTAAGCTTCATAGCTTCGACCAGCAGAGAATAGGGCCTTTCCGCACCGTTTTCAGGCTCTAAATAGTATGGCTTCTCAAAAAAGATTGGATCGACCGCATGCTCTTGCGTAAAACCCACAATCTCAATAGTGCGGGTTCTTTTCACATCGGCCTTTTCAAAATCCTCGTCTGTAAGCACAACATACCGCCCCTTCTTATACTCGTAGCCCTTCACGATATCTTCAAAAGCCACTTCTTTGCCATCCACCTTGGCAACCCGCATATACTTGATGGGAGAAAGATCTGTTTTGCGCAGCAGATCAAAATGGAGATATTTCTCCTCCGTAGCTGAATAGAGCTTCACTGGAATATTAACCAGCCCAAAACTAAGCGCTCCCGACCAGATCGCACGCACTACGACCAGCCCCTTCCTTCAATAGTTATTAACTTACTAACTTATTAAGATCAAAACATGGCTTTGGCACACGCCTGCCGCCGCTGCTCTTCAGAGTGCCAATCTGCAGCGCCCTTTGTCTTGGTTCTCCTCTTGCTCCCTGTACTAGGAGTATATTCTTGATTTTATACTATTAATACCAGGCAATATACCAGTTTCTACAGGAAGACGCCCGAGATATAATGATGAATGATTAAAGCAATACGAGATTTCAGCTGTTGGTACATGGGCAAAGTCAGAAATACCCAGGCGCAGTTTCAGAATGTCAAGTATCGCGAATCCTATGTCTGCCAATGACCACTGTACAATGATGAAGCTATGGATCGGTTCAAGCGGATTTAGCTATAGAGGATGGGTCGGTGATTTCTATCCCCGAAAGCGCGCCCAAGATATGCTAGGCTTCTACAGCACACAATTTCAAGCCGTCGAGATCAACAATACCTTCTATCGTCAGCCGCGCAAAGAAACTCTGCAATCTTGGTCAGAGCAGGTGCCAAGAGATTTTAAGTTCGCTTTGAAGGCGCCGCGCGCTATCACCCACATCAGAATGCTCTACAATGTAGATGATGACACCAAGCGATTTTTGCAGAGCGCTTCCGTCCTGCAAAATCGGCTGGGTGCCCTACTTTTTCAGCTGCCGCCTCGTTTGAAGGTCGACTTGGCCCGCCTTGATCGGTTCTTGGACCTCTTGCGCTATGGCCAGCACGTAGCGTTCGAATTCCGGCATCCTTCATGGCTTATAGACAATGTTTTTGAAGTACTCTGTCAAAGAAATTGTGCATTGTGCTGGACTGATACGGGAAGCACAAGCAGCAGTTTCATCGGAACAGCTGACTGGGGTTATATAAGGCTTCGCCAAAGCGACTATGACACAAGCAACATCGACCGTTTGCTTAGACATATCAAGCAACAGAATTGGAGAAAAGCATTCATCTTCGCCAAACACGAGAAAGGCGCCCATCGTCCGATACAGGCCGAGCGCTTCAAAGCTCATACTACCTAATCCGACTTTTGCAGAGCAATTGCCCAAGCTAGCTCAATTGGTTACAATTAGGCCATCAGCGGAAGAATCTTAGTGATTAGAGCCAGCATAATGGATCAGCGTGTTTCAAAAGGAACTCTCTCCAAGACAACAATGTGTGCAATTATGTGTGTCGCACTTTTCGGCATTCTTGCCTCTTCCTGCAATCGTTCCCCTGCCAATCGATCGGGCAGCGAAAAGGAGATTACTCTTGCCGTGACTCCTTGGCCTGCTTCGGCAGCCATTTACGTAGCAAAGGAGAAAGGGTACTTCAGAAACGAGGGACTGAAGTTAAGCTTAGAGGAGTATCCATCTGGACATCTGGGGCTTGCCGCCATGCTGCAGGGGAAAGCAGATCTCGCCTCATGCGGAGATACGCCAATCGTTCACTCCGCACTTGACCGTAAACCAGTCAAGATTGTTGCCACTATCTGCCGAATCGACCAAGCGATCTTGATTATCGCCCGGAGGGACAGGGGCATTAGAGAACCCGCAGACCTAAGGGGCAAGAGGGTGGGCGTGGTGCGGAACACAACCGCCGACTTTTTCTTTCATGTTTTTTTGACAACCAATTACATCAAGCATGCGAATGTTGAAGAAGTAAACCTTGAAACGGAAAAACTGGTCGACGCCCTTGTAGATGGGCATGTTGACGCTGCAAGTACATGGTCACCTTTCACTGTCAGACTGCGCAAAACTCTGGGAAAAAACGCTGTTGTGCTGGCGCAGCCTGGTATCTACATAATGACCTGGAATGTGGTCACGACAAGTCAGTATACCAAGGATAATCCGGAAGATATCACGAAATTCCTGCGAGCGATTTCAAAAGCCAATGACTTCATCAGGAACCATCCCGTCAAGGCGCGTGCTATTGCTGAAAAGAGCGTGGGAACCGACAGTGGGCTCTTCCGAAAGGAATGGAATAATTACGATTTTATAACCGAATTGGATGAAAGCCTCATCCTAAATCTCCAAGATCAGGCAAAATGGATAATCAGAGAAGAAGAAAATGGGCAAGATGTCCTTGATTTCACAGACCACGTGTACACAAAGAGTCTAGCAGAGATAAGTCCTGGCTCGGTTAGAATAATTGGTGAATAGCATGAAACTAAAGACACAATTTACCCTAGCGATTATTTTCTTTGGGCTAGTCTTGCTCTTGTCATCCGCATCTGTGTTGCTTACAGACCAATGGGCTGACAGACTCAGAGAACAACAAGAAATCGCAATCGAGATTGAGCGGGATGCCAGCGAACTAAGCTATTTGTCAAATGCTTATCTTGTAGACGTTGAAAGCTGGCAACTCGACCGCTGGGAGTCGAAATGGTCTTCAGTTTCCAAAAAACTTTCGGATTTCGAGCGTGGCGACGGTGAGCAACAGGTAATTGTCAAGGGTATCAGGACAGACTTGCAGGAGTTGAAATCGGTCTTCGGTAACGTGGTGTCAAATATCGAGAAGCGACCCAAAGACCAGGATCCTCAGCTCACCCAAGATTTCATTGATGTCTCATCGGGCCGGATCGACGTCCAAACCCGCGGAATAGTCTTCGATGCCGCGCTCCTGTCATTAGGCTTAGGCGATCAGATTGATCGACTAAAAGCAGTGCATGCTGTGCTTCTATATATTTTCCTGGGCATCATGGGCACTTATTTGATCACCAACGTCCTCATAGTCAGCAGGCGCATACTGCGATCGATATCAGATTTCATAGCCCAAGCCAAAACCGTGGGTGCCGGCAATCTTGACACCGCGATTGAGGTGCGCAGCCACGATGAAATCGGCCAGTTGGCAAGTGCTTTCAACCAAATGACATCTGACCTAAAAGATGTCACTGCCTCCAAAAAGGAATTGGAGGCAGAGATCACTCAACGCGAAAAAGTTGAGAAGCAATTGAGGCAACAGGAAAAGCGCTACCATACAACTCTGGACAATATGCTTGAAGGATGTCAGATCATTGGTTTTGACTGGCGCTATCTGTATCTGAATGACGCTGCCGCCGAACAGGGCCGTTACCCCAAAGCTGCATTGCTCGGTCATACAATGATGGAGATGTATCCCGGCATCAGGGACACCCCGCTTTTTGGCCTACTGGAGCAGTGTATGGAGGACCGCATCACCCGTCGGGTCGAAAATGAGTTTGTATACCCTGACGGAAGCAAGGCCTGGTTCGAACTGAGCATCCAACCAGCACCTGAAGGCATCTTCATAGTATCCCTTGACATCACTGAGCGCAAACGCGCTGATCAGATCAAGGAGGAATTCATCGGTATGGTCTCCCACGAACTGAAGACGCCGCTTACTGTCATCACAGGTGCGCTCGCAGTGGCAACCGAGGAGGCCATGGAGCCTGCAGCCGCAAAAGAACTCGTCCTCGATGCTGCCAGACATGCTGATATCTTGGCTGACATAATAGATAATCTGCTTGAGCTCTCCCGTTATCAATCGAAACGTCTGACGCTCACAACTCAAAACACCGATGTCAAACCAATAGCTCAAGAAGTGATCCGGAAAGCCCAAATCATGTCAAGCATGCATGAGTTAACCCTGGATATTCCGGAAGATACGCCGATCGTGGCCATCGATCCGATCAGAGTAGAAAGAGTGCTTCACAATCTGGTTGAGAATGCCATAAAATACTCACCCAGCGGGGGCGAAGTAAGAGTCTCAGCTCACCAGCAGAATAACGAACTGGTGGTCAGCGTAAGCGATGAGGGAATCGGAATATCTGCCAAGGACGTGGACACCCTCTTCCAGAGCTTTCGCCGCCTCGCGGCGGAGACGACGCATCTTGTCCCAGGAGTGGGTCTTGGCCTTAGGGTCTGCAAGATTCTTGTGGAAGCCCACGGCGGCAGGATCTGGGTGGAGTCTATTGAGGGCAGGGGAACAACCTTCTTCTTCACAGTTCCCATCGCAGCGATATCTGACGAGGCACACGCATGACCATTCTTCTCTATACAGTCCTCATTGAAGACCACAGCCAACCGTAGAGATTGTGCTTGGGAACGTCCGTTGACTTGAAAGCGAAAGTTTTCGAAGCAGAAATACCGCCCCGACCGTGCTTGGAAGTGCACCTAACATTTGAGGTAAAAGCTCTTCTGTCCGACTTAAGGTTCACAAAGCCGATAGCCGAGACCGCGCACCGTACACAGGTACTGGGGCTGCTGGGGATCTTCTTCCAGTTTTTCTCTCAGGTTGTGAACGTGCACATCTACTGTGCGTTCGTCACCGACAAAGCCTCCACCCCACAAGTAGTTGAGAATGGCAGTTCTTGAAAACACCTTCCCGGGGCTCTTGGCTAGAAGAAGAACTATTTGGAATTCCGAGTTGGTCAAACTCATAAGCTCACCTTTCTTGTAAACCTGGTGACTCTCTGTATTTATTTTTAGGTCTTTGACCTCAATAATCTTTGAAGAATACTGACTTTGAGCCTGGGTCCTGCGAAGTTGTGCTCGCACCCTGCTGATCAATTCGCGGGGACTAAAAGGTTTGGCGACATAATCATCAGCTCCCAGCTCAAGCCCGAGAACTTTGTCCA
>CAYFXD010000112.1:0-3436 GCA_964347095.1 uncultured Actinomycetota bacterium | reverse complement strand
TACCGATAGTACCGGAACCCCCGGCAACTATCCCCCCGGCGCCGGAGCTGTTCTCACACTGGTCACAACATTGAGTGCAGATATCACGCCCGATCAGCTGACAATCCCCGTGGATGATGCATCGGGATTCCCTGATCCGTCCGCCCCCGAAGTCGCCGATACCAAATATATTGGTATCTGGAATCCGGCGGTTGAAGTTGTTGACACTAATGAGGGTCCGGTAGGGATTCCCAGATTTGAGATGGTGGCTTACACGGGTAAGATTGCCAACTCCTTTGTAGTCTCTCCCGGCGGCCGAGGATCTTTCAATACGAGCCAACAAGGATTCCCAGCGTCAAGCGGGAGCGGAGACACCACCAAAGTCTATCTGGGCTACGATGCCTCCGATGGATACGGAGATGTGGTCCGACACCGTCATCCGATCAATGTACCTCTGTCCAACTGGCAAAATGCTGAAACCAATCCGACGTGGGTCGCCGGGGATAGAGCCCTCGTTATCAACCCATTGGCCTGGCAGGCTTTTGATTCCTCCATCCCTTATGTTGATATCCCACTTGACCATGATGCCGGTTACCCTCCTGTGGATGCGTTTTCTGAGCAGAACGGCCAAGACTATGAAATAACCGATTGGATAGAGTGCTTGACCTGCCACAGGGCCCACGGCACTGATGCAACCATGGATGGTTTTGCCGGGGCAACCATGAGGCCCAATAGTCTCGAGGGCTTCAATACGGTCGTACCTGATCCGGGTACGGACGACGGTGTGCCTCCTACAGGGGATAGTGCTCTCTTGAGGGCCAACAACCGCGGTGTGTGTGAGAGATGCCACAATAAATAGAAGGAAATAGATGCTGGATACTTGATGCTGGATGCAGGATGACGCCAAGGAATCAGGAACCGGTTCACCAAGAAAACCTTGAAATTCGTAGACCTAGCTTGTATTTGGCCTGTTCACTTCTGCACTTCTCACTCTACTAGCTAAGGTGAACTGCTTTAGTGCTCTCCAATCCTTCTACGACTTGAGTACATTTCGCATGGATCATCTTCCGGTCAAACTGCCAGAACTGAGCGAGCATCGATTGATCTTCTTCATCAGAAACATAGGTTCGAGCAGCCGGGAAGAAGACGCGTTCCTCCCCATCAATCTTCATCAATATGCTTTGGATAGATCCGTGAGTGAGTGCAGAGCTGCAGTAATTTCATTTAGGGCCCCAGTAAAGGGTGCTGGTCTTGGTTGCTCCCACCAAATGCACTCGCTTTTCTTTAGCCCTCTTGCATACCCTGTGAATGAGCCTGTGAGGCAGGCTCACGCTGGAGCGTAAAGAACCATCCATTAGTACTATGCTGCCCGCAGACAGCTGGTCAATCAGACTCTCGGCCAGGTTCCATTCCTCAAGTGTGCGCACTCTTCCAGTAACTTTATTGAACATTGGAACCTCTTGCGGCGGTTCGGCGATCAGCCTCTGATATGCTGAACAAAAAACCTCGCCAGCATTTCCAAGTGATGCAGTTACGATCTTAGGATCAGCAATAATCTCTTCGATCGGTTTGCTTTCGCTATATATCAGGTGTCCGCATCTATATAAGCCAATGCAAAATGAGCGGGCATGCACAATGGTGCACGATCCCCCGTCAATGGCTGCTCAAGCCGTTGGCTGTTCATCTTGTTCCAGTGAAAAAAACCAGCTCTCGTCAACCTTTTTGTCAATCTGGATCGCGGCCTAGTCGTCCTCATCAGAGTCAATCTCGATATACGAAGCACGTTCTCCCAGGGCCTGCTTGATAAAATGTGCGCTTTCCCGCAGCTCTTTTTCGATTGTTTCATTTATCATAATCATCGTGGCTTCGTCCAAATTGTGGCGGCAAGATATTGTTTTAAGCCAAATCTGTTCTCAAGTATAATAGATGAAGCAGATTTGAGATAGAAGGCAAAAGCCGATACGGGATTCTGGATACTCGAGCCTTGATACAGACCCAACACTGCACTGGTCAAAGAAACATGCAGCATCTAGAATCTTGTATCCAGTATCTTCTTTTGGAGACACCATGTCTGTCAGTCCGATCGAAATGATTCTCCGGCTTGTTGTAGCCGCTCTGTTTGGGGGATTGGTTGGATACCAGAGAGAGCGAGCTGAAAAGCCGGCGGGCCTCAGGACTCATGTTCTGGTTTGTCTGGGTTCGGCCCTTATTATGCAACTTTCGTTTTATCCATTTGAGGGGATTGCTGCGGTCGATCCAACCAGGATCGCGGCTGGAGTCGTTGTGGGCATAGGTTTTTTGGGAGCCGGTACAATAATTAGGCAAGGCAGTACAGTGCGCGGATTGACCACGGCTGCCACTGTGTGGGCAACGGCGGGAGTTGGAATGGCGGTCGGTATTGGATTCTACGTTCCAGCCGTGGCTACTACTGTGTTGATTATTGTGATTCTCACCATTCTCAAGAGCATCGAAGTGCGCATGATCGGCGACAACAAATTGATTGACCTAGTTTCAAAAGACATCCCAGGTCAAATGGGAAAAGTAGGGACAGTGCTTGGAGAACTAGGCGTCAATATCAAGAATATTGAGATTGAATGCGTCGAGGATACGGGACTCTGCAATTTGAGGCTGCAGGTGGAGCAGCCTGCCCGCGTTTCCGAAAGCGGGATTATCGACCAGTTGTCCGCTGTTGCTGGAATTAGCCAGGTTAGTTTTCGCAAGTGAAGAAGCAGTTCAAAGTTCGCTCTTCTTCCGAAAGCAAGCGGCCTCTGCTGCAATCAATGGCAACAGTTGCAGGAAGCAGGAACAGTTGTGAAGATAGATAATGATCCTCAAATCTGTATTGTGAGCGCCTGTTTGATCGGCCTAGATTCGCGCTACAATGGCAAGAACAAAAGAAATAAGCTGGTGCAAGAGATGTTGGCTCAGACACAGTTGATCCCGATTTGTCCTGAACAAGCAGGGGGTCTGGCTACTCCGAGACCGCCTGCTGAAATCCTGAACGGATCGGGTTTTGATGTTCTGGAAGGTAGAGCCCGTGTTGTAAACAAAATAGGCGAGGATTTGACAGATGCCTATTTGAGAGGCGCGTTTCAAGTCCTCAAACTGGCAAGACTAATGCACTGCAAAAGAGCTGTCTTTAAAGACAAAAGTCCCTCGTGCGGGGTGAATTCAATATTTGACGGACATTTCAACGGTACTCTCAGGAAAGGACAGGGAGTCACCGTGGCTCTTCTGGCCAAGGAAGGAATTGAGGTAGCAAGTGAATATGACCTTGGAAAAACCTCAGTATGGGATTGAAGAGGAAGTATTTGTCACCGAGCCTGAGCGGCCGTCGCTAAAGTCTCTTTACTACCTGGCCGGAATGCTAAGAAAAGACATTCGTTTCTACTACACTCACACTGCCTCTAATTTTGCTCGCGGCAAAGACATCTCTCAGGGCCTAATGAGCGGGGTT
>CAYFXD010000111.1:0-14394 GCA_964347095.1 uncultured Actinomycetota bacterium | reverse complement strand
TAGTGTGGTTGAAGGAGAAAAATCGGTTATACTCCAGCTGCACGTGGCCCCCGATGACATTGGAAAAGTAATAGGAAAACAGGGACGAATAGCCAAAGCGTTGCGCACCCTAATAAAGGCGGCGGCTGTTAAGGAAGGCAAAAAGGCTATTGTTGAGATAATTGACTAATCCGGATATTTGCAGGATCGACAGAACTGTTCAGCTGAGGTTCTTGCTCTGCTCGACTGTCGATTCTCGATTTCGATAATCGCTGCTCAATCAGTGCACACAGAATTCGCTCTTCGAGACAATGATCGATGCATATGTTCTTATCCAGTCTTTAGGTAGGCTCAGAAACTCGGATCCGCAAGAATGCTCTGAATTCAATGAATGTGGAGGCTGAGGGCCCGCGCAGCTTGATTTGCAGATAAACCGAGAGGACAGATCAATTTGCATGTTGAGCAGGTCGCCGTGGCAAAAATAAAAGGCGCACACGGTGTTAAGGGCAAAGTAAAGATAATTCTTCTTACTGACTTTCCCTCAAGGTTTAAACCGGGCCTGGTTCTCAGGATCTCTCCCAGCTTGCCCCAGCGCACGGAACTGACTGTTGAAGCCGCGGAATTCACGAACAAAGAAATCATCCTGAAATTCATCGGTATTGATAGCCGCGAACAGGCTGGCAGACTCAAGGGGTTGATTTTGGAGGTCCCGGCAGCCGAAACAGTCCCCTTGGATAAAGGAACATATTGGCAGTTTCAAATAATCGGCCTGCGGGTTTTTACCACTGAGGATGTCTATCTCGGCAAGGTCGAGGAGATCCTCCAAACAGGTGCCAACGATGTATATGTGGTAAAGACTGAGAAATCCAGTCGAGAAATATTGATACCCGCTATCAAGGACGTCGTAAAAAAGGTTGACCTGGAAAATGAAGTATTGATTATTTCGCCACTGCCGGGGCTGCTTGATGAGAAATAGTCGGTGAATTTGTGTTGAAGGTGCATATCTCTTGAGAATAGAAATCGTGACCATCTTCCCCTTATTATTCAAATCTCCACTTGAGCATGGGACTCTGCGTATTGCCCAGGAAAAAGGATTGATCGAAGTAGTCATACATGATCTCAGGGACTACACTCATGATAAGCATCGTCAGGTTGATGATGCACCATACGGAGGCGGTGCAGGAATGGTTATGAAGCCGGAACCTTTCTTTGAGACAGTGCAGACAATAGCAGGTGGGGATCCCGCGGCACTTAAGAAAAAGGCGGAAATCATTCTTCTTACGCCTCAAGGACAACCGTTTACCCAAAGAAAAGCCAGGCAACTGAAGGACAAGTCGCATCTCATTCTCCTGTGCGGACGGTATGAGGGAGTGGATGAGCGTGTAAGAGAGCTTTTGATAACAGAAGAGATCTCCGTAGGAGACTATGTGGTGAGCGGTGGAGAACTACCCGCCTTGATCTTGATCGAGGCGGTTATCAGGCTTATTCCCGGGGTTCTGGGGGCGGACTACTCAGTAGAGGAGGAGAGTTTCGGACCCACTCTCCTAGAGTATCCGCAATACACAAGGCCTGCCGAGTATAAGAATCTTAAAGTGCCGGAGATACTCTTAAGCGGTGATCATGCACGGATAGAGGAGTGGAGACGGCGCGAATCCATGAGAAGAACGCTTCTCAAAAGGCCCGATCTGCTAAATGAAGAGAACCTTGATCCAGAGAGCGGCAGGCTCTATCGGGACATCAAGAAATCTTTGGATGAGGGAGAAAACAAACCAAAATGACTTTTGATGTCGCTGATTGAGATAGTCCGAGGGAATTGTCGTCAGTGGCCGCTGCGGATGTGACTGGATATTCTGGCTTCAATGCGAGATAATTATTGGTAAATCCGGATTGAACAGGACGCGCATTCGCTTTCTAAATCCCTTATTCTGTGGTAGAATTTCCGAGTGCCTGTTTCTTGTGAGGAGGAAAGAGCAATGCAGCAGATAAAGGGCATCGAAAGAAAGCAGATGAAGGAAGAAGTCCCCAACTTTCGAAATGGCGACACTGTCAAAGTGTATTTCAAGGTTATTGAGGGCAATCGGGAGCGTACCCAGATGTTCCAGGGCGTTGTGCTAAAAAGGCAAGGCTCTGGCATCGGAGAGACTTTTACTGTAAGAAAGAACTCGTTCGGTGTTGGCGTTGAGAGGATGTTTCCAGTTCACTCGCCAAAGATCGTCGATCTGAAGGTAATACGAAGTGGAAAAACAAGAAGATCAAAACTGTATTATCTACGCCATAAAGTTGGAAAGGATGCTCGCATAAAAGAGCGGCGCTAGCTTTCCGGCTGGAGAATTTTTAATGAATGAAGAATTGGTGGAACAGAAGAAAATCAAGCAAGAAGAGAGAGATAAGACAGGTGATAAGGGCAGAGAGTTTGTTGTCTTCCTAAAAGAGCTTCCCATTTTGATTATCACCGCTGTAATTCTAGCCTGGCTGATCAAGAGTTTTGTCGTTCAGCCGTTTTATATTCCGTCCGGATCGATGGAGCCCACCCTGTATCCCGGAGACCGCGTGCTGGTGAATAAGTTCCTCTACGACTTCAGCGAGCCAGGCAAAAGCGACATCATAGTCTTTCTTCCGCCGGGCAACGATGATAAGGACTACATCAAGAGGATCGTTGCAACTGAAGGTGAAGAGATCCAAATAAAGAACGGTCAAGTGTACTTAAACGGGAAAGCCGTGAATGAGCCTTACATCATTAATCAATATAGCGCGAGCAACTTCGGTCCTGAGAGAATTCCTACCGATAACGTTTTTGTCATGGGAGATAATCGGCCAAATAGCCGTGATGGCAGAGAATTCGGGCCTTTGCCCGACAAGAGAATTGTAGGGAAAGCATTCATGATCTATTGGCCGCCTCAGAGAATTCGATTACTGAACTAGCCACAGCCGGCTGCTATTTTCCAGACCGTACCACAATCCCAATGACGGAGGTGGCTTCGATGGGCCCGGACCTGGAAAAACTCAGTATCGCTGATATCAAGCAGCTTATTGCCTCCTCCGACGAAAAGCAGCAGAAGAGAATTGTGCGTCGGCTACGACACGACAAGCGTGCCGGTGTTGAAAGGTTGCGCACTCATCTAGAAGCTTCCCACAGAAAGCGGAAAGAAAGCGAAGCAGAGTTTGAGGAATTATGCTCTTTTGAAGCCAAGCTTCGCAACAGGGGGTTTGTACGAATTGCTGGCCTCGATGAGGCTGGCAGAGGAGCCTTTGCCGGGCCGTTGGTTGCATGTGCCGTGGTGCTGCCTCCCGAATTTCACCTTCCTGGACTCAAAGAATCAAAGCAGCTTACTCCTCAGATGAGAGATGCATATTATGACGTGATCTTGGAGTGCGCAACAGATTGGCACATAGAAGTCATCTTACCCTCGGTCATCGACGAAAAAGGCCTGCACAAAGCCAACCTTTGCGCTCTGGAGCAGGCTGTGCTCAAGCTTTCTCCACTGCCGGACTTTGTGATAAGCGATGGTTTTCCCCTGCCTAAGCTTGAGTTGCCAAAAATATCGATAGCGCAGGGCGACACGCTCAGCGTTTCCATTGCGGCCGCGTCAATCATTGCCAAAGTCCAAAGAGACCGTATGATGATCACGCTTTCAAAGGAATTTCAAGGGTATGGATTTGACAAGCACAAGGGATATGGCACTAAAGAGCATCTGGAAGCTTTGCGGAGACTAGGTCCGTCCTCAATCCACCGGGCGAGCTTCAAACGGATCGCTGAATGCTTGTTCGAATGAAAAAGCGAAGCGAGATGGAAAAATAAAAAGGAATGCCACGAGAGGTTGCGTCTGGGAGGCTCCTGTCGTCCAGGGGCAGCAGTTAGTGCAGAGCAGCTTGAGCTGGCCGAACTACAAAACAGGCATTGCAACCTGGACCGGACCCCTTGATTTATTGGTGAACCTTCTTTAGTTTCAGATTGCGGTTTTGCACTTTTGACTTTCATTCTTCATTCGAATTGTGTTTTCTCTTGCATCTGACATAGCATAATCAGGGGGACCGAGATGGACAGGAATCAAGTGGGGCAGGATGGAGAAGCTTTGGCCTGCTCCTATTTGGAGGGCAGAGGCTACCAGATCATTACCAGGAACTTCCGCCTAAGGACGGGCGAGATCGACATAGTAGCCAGGCGGGCGCAGACGGTGGTCTTTTGCGAAGTGAAAGCGCGTAACAGCAAAGAGCTGGGCGAACCCTTCGAAGCAGTCACCAAATACAAGCAGAAACGGCTGAGGCGTCTGGCTCAAGCATACTTACAAAAAGCGGAAAGTCATAACGTGCCCATAAATGAATTTGACTATCGTTTTGATATTGTCTCTATTGTCTTTAGTCCAGAGCCGGAAATAACTCACATCGAAAATGCCTTCTAGATATGCCTCATATCCGACCTTCTCATTCCATGGTCTTCCTCTGGCAATAACGATGCTGCCTTAACAACAATTAGCGCCGGAGTTCACTGGTCAATGCAAACTGCCAATTAACACTTTTGAGGCGATGGTGAATATAGTAGGCGGGATCTCACATCTTATCTATTCCATAAAAGGTCAAGCCCACCTATTATCGGTTGACGGTGGGCCTGCCCCAAGACGCGACTGGCTACATTGCTGCAGCCACACTAAGTATACCACAGCTTGGTCAGAAAAGCATAGTAAAATCAGGTACTTTTTGAAAAAAATTTATTTTGGCAGCAGAAAGTACTTTGGTAGAGTCTTCCAGGCGTAATCAATTTTAAAAACTATATATATTCAAACCGGCTAGCAGAGTTTATGAAAAAAATCTCAAGGATCTATAGCGTAAAAGCGTAAAAGCGGTTATAGTGAGATAGACCAACGCGTTTGACCGCAAAAGAGGCCGGGTTGAATGCCTGTGCGCGCTGGGCTCGTTTCGTTCCTGGCATCTTTTCTTTGTGCAGGGAGGGAGATTGTTCGCAGAAGTTGAGAGCGCAGCCATTGTTGGCATGGATTGCTATAAGGTTAAGGTAGAGGTTGATATCTCTAAAGGATTGCCGAATTTCACTATTGTAGGGTTACCGGATACGGCGATTCAAGAGTCACGGGAGAGAGTGCGCTCCGGCATAGGCAACTCTGAATTCAAGTTCCCTTTAAAGAGGATTACTGTTAATCTTGCCCCCGCTGACGTTCGCAAAGAAGGTCCGGCTTTTGATCTGCCGATCGCCGTGGGCATAATTATTGCCTGCGAACAGCTGGAAACCTTCGTCAGCGAGTATCTTATCATTGGGGAACTGTCACTAACCGGGGAAGTCAGAAAAGTGAAAGGAGCCCTTCCCATTGCCATTTATGCCCGAGAGCAAGGAAAGAAAGGACTGATTTGTCCAAGCGAGAATGCTTCAGAGGCGGCATTGGTGGAAGACATCAAGGTGATACCGGTGGGCACTTTGATAGAAGCCATCAGTTTTGCCAGGGGATTGCTTGAGATTAAGCCGGTTTCTGGACGCGCTGACCTGAGTCTTGCCAGTAGAGCGCAGCATGACACAGATTTCAGCCAGGTCAAAGCACAGGATCATGTCAAACGGGCACTGGAGGTGGCTGCAGCGGGTGGTCACAACGTCTTAATGATTGGCCCGCCTGGTACGGGAAAGACCATGTTGGCAAAGAGAATTCCATCTATCCTTCCCCAAATGGATACAGAAGAGGCTTTAGAGGTTACGAAGATCTACAGCGTCGCGGGCATGCTTTCGGCGGACAATTCATTGGTGGCAGCGAGACCGTTTAGATCACCTCATCACACAATTTCCTGTGCTGGTCTAGCCGGTGGTGGACAAAACCCCAGGCCGGGAGAGATAAGTCTCAGCCACCACGGCGTACTTTTTCTTGATGAGTTCCCAGAATTTCAAAAGAACGCTCTGCAGGTTTTGAGGCAACCTTTGGAAGACGGATCCGTGACTATCTCCAGAGCCTTGAATTCTCTGACTTATCCTGCACGGTTCACTCTGGTGGCTGCCATGAATCCTTGTCCCTGTGGATATGCGGGAGATAAATCCAAAGAATGCATTTGCACACCCAATAAGATTCAGCACTATCGAGCCAAAATCTCAGGGCCCTTGCTTGATAGGATAGACATACATGTTGACGTGCCCAGGTTGTCAAAGCAGGAGCTGACAGAGTCGAAGGAAGGAGAATCTTCCGCGGCTATTAGGAAGCGCGTTCAGAGGGCGAGAGACAGGCAGAGAAAAAGGTTCTTCAAGAATGGAATAAGCTGCAATGCTCAAATGCGCACGGATCAGGTCAGAAAATTTTGCCTGCTTACGGATCCCGCAATGGATTTCCTGATGGCGGCCTTCGATAATCTTGGACTTAGCGCTAGAAGCTATGATCGTCTGTTGAAAGTTGCGAGAACCATCGCGGACCTGCGAAAAAGTGAAACAATTGATATAGCCGACCTTGCTGAAGCCGTCCAATATCGCAGGCTGGACAGGGAGCCATTTGAATAACAGACCATGAAGATCATTGTAAGCATATAAAGATCAAAGGAACCAGGAATGCACACACGCTCCGGTGAGGATTATTTGCTAGGACTCAAGCTTGTGCCTGAGTTCAGCAGGTGGATTAGTAAAGTTCTCAAGGTCTTCGGATCTGCTGAGCGGGCATGGCATGCCACTAACTCGGAGTTAGTTGAATGTCTGGGAATCACTGCAGAAAAAGCCCGATCCATAGCTGATGCGCGGAGTCGCATCGATCTAGCCGCAGAGTCGCGGAAAATGGATCGTTTGGGGGTTGAAATGCTGATTGTCAATGATCCCGATTATCCGGCTACGCTTAGGGAAACGGATGGACCTGCGATCTTTTTCCAAGGTGATCTGGTAAGACGCTATGAGTGTGCAGTAGCGATGGTGGGTTCACGCAAAGCAAGTTTGTATGGGCGTGAATTTGCTTTTGAGCTGGCAGGGAAACTATCAGAGCTAGGAATAACCATTGTCAGCGGACTCGCCAGAGGAATTGATAGTGCCGCACATCGTGGCGCTGTTTCAGCGAAAGGCGGAACAATCGCCGTACTAGGCTGCGGACTCGACGTTATATATCCTCCAGAAAATAAAGGACTATATAAAGAGATTAGCGAAAAAGGTTCTGTGATATCGGAATATCCTTTGGGCACCTTGCCTTTCTCATATAATTTTCCTGCTCGTAACCGCATTATCAGTGGTTTATCGGATGGAGTGATCATTGTCGAGGCCTCGGAAAGAAGCGGCGCCATAATTACTGCGGATTTTGCACTGGATCAGGGACGGGAAGTCATGGTGGTGCCGGGCAGTGTGAAAAGTTCAGTGAGTAAAGGATGTCATAAGCTCATCAAGCAAGGAGCTTGTCTGGTTGATTCCATAGATGATGTCCTGCAAATACTGGGTCTCGATTTGAGGACTGAGGCAAAGGAGGCACAAGCCAAGCACTTGTCTGAGGTTGAGATTACCTGGGAGGAGCAGGCAGTCCTGGATTATTTGGAGTGGGATCCCAAGCGGATTGATCAGATTGTGCAGGCGGTTTCGTTTGACGCATCGCAAGTAGCGTGCCTCTTGACTATCTTGGAACTAAAAGGATTGATAAAACAGGATATGGGCGGCAACTATTTGAGGATTGTCTAGAAAATGGGGTTGTTGTGAGAAATAGTGGAGTGAGCACCGCAGATAGAAAGCTTGATGAATTTATGACCTATTTATCGGCGGAACGAAATCTATCAGAGCATACAATCCGAGCGTATGGCACCGATGTCATGCAGTTTTTTGAATATCTAGATCGGGCACGGTGCAGAATCGAGGCGGTGGATCACACACTATTGCGAAGATATTTAAGCTGGTTGAGAATGCGCGAGTATTTGGCAAAAAGCATTGCCAGAAAGACCGCTTCGCTGCGGACTTTCTTTAGATTTCTTGAGCGCGAGGGTTATGTGGACTTCAACCCCACGATCCTGCTCTCATCACCGAGATTGCAGAAAAGACTTCCACGGCACTTGAAGCCCGATATTGTCGAGAAGTTGTTGGGCACGCCTGACAGAAGCGGCATGTTTGGGCAGCGGGACGCTGCGATCTTCGAGGTTCTTTATGGAAGCGGAGCAAGAGTAAGTGAAGTTGCTGGTCTGGATGTCGATGACATAGACTTCTTTCGCGGAGAACTCAAGGTAACGGGCAAAGGCAAAAAGGAACGAGTGATACCGATAAACAATAAAGCACTAGGTGCGTTGCAGGACTATTTCCTGTCGGGCAGGAGAGAGATTGCATCAAGTAGTCGAAGCAGGAAGGCCAAGAGCATGTCTAGAGAACACGGCTCAGCTGCAGCTTTTCTAAACAATAGCGGGGGTCGCCTTTCGACTAACGCAATACGAAAGATGGTTGCCAAATATGTGAGAGAATGCGGATTGCGGCACGGCATTACGCCGCACGTTATTAGGCACAGCTTTGCCACTCATCTGCTTGAAGGTGGCGCAGATCTTCGATCGGTTCAGGAACTGCTCGGCCACGTTGATTTATCCTCGACACAAGTTTATACTCATCTAAGCGAAGCCAGGCTGAGAGAGGTCTATCTAAAGGCGCATCCAAGAGCCTGATTTTGCGTGCGCGTCCAGCTCATGTTGCTCGTTCGCCAACTGCATTTATATTGTTCATGCGGAAGCTTTGACTTGTCTTCTGAATCTAGGATTATGGGTTCTGTTTGTGGTTGCCGATCTTTAGTTCTAATGGAGTCGCTACCGGCGATCGCAAGAACTGTGGAGCGAGGAAGCTGCGTATGCACCACCGCAATCTGCAATGATCTCTTAATGCAAGACCGTATTGTGTGCGCATTGGCGCCATTGATGGCAATCAGTTACATTTCCAAGAATATGGGAATAATTATTGAGGTCAATCCCCAGGAGAAATGGTGAAGGACAAGAAGACGGTTGAGCAGAGAGAATTGGCCGAAAAGAAGGAAAAGGAAATAAGAAAGATCTGGCAGCGGTATAAGGAGGACAATGCACCGGATGCCAGAGAAAGACTGATTCTCAATTATTCACCCCTGGTCAAGTACGTTGCAGGGCGGCTCGCAGCGACGCTCCCTCAAACCGTTGATACAGCGGATCTCATTAGCTATGGGATGTTTGGCCTGATTGACGCTATTGAGAAGTTTGATCTGTCCAGGGAGATTAAATTTGAGACCTATGCGATGTCCAGGATCAAGGGAGCGATCATAGATGAACTCAGAGCAGTTGACTGGGTGCCGAGATCGGTCCGGCATAAGGCCAAAGAACTGGAACGTGCGTATATCGCTCTTGAAAACAGATTAAAGCGCGTTCCTACGGATGAAGAAGTTGCGCAGGTTCTCGGGATAACCATTAAAGATCTTAACGAGATTGTGAAGCAATTAAGCCATACTTCAGTTGTGGCGCTTGAGGAACTGTGGAGTGTGGGTTTTGATAAAGATGAAAAGGTCAGCCTCTTGGACACAATTGAGGATACGACTAGCAAAGATCCCTACGAGCTTTTGGAGACATCCGAAATCAAAAAGATTTTAGGGCAGGCCATAGAGAATCTACCTTATCGCGAAAAGACTGTGATTGCTCTGTATTACTATGAGGGGCTGACCCTTAGAGAAATCGGTGAGATCCTTGGGGTCACGGAATCCAGGGTTTCTCAACTGCACACCAAGGCGGTACTGAGGTTGAGGGGACGATTGAACAGCGCGCGGTTTCTGTTTTCCGTCGAATAGCGACCGCTTTTCATTTGCCGCGGGCTCTTGCATATCCGAAAGGCTGTTCAAATACGGTGGCGCCATTTGAAGCAGCCATGGTATTGTGCTACACTAGACAAGCTTTTGGCTGGACACTAGATACTTGATACTGGATACTAGATCTTGGATGCTGGACGTGTATTCTTGCCGCATTTTTGCTCTCATCAAGGATCGAGTATTGGGCATCGAGAATCGGTTCATAGAAGACGCACATCCGCTGATCTTTCTCTGGTGCTCTTTATGAGTGGAGAATAGAGACGATGCGGATGGAGGATCAACCAACGGCCAGCTCTGTAGGGACAGTGGCCGGCAAGGAGAGGAGGTTTTGGGATTTGGCTGTTGTATCGATGAAAAATCTGCTTGAGGCGGGAGTTCACTTTGGTCATCAGACCAGAAGGTGGAATCCCAAAATGAAGCCATATATTTTCACCGAACGGAATGGTATCTACATCCTCGATTTGCAGAATACGCTGGCGATGATAGAAACTACCTACGAGTTTGTACGAGATCTGGTCAGTAAAGGCGGTTCGGTTCTCTTTGTCGGCACGAAAAAGCAAGCTCAAGAGTCTATTGAAGAGGAAGCAGTAAGATGTGGAATGCCGTATGTCATGAATAGATGGCTGGGTGGCATGCTAACCAACTTCAGCACCATCAAGAAGCGCATTGACAGATTAAAGCAATTGGAAACCATGCTTGAAGAGGGTACGGAAACCGGTCTTCCAAAGAAGGAAGTCCTGAAGCTGCAAAAAGAATGTGTCAAGCTAAATACCAATCTCGGCGGAATCAGAGACTTGGAGAGGTTACCGAGTGCTGTCTATATAGTTGATACAAGAAAAGAACGGATAGCATTAAAGGAAGCACGACGCGTGGATGTGCCCATAATTGGCATCGTTGATACTAATTGCGATCCTGACGAAGTTGATTATATCATTCCTGGCAACGACGATGCGATCAGGGCGGTTGCTTTGATCACAAGAGTAATGGCGGATGCGGTTATTGAGGGGAAGGCTTCGGCGGTTCCGCAGGAAGATGAGCAAGCTGAGGAAGAAGAAAGAATAAGCACTGCGCAATAATGATTACAAATGACCACAGAAGAGGATCTAAGGTAGGAGGCTATGTCAGTATCGGTTGACCGAATAAAGGAATTGAGAGCGCAAACCGGTGCGGGAATGATGGACTGCAAGAAAGCCCTGCTTGAGGCAAAGGGCGATGTGCGTGAAGCTACCAAGATTTTGCGCAAAAAGGGTCTTGCTGATCTTCAAGAAAAATCTGGACGGACGGCAAAAGAAGGTCTTGTCGACTCATACATTCATGGTGAGGGGAAGATCGGTGTGTTGGTTGAGGTCAATTGCGAGACCGATTTTGTCGCTCGCAATGCTGACTTCAAGGAGTTTGTTCATGATGTTGCAATGCAGATAGCAGCAGCGAATCCCACATACATACGGCGAGAAGATGTTCCAGACAAAGAGCTGGAAAGCGAAAAAGAGATCTTGAGGACCCAGGCTCTCTCAGCAGGCAAACCAGAGAAGATAGTCGACAAGATTGTCGAGGGTAGGTTGGAAAAATTCTACAAATCTGTCTGTCTGCTGGAGCAGCCTTTTATCAAAGACCAGGATATGACCATTGAGAGTTATCTGGGTGATTTGGCCTGCAAATTGGGCGAGAAGATCGTGATCAGTCGTTTTGAACGCTATCACTTGGGAGAAACAGCGGATCAGTGACCGCGAAGCCTGGAATAGACTTTTCTGTTGAGATAAGCAGGGATACAGGAGAGAGCTACGTGGCTGGCTACTTATACAAGAGGGTGTTGCTTAAATTAAGCGGCGAGGCCTTGATGGATTCGCAGGGCTACGGAATTGATCCTATAGTAATGCATTCCATAGCCCGGCAAATTGCCGAACTCCAAAAGGATGGAATAGAGATTGCAGTTGTAATGGGAGGGGGCAATATTTTTCGTGGTCTGGCCGGGAGCCGTGATGGCATGGACCGCGCGACAGCTGATTATATTGGAATGCTGGCCACGGTTATGAACTCCCTGGCCCTCCAGGATGCACTGGAGAAACAGGGAGCCTTTACCAGGGTGCAAACCGCAATCGAGATGCGCGAGGTTGCTGAGCCATACATTAGAAGGCGGGCAGTAAGACATCTTGAAAAGGGGAGAGTGGTGATTTTTGCGGCAGGAACTGGCAATCCTTACTTCAGCACGGATACCGCTGCTTCACTGCGGGCACTCGAAATCAACGCAGAAGCTATTCTAAAGGCGACCAAAGTCGACGGTGTATACGATTCTGATCCCAAAGTGAACCCCAAGGCAAAAAAGTTCTCTGAACTGAGGTATATCGATGTACTCAGCAAGGAACTGAAAGTAATGGACGCCACCTCGATTTCACTCTGTATGGATAATCGTCTGCCCATCATTGTGTTTAATCTTGCTCGAAATGGAAATATCAGGAGAGTCCTAAAAGGGGAAAAGATTGGAACAATAGTGAGGGAGAAGAAGCAATGAACCATGACGTGCCCTCTATAATCGATGATGCTGTCAACAAAATGAAAAAGGCGTTAGCTGCCGTGGGTGCAGAGTTTAGGACAGTACGGACGGGTCGCGCTTCAGCTGCCATCTTGGATCGTATCGTGGTTGATTATTATGGGACCCAGTCTCCCCTAAAGGCCGTTGCAAACATCGTTGTTCCGGAACCGCAGCTTATAGTGATCCAGCCCTGGGACAAGAGCGTCATACCGGACATAGAAAAAGCGATTCTCCAGTCTGATCTAGGTATTACTCCTTCCAATGATGGGAAGATCATTCGTCTTCCTTTTCCGCCTTTGACCGAAGAACGGCGAAAGGAGATCGTCAAGATAGTAAAGAAATATGCTGAAAATGGCCGGATATCCGTTCGAAATATTCGAAGGGATGCAAACGACCAGCTTAAGCAGGCAGAAAAAGACAAAGAAATTTCCGAGGATGATCTGAGGAGAGCCCAGGAACAGATCCAAGAACAGACCGATAAATATATTGCCGAGATGGATGAAATGCTGAAAGCAAAAGAAAAGGAAATAATGGAGGTCTAGCTTGAGACACCGCTAGACAGGAGGAGATGCACGATAGTGCCAGATTCCAGAGGGCTATTCACCAGTCTTCGCACCTTTTTCAGACGGTCGCGCGAAGACTTTTTTATAGGACGAATTGATAAAGCATTGGTGCCGCAGCATGTGGCTATCATCATGGACGGAAACGGCAGGTGGGCGAAGCAGCGGGGATTGCCAAGAATCGCTGGACACCATTCAGCAACCAATGCGATCAGAGAGGTTATTGAAGCGGCTCCTGAGATCGGAGTGAAGTACTTGACGCTCTATACCTTCTCGGTCGAAAACTGGAGTCGGCCAAAGGAAGAAGTGAATAGTTTGATGAAGCTGTTCGAGGAGAGGCTGGCTGCTGAGATTGACGAGCTTGACAGAAAGGGAGTGAAAATCAATGTCTTGGGAAGGCTGGAGCAGCTCCCGGCCTCAACCCAAAAAGCGTTTAGGAATGGGATGGCGCGCACTGCAAACAACTCCAGACTGGTCTTGAACCTCGCTCTGAACTATGGCGGAAGAACGGAGATAGTTGATGCTGTAAAGGCGCTGATGAAGCAAGTGCTTGCAGGAGAGATCAAACCCGAGCAGATCAATGCCGAGCTAATAAGCAGCCAGCTGCACACAAGCGGGCAGCCAGATCCCGAGCTTTTGATAAGAACAAGTGGCGAACTGAGGATTAGCAATTTCTTGCTCTGGCAAATCGCCTACACCGAGTTATGGATGACCCCGATTCTCTGGCCTGATTTTAGCAGGGAAGATTTTTTTGAAGCGATATATGATTTTCAGATGAGAAAAAGGCGCTTTGGTGGACTGGAAGAGGATTGATGCTGAGAGATCGGATCTTAACTGCCCTGTTTGGCATACCAATCATTGTCTTGTTCCTGTTCTTAGGGAGCGTCCCCTTCTTGATTCTTGTTATTGTGCTTACGCTAGCCGGTCTCGATGAATTCTATCGCATGAGTCGAAGCAGGGGAGAGAATCCATTCGTTGTTTTTGGAATGCTCGCCGGGGTTGCGCTGTGCGCTGCTGCGTTATATAGGGGGGAGGCAGGTTTTTCCATCATTGTTGCGCTGTTTGTGATGGCCGTGCTTGTTTCCAACTACTCCGGTATGAGAGATAGTACCATGACAGGGGTCGCTCTTACTGTGTTTGGCACTGTCTATGTAGGGTTGTTTAGTTATCTGATCCTCATACGGGGAATGAACGAACACGGCCCTGTCCTGGTGCTGCTGATTTTTGTTGCCACTTGGGTCTATGATATTGTGGCATACCTGGCAGGAAGTACAATCGGTAGACGAAAACTAGCGCCGCAGATCAGTCCGGGTAAGACATGGGAGGGAGCTATCTGTGCGGCCCTGGCCACTGTCCTTGTTCTGGGCTCCCTGTTCTTCATTTCCTGGTTTTCGTGGGAGAAGCGTATTTTGCTGGGTCTTGTCATTGGAGTTGTCTCTCCCTTTGGCGATTTGGCGGAATCCAAGTTGAAGCGGGAAGCGGGTATTAAGGATACAAGCTCGCGCATTCCTGGTCATGGTGGCGTCTTGGATAGATTTGACAGTCTCCTATTCACTGCGCCGGTCTCTTACTATCTGTTCAGGAT
>CAYFXD010000110.1:0-7491 GCA_964347095.1 uncultured Actinomycetota bacterium | reverse complement strand
GACACTGCGTTCAAAACCAGCTCCTTGCAGTTGGGCCTTTTATCAAAGATCAAGTATCTTGGATCCAGTGTCGTTCTTTGTTTGCTTTGTCATTCCTCATTATTAACTGGTCATTCCTTCCCAACTAGGCCGATTATTAGGAATTCAGGATGCCGGCAGGAGATTCGCGGAAGTAGTAGAAACTCATAGAAGCATAGGCACATAACGTCAGTGGGGGTTCAGAATGAAAGTCTGCGGCTTTGGAGAAAAAGGATTCAAAATCAGGGATTTGCCAGCGGTCGAGAGGCCGCGCGAAAAGCTGGCCAGATATGGGCCAGGCGCCCTCAACAATACTGAACTTCTGGCTATACTCATTGGGTCAGGCACTAAGGATGAAAATGCTATCATGATCGCTCGACGCATGCTGAAAAGATATGGAAATCGCAATCTGCTCGCGTTGTCCCCAGAGGAACTGGCTGGAAATCCTGGGATAGGAAAGGTCAGATCCTATCAGCTTGTGGCAGCTTTTGAATTGTGCAGGCGGCTCATGGCAACCAAGAGTGAAACGGATGATTGCATTAGAAGTCCCCAGGATGTGTATGTTCTGACCAGGGGAATTAGACATCTGAAAAAGGAGCATTTCGTTGCCCTCTATCTCGATGCCAAAAATGGGATTATTAAAAAGGAGACAGTATCAATCGGTACCCTAAACTCCAGTCTGGTGCATCCGCGCGAGCTCTTCCAGCCCGCAGTTGCTTTGTCAGCGGCCGGCATTATTTTGGCACACAATCATCCCTCGGGAGATCTGGAGCCGAGCGAAGAAGATGTAGCACTGACCAGTCGGTTAATGGATGCTGGAAGAATCATGGGAATTGATATACTGGATCATGTTATTATCGGAAATAAAGGATTCTTGAGCATGAAAGAAAGAAGCCTAATGTAAGTGAGGGTCAGACTTCTGTTAGGAGGTCTGACCCTAGTGAGATACTGGAAACCGAGGAAGACTATGTCTACCCAAATCACCGTTTTTGAAGGTGCACGTTGCATTGGAGGGTCGAAGATCCATCTGCAGAGCGAGGATACTGGTCTTTTCCTGGATTTTGGGATGAACTTCGCCACATATGGGAAGTATTTTGAGGAGTTTGTGAGGCCGAGGGCAGCTCGGGGTATCCATGATCTTTGGGTCCTGAACTTGATACCGCATCTGGAGGGCATATACCGAAGAGACATCTTTCCCAGCGATTTTACAAGTGACCACAGCAGCCAAGTTCAAGTAGATGCTGTGTTTGTCTCTCATGCGCATCTGGATCATTCTGGCAATATCGGGCTCCTGAAATCATCAATTCCGCTCTATGCTTCTGGCTTGACAGCGACGATCATAAAGGCCATACAGGATTGCGGACGGCCGGCATTGGAAAGCGAAGTCGTGTACACAGCCCCGCGTGAAGCTAAAGGGCACCAGGAACGCGTAATTGCCTCAGTGCGCGGTGCGGCCTGTGCCAGTCGTCCCACCTTCATAGTTGATGCGGCCGCCGATATTGCACGGCTCCAAGGGTTTTGGGGCAACACATTTTCAGCAAAGAAGATTGAGTGTGCCTGTCTCGAGGCTTATGGCTCCCGCAACGGACCTGTCAATTTCAGAGCATTTCCGGTTGATCATTCAATTCACGGTGCGACTGCTTATGCGTTTGAGACGTCCGCCGGTTGGGTTGCCTACAGCGGAGATTTGCGTCTGCACGGCACCAGAGGGCATCTGACTGCCAAGTTTGTTGATGAGCTATCCAGACTCAATCCCACCGCTTTGGTGATGGAGGGGACCAACATCGCTGAGACCTTAGGGACCAGTGAGGAGGAGGTCCACGACAACTGTCTTAATGCGACACGAGCCGCCGCTGGAAAGCTGGTTGTTGCCGACTTCGGTCCGCGCAACATAGAGCGGCTGCAGATCTTTCTTGACATAGCAAAGCAGGTGGAGCGCAAGCTTCTGGTCACGGCCAAGGATGCTTTTCTGCTGCATGCGATGCACTTGGCGGACGACTCGATTCCGGACGTGTTGGACGAGCAGAACTTGGGCATCTTCGATGAGGTCAAGGCGCAGCAGGACAAGTGGGAGAAGGAGTTCATACGGATTGAATACGCTCATAAGTTTGTTGGTGCAGCCGATGTAGCCCGAGAGCCCGAGAGCTACATCCTGGCCTTTAGTTTTTTTGACCTGAAGCACTTGCTGGACGTGATGCCGTCCAACGGTGTCTACATCTATTCCACCAGCGAGGCTTTCACGGAAGAGATGGAAATCGATGTGCGGCGTCTCAAGAACTGGCTGGACTTCTTCCGGATGACCCCTGTCGGGTTCAACGTGAACGAGAGAGGAGCGCTTGACTTTGTCAAGGGCTACCATGCCTCGGGCCACATCTCCGGGGGAGAACTGATTGAATTGATCAAGGAAGTCAGCCCAAAGATCCTAATACCAGTTCACACGGAAAAACCTGAGCTTTTTGCCGAAAAGCTCACTGGAGCATCCGTAAAAGTCCACTTACCAAAAGAAGCATACCCGGTCAATCTGGAACGAACAGGCGATTAGCGGCTGACAACCAGCGACGAGCGATTGAAGAAATGCGTAAGACACCAGAGTTGAGCTGCGAGGCAGAGCAACCAGCATCCAGACAGATCGGAGCGGCGAGCTGCAAGATTCTTATCGCCTATCGCAAGTCGAAAGTCGCTCATCTTACTTAAAGAATTCAATCGCGCGTTGAAGGTCGCTGACAGTGTTTAAGAAAGGGTGGCATATGGGTAGACCTAGCATTAGATCCGTCTTCACTAACCTTGGCGCTCCAATGCCTATGCCCCGCAAGCTGCGGCTCTTGCTCAGAAATGGATGGGCAAGACTAAGGCATGCGCAGAGCTGCTGCGGACATCCGGGGGAGCCCGGCTGCTGAGAAGCCAAACCGGAAGAGCAGTAGCTCTCAAAGCGGTCAGCTGTGGTCGGTTTGCGGCTAGCATAGAACCGAGAGCCATAAGATCGTTTTATGGGCCAAATATTCTGCAGCACAGCTTGTCCTTTTTGCTCAGCGCCGAGCTGGATCATTTGACCAATCAAATATAGGTGTGCTATCTTAGCTGTATAAACAAATACCTTGTCGATGATGAGAACTAGTAGGTTGGGAGACTGATATCAGAGAGCCGGGTCCTGGTGGAATCCTGGCATCAAGTTCTAGCTGAATGGATCTCGGAGATGCAAAGCGAAAATCTGGTTTTGAGGATGAGTAGCAGCGCCGGAACTTTCACCGTTAAAAGAAGGAAGATATCGCATATTTGCTTAGTTCAAGTGAAAGTAGAGCTGTATCTTAATTGAGAGCCTTCTGCAGAGCAGAAGAGAAATTGGGTGGCACCGCGAGTTAGAATCTCCGCTCCTCGTCCCTTTAGGACAAGGAGCTTTTTTGTTGTCGTTGTGTTTGGGAGGCACAGTGTACTACCCCAACAGGCAAGAGTTTAAGCAATTGAGCGGCATGTACAATCTTATACCCGTGTACCGAGACATAATAGCCGATCTGGATACGCCGGTCTCAGCGTTTCAGAAAATCCAGGGCGCCGAGAATGCATTTCTTTTGGAGAGTGCTGAACAAGGAGACAAGCTCGGCCGGTACTCTTTTTTGGGCGCCAATCCATATATGGTCATAACGTGTTCGGATGGACTCGCGACTATCAGAAACGGCACGAGCGTCCGGAAACGCAAAGTATCCGATCCACTTATGGTGATCGAGGAGGTCATGTCGGCGTACAGACCGGCGAAATATCCTGATTTTCCACCTTTCTCGGGAGGAGCCGTGGGTTTTCTGGGATATGATGCGATTAAGTATTTCGAGGACATTCCCAGAACCGGCCTGGACGATCTTGGCCTTCCCGAGATGGTTTTTGTGGTCACCGATACCATTCTCATTTTTGATCATCTCAAACATAAGATTAAAGTTGTCGCTAATGCCCACCTCAACGGGAATGCTGATAGGGACGCTGATGAAGTATATGAGGAGGCCTTGGCCAAGATTGATCATCTGATCGACCAATTGACGTCAACAGCGCCCGCGGCCAAGCGCGACTCTGCGGCAAAATCTCATCCATCTGGCAAGGTCAGTTCAAATATGTCAAAACAGCAGTTCCTGGAGGCCGTGGGAAAAGCCAAGGAGTATATCAGGGCCGGAGATATTCTCCAGACTGTTCTTTCTCAGCGGTTCTGCTCGGAGGTGGAGGCCCCGCCCTTTGAGATCTATCGGGCTCTCCGGACTATCAATCCCTCACCCTACATGTACTATCTCAAGTTTGGAGACTTTGCATTGGTTGGTTCATCACCGGAACCGCTAGTAAAAGTTCAGAACGGCCAGGTGGAGACGCGGCCCATAGCCGGTACCCGTCCGCGGGGAAAAGACCATGGTGAAGACAGAGACCTGGAAGAGGAGCTACTAGGAGATGAGAAGGAGCGTGCCGAGCACATCATGCTGGTGGATCTGGGCCGGAATGATCTGGGACGCGTATGCGAGACGGGCTCGGTCGAAGTTGCGGATCTAATGTTTATTGAAAGATACTCGCACGTTATGCACATTGTATCTAGCGTCTGCGGGAAGCTTGCGCCTGAAAAGAATGCCTTCGATGTCCTGAGGGCTGCTTTTCCGGCAGGAACTGTCAGTGGGGCACCGAAAATAAGAGCAATGGAGATTATCGATGAACTGGAACCGACCCATCGAGGGCCCTATGCCGGGATCGTAGGTTACTTCGACTATTCGGGCAATCTGGATTGTTGTATCACCATCAGGACCATCATTGTAACAGACGGATGCGCCTATGTTCAGGCGGGTGCAGGCATAGTCTTCGATTCTGTTCCCGACAGAGAATTCAAGGAGACCGAAAACAAAGCAAAAGCTCTTTTGGGCGCAGTCCAGCTAGGCGGGGAAGGACTGCGATAAAGTCAATATTGAATAGTCGAAAGTGGGGAGTCCACTGGACAGGGTTTAAGGTTCTTCAACTATTGACTACCCAGCAGCAAACTGTCGCAGCCGATAGTGAAGAGTGGATAGTCGATTGTGAAAACCAAAAGGTCCAGACATGCTTGACTCTCGACTACCCGCCAACAGACTATCTACTTTCAAAGGACTGACTTTTTGCACGTACTGGCTTTTAGGCAGATGGATTTTCATGGAAGAGAAGGTGACGCAATTGATCCTAATGATCGATAACTATGATTCCTTCACCTATAACCTTGTGCAATATCTGGGCGAGCTCGGTGCGGATTTGAGGGTATATCGCAACGATAAAATCACCGTCAGGGAGATTGAGGGGCTCAGACCTGCGCAAATCGTGATCTCTCCCGGGCCGTGCACACCCAATGAAGCTGGCATATCCATGGAGGTAATAAGAGAATTCTCAGGGAGGATCCCGATTCTGGGTGTCTGTCTAGGACACCAGGCAGTGGGGCATGTATTCGGAGGAAGGATAATCAGGACATTGCCCGTTCATGGGAAGACATCCGACATTCATCATGATCAAAGGACCATCTTTGAGGGTGTGAAGAATCCCTTCATTGCCACCCGGTATCATTCGCTTATTGTTGAACGGGAATCGATGCCAGATTGCCTGGAGGTCTCAGCCGAAACAAGCGAAGGGATTGTTATGGGTATTAGGCATAAGGAGTTGCAGGTTGAAGGTGTACAGTTTCATCCGGAATCAATTCTAACCGGTGAGGGCAAAAAGATTCTCAATAATTTCTTGAAACAAAAGGTTGAGAAGGTCCAAACCTGAAGCGCATGAGCTCTGAGGAGTTTGTGATGGGGTCACCGGCATGCCTTAGGTCGTCATTTCAGTCCAGAAGCAGCATGCCGCGCATACCGTGTCTCGGTTACGGGTGTGAAACCGCCCGCATGTTTCAAACCAAAGAGGGAGAACTTGAAACAAAAACGACGATGCATGAATAGAAAAAGTTTGGGAAAAATCCATTTATCATTTCTCTCAGTCGTTTCCATTTTTTCGCTTGCTCTTCATTGATAAGTGAGCCTCGTGACCCTAATCCTTGCCAACCGCCATGACTGCGAGATCTCCGCTCTGTCTAAGGCTGGTAAGAACAATGCCATATAGTCTATGTCAATAGTCCGCCAAGTCTTTTGCAGCTGCATCAGGAAGGGAGTATATGAAATGATAGTTGAGGCAGTCAGGAAAATTGTTGATGGAAAAGATCTTACCAGAGAAGAAGCCGCTTTGGTCATGAAAGAAATCATGAACGGCGAGACCACGGATGCACAGATCGGCTCGTTCATAACCGGTTTGAGAATGAAGGGGGAGACTGTCGATGAGATTTCAGGGCTTGCCGAGGTCATGCGCAATCAGGCAACTCGCATCGCTCCAACTGTAAATGAAGTAATTGATACATGTGGCACCGGAGGTGACGCGCCCGACACATTCAATATTTCCACCACGGCAGCATTTGTTGCGGCTGTGGCGGGGGTTCATGTTGCCAAACACGGCAACAGATCTGTCTCAGGTCAATGTGGCAGTGCCGATGTGCTGCAGGAGTTGGGTGTAAATATCGAGCTTGGTCCAAAAGAGATGGAAGAATGCATTGACCAAGTTGGTATTGGTTTTCTCTTCGCTCCGGCGCTTCATAAGGCCATGAAATATGCAATTGGTCCCCGACGGGAAATTGGAATAAGGACCGTCTTCAATATTCTGGGGCCGTTGTGTAATCCCGCGTTTGCCACCGCCCAAGTTCTGGGTGTTTATTCTCAAGAACTGACTTCCGTGATGGCAAGGGTTCTGGGAGATCTCGGAACAGAGCATGCCCTGGTCGTTCATGGCGCCGACCAGATGGATGAGATTTCCAACACCGGCAAAAGTAGTATCGCGGAGTTCGCCAATGGAGAACTGGTCGAGTATGAAATTACACCTGAGCAATTTGGACTTGCCAGATGTAATATCGAGGATCTTAGAGGCGGGGAAAAATCGGAGTGCGCGCAGATACTCAAGGATGTCTTGTCCGGAATAAATGGCCCACGGCGCGACGTTGTGCTGCTGAATTCAGCAGCCGCGCTAATTGCTTCTGGTCAGGCTGACAATTTTGAATCTGGGCTCCAGCTTGCCGCCCAGTCAATCGATTCCGGAGCGGCGCTGGAAAAGCTAAACAAACTGATTGAGTTTAGCAATAAGTGAGATCTTAGATAATTGATACTGGATACTGGATACTGGACAAAAGACCAACACTCCCGGATCAGTAGGCTGGTGTCCAGGATTGAGTGTGCCGACAGAGTATTGTTATTGTGCGCGACCGTAAGGAGCGCAATCTTTGCGGCCGGTCATGCTTCCAGGAATGGGAATTGGGAATGGATAGTCGAGCATAGAGGTCTTATGATTTTGGATGATATCATTGCCAGCAAGCAGCTTGAATTGGCAGCAGCACAGAGAGAGAAGACGTTGGACGATCTCCGAGCACTGGCGTCGGCTGCTGGCCCATCCAGGGATTTCAAAAAGCCTCTC
>CAYFXD010000109.1:0-8463 GCA_964347095.1 uncultured Actinomycetota bacterium | reverse complement strand
GAGGCTGTGAAAGCAATGATCGGTCAGCCGAACAAGCCATTGCCGGAAAACAAGACAGACTGGCAAATCGTGATGGAAAGACTAAACCGCGAGCTCGAAGAGATCCCGATCGCATACGGCATGTTTGAAGCCGGCCAAGACGTCTCAGCTGCTACGTTTGAAACATCCAATTTTGACGTAGTTGAACCCGCCTCCAAACCCTCCGACTAGCGTCTTCTTTCTTTTGGACCATTCTTTGCTGCTATTTACCGGTGTCTTTTATTGTCTATGACATCGCGCAAGACTCCTGCCTAACTCGTGCCTACGCTCGAAAGCAAAATGGCGTCGGCCCTGCACAAAGGTACTATCTGGTGCCCAGCAATGCGTCATCGCAAAATGCTGTCAGACACTGGGCAAGGCAACTGTGCGGGCTTTTCAGTGAATCATGGGCATTTTTGCTGTCTTGGCCTGGAGGGCGGGATCATTTCTTTGCCAGATTATCAACTGGCCCTTGACAGCGCCGCATAATCAGAATATACTGATAAATCAAATATATATGTCTTTACTGAGCAGGCTGCTTGGCATACTAGGGAGGTTAAGTGAAATGAATAACACAAGCGACAAAGATGGTTGTCAACCTGAAGATGAAGGAATGGAATGCTGCAGAGTTGAGTCGATCGTCAGTGTCGACGAACGCGGGCAGATGGTGTTGCCCAAAGAACTAAGGGCTCAGGCAGACATCAAGGCCGGTGACAAACTGGCTGTGGCGAGTTGGCAGAGGGATGGAAAAATCTGTTGCATCTGCATGATCAAAGCGGAGAATCTGGCGGACATGGTAAGGGATATGCTCGGTCCGGTTATGGCGGGAGTGTATCCAAAAAAGAAAGTTAAGTAGAATGGGAGGAGATGCGAGATGGATGAAAAGAAAGCAAAAAAGATTGTTCGAGACGGATACGCGGAGGTAGCCAGGCAAGAAACCTCCTGTTGTGGTCCTGCAAACACATGTTGCGGTCCAAGTGACGTCACAGAGACCATTGCCAAGAAGATCGGTTACTCAGACGAAGATCTGAAGGCAGTTCCCGAGGGTGCAAATCTTGGCCTTGGCTGCGGAAATCCGGTGGCGCTTGCAACGCTAGAAGAGGGAGAGACCGTGCTGGATCTTGGCTCAGGAGCGGGTTTTGACTGCTTCCTCGCAGCTAACAAGGTTGGGCGCAGCGGGAAGGTAATCGGCGTGGATATGACGCCTGAGATGCTAGATAAGGCCAGGGAGAATGCAGATAAAGGAAATTATGACAATGTTGAATTCAGACTGGGGGAGATCGAGCATCTGCCTGCAGCGGATAACTCGGTAGATGCCATCATTTCAAACTGCGTCATTAACCTCTCACCTGCAAAAGAGAAAGTATTCGCTGAAGCCTACAGGATCCTAAAGCCGGGCGGACGGCTAATGATTTCCGATATTGTCTTGCTGAAAGAGCTCCCGGAAGTGGTCAAAAATTCAGCCGAAGCATATATTGGCTGCTTATCCGGAGCAATGCTTAAAGAGGATTACATAGAGACAATGAAGACGGCCGGTTTCAAGGATCCTGAGATCATGACGGAGACGGCTGTGCCCGCTGACCTCTGGTTCAACGATTCCTTTGCTCAAGAGATGATGGAGAAACTGGGTTTGGAATTGTCACCGGCTGAGATCAAGGAGGCGGCCGATTCAATTGTCAGTGTGCAGATCTATGCAGTTAAATGAGGGCGTGCTGGCTGAAAAGCGACGGTTAAGACTTTGTCCAACATGCCTTTCGCGCTCAGCCACGATCCCTTCGGCATGCTGGCTAGACAAGAACATGACGGAATAAAAACGAAATCTGCAGGCTTGCGGCAGCAAGCGCTGTGCCTATCTGCAAAGATCCCTTATTCAAAAAGACATCTACCAGTTCTTCATATCCTTAAAAAAAGGGTCATAATGTCCTATCCAAATCGGGACTCCCTCTGTGCTTTAATCTTAAAAGGTTGCGGAAAATAAATATCAGCAAGATTAGCAGGGCATTAGCGATCATTTGGTGCAAAGTGCCAAATTTGTGTTGTACAGATTGACTCGAAGTGCCAGTTAATACCCAGCATTGTTGAGATATTTTTTTATCCAAGCTGGAGAGTTCCATGCTTACAAAGCCGTATATACAGAGATTTGCATACGAATGGGATCAAATGAAATCCTGGGTGAATGAGGAAGAATCTAAGGATGAAGGGTATGTAAATGATCGCAAAAGAGAGCAGGAGATAAAAAAGCAGATACTTGCTTTGATGGATGATCAGTACATAGAAGAAGTGGAAAGTCTCCTGGACGAACTCGAGAGCCTTCACGTTGATGAACTGGTATTAGAAGGGCAGTTGATTTTTTCCTACGCAATTTCCTGGTATATTGCCAGAAGACCGGAGAATGATCCGGAGATTGCCAGGATAATCGGTTACATAACGGCAAAGGAATAGCAAAGGCCACTCTTTCCTGGATTTGAGGTATGTGAACAGCCAAAAAGAAGTTGCATCAAATAACGGAACCGTATGGAAATTGGATGCATGCTTTGATAGACTAGTTTACGATGCATGGAATCGAGGGATCAGTGGCAAGTATCTGGAGTCGATTGCCCTGGCAAAGCGGCTCCTTGAAGAAGAGCCGCGGGCGATGTATGCATGGGACATGATTGGCAACGCCTATCAATCAATGAGTGACAGCGCGGAGTTTTCCTGCCGGGCGGGCCACTATCGCAGACTAGCCCAAGATGCATGGAAAAGAGCAGCGTCAGCTCATGAGAATGCTGATGTAGCATTCTAAGACCGCCGATACGTCCCTCAGAGCAATTCCTGCATTTCTCTACATGAGCAAAAGAACGGTCCTTTTTGACCGTGGTTTCCAAAAAAATAATGAAGGAGTTATAATATACGCGTCGAAAGACATAGCAGGGGTTAAGTCAGTCAAGAAAATGAGCGAACCGCTGATAAGACAACAGTCGTCAACTTACTGGTCCAAGCATAGTTTCTGATACTTTTATCTTTGCCTAGTCATCACAGAAGCAACCGCCACTTGTGTCGGGACAGGATTTACTAACGCTTTGAGCATAGCTAGAGGTTCGTTCGGGGGGGCAGTTAATGCTCTGCTTAGTAAATCTGGGCACACAAGCATACGAGCTGTTTGGCCTGCTTGTTGGCAGGTGCAGCATGGGCGGGTATCTAGACCAGCAAAACACCTATCCGTTGCTGTTACCCCTGATCCTCTCACTGTTTCTATTTCTTCTTTTCAAAGAGAGCACATTTTCATATTGCTTTTCCTCGCATGCAAGCCAAATTGGCCTGGCCAATGATCGTATCCAGATCTTGGATCATGACACATGTCATCGTAAGCAAAGGCCTGGCATAGTCGCTTTGGTTGGGGATAGCCTCGGCAAGCCTTTTGGGAGATTAAATCAACTTGCGCGGCAGCTGGAATGCGAGCTGAATTGGTGTGTTCGCGAGGTCGGCATGGAAAACTACGACCTCTCAGCGCAAATTCTTCGCAAATTGAGGACATTGCTGTCCAAGGCGATCGCAGAAACAAGAAAAATGATGAGCCTTCTCATACATACCTCAAAATCCTACTCTACTAGTCAGATCTCAAACCAACGGATCGTGCTGGCACAAAAAGACTATTCTGAAGTAAGCGATGACGTGGTCAGTGGAGATGCTAATGACGAGGTACTAATCGTGGAAACGCTGCATGATGATATTCTGCCAAAGCTTTCAGCAATGTTAATTGGGGTCCAGATTTGTGAGAGTATGCTTTTGAAGGACTCCGCTCTGGCTGAAAACAGACTAATCAAGTTTCATCGCGCAGCAGAGGACTTAAAGATCAGACTGAAGGAATTACAAGAGAAAAAGCATATAGATGGACTCAAGGTCCAGTGTCTCGAAAAGACGGTCAGAGACTTTATCAATGATCTGGATGGTTGCTGTGATTTCACAGTGAATTTGACGGTCGATGGAGACGAAAATCAAGTTTCGCATCAGACAAAAGCGTGCCTGTTTGCAGTGGTTAGAGAAGCTGTTGTAAACCTGCTGAAATATGCCAGTCCAAAAAAGGTTGAGATACGGCTGCATTTTGAGTCTGACTGTGCGCAGGCATCCGTGATCGACGATGGAAAAGGGTTTGAGCTGCAGTCTGCGATGGCAAAATCAAATCTACTGGGCAAACGCGGATTGCGCAAAATGAAGAACAGCGCAGAGACAGTCGGAGGCACGCTTGTAATCGATACTGCTCCTCAGGAAGGCACAAAAGTAGTGGTTTCAGCGCCGACCAACAACTGAAATTCTACAGCGCATCAATTGGGCGCATTCAAAGATTTTGCTTGTCAATTATTAAAGCCACTTTAATGAGTAGTGTGAATGTGAAAAGTATTTGTAACCAGCAAAAATACTGATAGTGTAGATCATCAACAAAAAAGGGGGGAAACAAATTGTCCGCAACAAAAGTATTGATAGCAGATGACCACATGTTATTCAGAGAATGCCTGTCGGCAATGCTTGATAGTGTTGAGGATATTGACGTTGTCGGCCATGTTTCAGCAGGTGATGAAGCTATTGAGAAAACAAAATCGCTTCAGCCTGATGTGGTGTTAATGGATATCCGTATGCCGATTATCGACGGAATTGAGGCCACCAGAAAGATCACATCGGAACGGCTAGGCGCCAGTGTAATCATGCTTACCATGTGTGACGACGATAGAAACTTGTTCAATGCTATCAAGTCGGGAGCAAATGGCTACTTCATAAAATCGGATTCAGTGAACAGTCTTGTAAAGAACATTCGAGCTGTTGCCAGAGGAGAAGTGCTATTTCCTCCAGCTATTGCTCCAAGGTTGTTGGACGAATTTGTAAGAGTGTCGAAAGACCACGAAAAATTTGAGAGGCAAAGCTCAACCCTGACATCGAGGGAGAAAGACGTCTTGGATCTTATGGCTGCGGGATTTGGAAATAAGCAAATTGCCCGAAAATTATTTATCAGCGAAAAGACGGTGAGAAATCACATTTCAAATCTGTACCGGAAACTGTCGTGCAACAGCAGGTCCCAGGCCGTCCTGGCTGCGGTGAGATCAGGGATTATTTGTCTTGATAAAGACTGACATTTGGCAAGAGCTAGCTTTTTGATCTGCATGAAGTGAAGCATTTAGAACCACGGAGCTTTACTTTTGTGCTCTATTCACCGGCTATACAGTGGCTTTGTTGATTGACAGAGCCTTTCTGTGGGAGCGTCTTAGTAAGCCCACGGATGATATAGTCCAAAGAGCCCATTGAAACTGGGCTCTTTATTTTGTTTGCTGTTCTCAGCTTTTTCGGCAATTGGAGAAGTGAGAAAAAGGTCTAAGTGAATATGTGAAATCGGTAAGCCTGCTCGTGGTTGAGGACAATAACATAATGCGGGCTCAGCTACGCGCGCTTTTTGATATCACTGATGGTATCCAAGTGGTTGGAGAAAGCGGCGATGGTGCTGATGCTGTATCAAAGAGTCATGATCTTCAGCCTGATGTTGTGCTAATGGACATACGAATACCCAAGCTTGATGGGATTAATGCCACACGAGTAATCAAGCAGGACAATCCGGATACTAGAGTCGTAATCTTCTCAGCCTTTGATAACAAAAAATATCGCAGAGAAGCCAAGGCTGCAGGCGCAAGTGACTATCTGCTGAAGGGCGATCCCATAGAGAGAATAATCGGGTGTATCAAAGATCATTGCTAGTTTCTCGCGTTCGCCTTTGAAAGAACCCGCAGAGTTTGGGGAAACAGCTTCTCTTATGCATTCCAGGCAGGGCTGGGCAGAGCAGCTGAAGCGGGATTTATGGGACCTTTGGGATTTGTCCCGATTATAGTCTGAATTATCCCAGACTATTCAAGACCAGAAAATGGTATGAAAAGCTCATGGTAATTGGGCTTTTTTTGTGTTTAGCTAGGAGGCGAATAAGAATCGAAGACGGTTAGCGGTTTGCGGTTGTCGGTTGGCGGAAGCTCAAAACAAAAAACATGTGGAATGGAAGGTCACTATGAGAGGCATAATGCTTTCCAATTATCCGTGCCGGGATCTGTCTATTCTAAAGGATCAGATTCCAAAATCAATGGTCATGGTTGGCAACAAGCCAGTAATGGACTGGATGCTCCGCGTCCTGAAAAGCCACGGACTACGGCAGCTGACAGCAACCGTTGATTCCCAGGCAGACGAGATCGAAAGCTACTTCGGTGACGGTTCACAGTGGAGTGTGCGGATATCCTACTCGCAAGAGCCCAAAATAATTGCCGATGCTGCGTACACAAGAGGGACCGCCAACTACGTGGAAAAGCAACCAGTTGTCGTACTGATGGGTGGGATCCTGGCTGATATGGATATCAGGAAGCTGGCAGACCTGCATCGGAGCAAGGGTGCAGTAGTGACTATAGGAATAACCCAACATGAGTATTTTGGGCCCAGGACACTCTATCTCGATGAAGATTCCAATATTACTACAACACACTCCAGGTACGAACAGCGAAATGCACTGCAAAGCTGCAGAAGTTGCGGCGTGTACGTTTTTGAGCCAAGGATCTTCGAATCACTGCCTGAAACGGCGCTTTTTGATTTGGAGAAAGAGCTGCTGCCGAGGCTGCTTAAGAATAATCAAAGAGTCTGCGGTTATATGCATAGTGGCTATTGGATTGACATAAATACAATCGAAGATTTTAAGCAGGCAAACTTTGATTTCTTGGACGATCAGTTGACCATAAGGAGCTCTTGCGGCGGAGCGTATGCAGAAGACGGCATCAGCGTGGGCACAGGGACGAAGATTCACGATAGCGTCCTCATGCGTCCGCCGGTGTCCATAGGTAATGATTGTGTGATCAGGGAGGATGCCAGATTGATAGGCCCGGCAGTGATTGGGGACAGCACCATTATTGATAAGGACGTCTCTTTTCAGAGAGCGATCATCTGGGGCAGAGGATATATAGGTAGAGATAGTTGTGTCAACGGCGCTATTATTGGAGATTCAACCTACATCTCATCTGATGTTGAGATACATGACAAAGCGGTAATCGGACTTAATTGTATTGTAGGCCCTCACAGCTTGATACAGGACGGGGCGGTAGTCAGTCCCGGTGCGGTAATCAAGAAGAATTCAAGCGTGGGCTATCTCGCAGGCAATCAGATCAAGTCTGCAAGCGAGATAAATTGAACGGGAAGGAATTGGTTCCATTGGCCCCCGAAGAAGCGAAGACTGTCGCTGCCTAGCGCATAGGGACAAAACCAATCCGATCTCGTCTCAGGGCAAGGAACCGTCAAGGAGTTACCATGCAAGAAGTTGGGACAACACAGGCAAGAGTAAGATTCATCGATCTCAGACAGCAATATGGATCGATCAAGGAGCAAATTGACGGAGCAATCCGGCGCGTTATTGATAGTTCCAGCTTTTCCTTGGGTCAGGAGGTAGAGCTTTTTGAACAAGAATTTGCGCATTTCTGCGGGGCAGAATTTGCCGTAGGCGTGAGTTCGGGAACGGATGCTCTGCACTTAGCTCTATTGGCCTGTGGAGTCGGGGACGGAGACGAAGTCATCACGGTACCCAACACCTTCATCGCAACCACTGAAGCCGTCTCGATGTGTGGAGCAAGACCCGTTTTTGTAGATATTGATGAGGACACCTATAACATTGACGTTCATCACATTGAACAGGCGATAACTGATAAAACCAAGGCAATTGTTCCTGTGCACCTGTACGGGCAGCCGGCGGACATGAAAACGATTCTGGACATTGCCCGAACTCATGGATTGAAAGTGGTTGAAGATGCATGTCAGGCGCATGGGGCAATGCATAAGGGCAAAAGGGTCGGCTCGTGGGGCGATGCTGGTTGCTTCAGCTTCTATCCGAGCAAGAATCTTGGCGCTTTTGGGGATGGAGGAGCTGTCGTTACTGACAATCAGGAAATCGCAGAGGTAGTGAAGCTTCTGCGGCACCACGGCCATAGAAACAAGACGGTTCATGAACGGGAGGGATTCTGCGACCGGCTCCACGGTTTGCAGGCAGCGATATTGCGAGAGAAGCTACAACATCTTGATCAGTGGAACACCATGCGCAAACAGAATGCAAGACTATATGGCCGATTCCTCAGTAGCGATTTGATAGAAGCTCCCATCAGTGCGAACGGCAACGATCATGTGTATCACTTATATGTGATTCGAGTGAAGGATCGCGATGCTCTTAGAGCGCGGTTGGACGAGAGAGAAATAGACTCAGGGATACATTATGCGGTGCCCCTTCATCTTCAGCCGGCATATAACAGATTGGGGTATAGATCAGGAGACTTTCCGGTCACCGAAAGAGTAACGGAAGAGATTGTTTCCTTGCCAATGTATCCGGAACTTGCAGATGATCAGATCAAACGCGTGTGCAGAGAAGTCATAGATTTCACAGCTTCACAAGGTTGATGCTGCCAGACT
>CAYFXD010000108.1:0-13504 GCA_964347095.1 uncultured Actinomycetota bacterium | reverse complement strand
ACTCCTGCACCTAAAGTTACGCTGTGATATATTGCGCTTCTGGTTCTCATATAAAAACCACGGCCATGAGAAACAATAACGGCGCACGCCAACCAGGCTTCGATCGAAAATCCAAGCCTATTGATAGTCACCAGTCTTTTGGTGACTAGTGGATGGTGAAATCCTACTGTCAAGCTTTTCTCGCTACCGACTGTCCACCAATTCACTAACCACTTCTATTATATCTATTCATTGCGGTTGGGAGTCCTTCTTTAATGATACTCAGAATCGCATCGGCTCCTTCTTCAACCGCAATCGAGATCTCCTCTTCCTCTTTTGACGTAAAATCATTCAACACAAAATCCGCCGGCTCCTGGCGACCGGGAGGCCGTCCAATCCCTATCTTGACTCTGTTGAACTCATCGGAGTCGAGGTGATAAATGATGGAATCCACACCCTTATGACCGCCGCTGCTCCCGCCTGCCTTTATGCGAACCTGGCCCAATGGGAGATCCAGATCATCGTACACCACAATCAGATCTTCCGCAGACAGACCGTACGTGTCCACCAGCTCCTTGACGCTTTCCCCGCTGGCGTTAACATACGTAAGAGGTTGAACAAGAACGATGAATTCGCTGTCCTTCTCAGCGCTAGCTATGACTGCACGGCTTCGAGTCTCCTGCTTGACGACTTCAAAAGACCGAGCAAGTGCATTGATTACCCGAAATCCTACATTATGCCGATTTTTCTCATGCTCCCTGCCTGGATTCCCCAGACCCACTACCAAAAACATGCATAACCTCCATACCAATTCCCGATCCGATTTCTCATGGCTTTTCAATTTACATTTTTCACTCTGCATTTTGCATTGAGAAGGGCACCCTGAGGTGCCCAATCTGAATCAAGTTTGCATTGATCGCTCATTCTCATTTGCCTTAGTCTCAGTCGGGAACTACTCCTCTTTCTCTTCGGTCTCCTCCTTGGCAGCTTCGGGCTCCTTTGCTGCTGCCTCTGCTCCTTCTTCAGCTTCCTCGCCGACAAGCTCGGGCTCAAGCATTTCCTCTTCAACTACCTCTTCTTCTTTCAGCTCAGTTGGCGGCACCACAGATAATACTGTTTCTTCAGGATCTGTCAGTATCGCAATATCTTCGCTTGTAACCAGGTCGGCCACGCGGACAGCGCCGCCGATCTCAAGCTCCGAAACATCGATTTCAATGTTCTCCGGTAGATCAGTGGGCAAAGCTTCCACTTCTATCTCCCAAAGGCCATGCTGCAGCACACCACCCTCTCTGACGCCCACAGATTCACCGATCACATTAACCGGTATCCTGGCTTGAATCTTTTCATCCATGGCGATTTTCAAAAAGTCAATATGGAAGAAGTAGTCCTTTACCGGATGTCTCTGTATTTCCTTGATGATAGCGGTGTGGTCTCCTCTTTTGCCCTCAATCTTCAGTTTCAAGATCACATTTGTTCCCGCCTCTCCATGGATCACAGATCTGAAGGTTTTAGCATCAACTGATAGGGACAAAGGATCTATGCCGTGCCCGTAGAAGACGGCAGGGATCCTCCCGTCAGCGCGTACTCTTTTGGTAGAGGCCTTCCCTGCATCCCTCCGCTCCGTTCTTAACTCAACCAAATCCATTAACATCACTCCTCAATGAAAATACAAAGTGCAAATCGCAAAGTGCAAGTTTTTCCCGTCTCGCCCTTGAAGACTTTGCATGGGCACTTTGAAATTTGCATTATTCAGATTTTACTATAACCTTTGGTTCTATTCAAATAGGGCGCTGACTGTTTTGTTTTCGTACACATTCAGGATGGCTTGGGCAAACAATGAGGATATTGAAAGAACTCTAATTTTGGGGATCTGTTTCCCCTCGGGCACAGGAATAGTATCAGTGACAACTACCTCCTTTATGGCTGAATCATTTAGCCTCTGAATTGCCGGCCCTGAAAGAATAGGATGAGTTGCACAGGCGTAGACTTCTTTGGCTCCAGATTCTACTAATTCTTCAGCTGCTTCTATCATCGTGCCCGCTGTATCGATCATGTCGTCAAGCAGCACAGCGCTTTTGCCTTTCACGTCTCCAATAACATGCATGACCTTCACTTCATTATGGACCGGCCGTTTTTTATGAATTATGGCCAGGGGCGCATTGATGCGATCAGCAAACCGTTTTACCACTTTCACCCTTCCCACATCGGGCGAGACAACGACAGCATCTGCTAATTCCTTTTCCCGAAAGTAGCTGGCTAGAATGGGAATCGCGGTAAGATGATCAACCGGGCCGTCAAAGTATCCTTGTATTTGATCGGCGTGTAGGTCCATGGTCAGCAGTCTCTTAATTCCGGCAATACTGAGCAGATCTGCCACAAGCTTGGCTGTTATCGGCTCCCTTGCCACAGCTTTTTTGTCTTGCCTGGAGTATCCATAGTAGGGAACAACGGCCGAGATTTCTGCGGCAGAGGCGCGCTTCAATGCATCGATCATAATCAGAAGCTCCATAAGATGATCGTTTACAGGAAAACAGGTTGACTGTAAAACGAACACATAGGCCCCGCGGACGCTCTCCAGGAAGCGGCAGTAGGTCTCACCGTCCGAGAATTCCTTGAGTTCAACGAGCCCCAGGTTTATGCCCAGAATATCAGCAATGTTCTGGCCCAATTCCATAGCGGAGCTCCCGCTATAGACCATCATTCTTTTTCCCAATCGATGCGGCAATTTACAACCTCCTCCAGTTAAGAGCGCAAATTGCAAAGCGTAAATGTCAAAACCTAGAGCACTCAGTTCCTAAATTTTGAGTTCCATTTCGTATTGAATGGTTGACGCCGACTTTTGCATTTTGCATATTGCATTTTGCATTGAGCAGTTTGCATTGAGCAGTTTATTTCTTTTTCCTTCTTTTCTTGCTCCAGCCTTTGATTATCTTTTGCTCGGTTCGCTCCAGTGCTAGACTTTCGGCAGGCACGTCTTTGTCTATTGTAGAGCCTGCTCCTGTGGTTGCGTTCTTTCCGACATTTACCGGCGCAACCAGCATCGTGTCACTACCGATAAAGGCGCCATCCTCAATTACAGTCTTATGTTTCTTCACACCGTCATAATTACAGGTAATCGTGCCGGCCCCTACGTTTACATCCTTCCCAATAGTGGTATCTCCTACGTAACTCAAATGAGGCACCTTGGATCCCTCTCCAACCTGGCTTTTCTTGAGCTCTACATATGAACCAACCTTTGATCCTTTTCTTATTATGGTCTGAGGTCTGATTCTGGAGAATGGTCCGAGATTCACTTGGTCTTCAATCACACTGCCCTCAGCCACTACATTTTCCATAGTCACTTCGCTGCCGACTACCATGTCGGTCAGGTGGACAAATGGCCCTAGAAAGCATTCTTTTCCGATTGTTGTCTTCCCTTCCAAAAACGAAAAAGGCTGGATTACTGTATCTTGCCCAATCTCAACGTCCGGTCCAATAAAGGTAAGCTCTGGAGCAACCAGTGTGACACCGGCATCCATGATGCGTTCATTTATTCTTGTTTGCATCATGGCCTGGACCTCAGCCAATTCTCTCCTGGAATTTACGCCTGCCACCTCATCGCTGTCCTCAATAACGCACACAGCAATTTTTTTCTGTTGGTGATTTAGCACTTCAACAATATCGGTCAAATAGAATTCGTTTTGGGCGTTTCGGCACCCGATCTTACAGACAGCCTCAAACAGATCATCCCTCTGAAAGCAGTAGATGCCAGAGTTTATTTCGGTTATCTTCTTTTCTGCTTCTGTCGCATCTCTTTCTTCAACGATTTCCTGTACCAGCCCGTCTGGTTTGCGGATTATTCTGCCATAACCCGTTGGATCCGAAAAATGAGCAGAAAGGAGTGTAGCTGTTGCCTTCGTCTCTAGGTGCATCCGTAGCAACTCATTGAGAGTCTCTTTACGGATGAGGGGAATATCGCCACAGGTCACCATTATTGTTCCCTGGAAACCCTCAAACTCGCCTTGGGTAGCGCGTACAGCATCAGCTGTACCCCTCTGCTCTTCCTGAACGACAGCAGACACACCCACATCAAGCACTGCTTTAACCTGCTCCGCCTGATGACCCACAACCACTACTATCTTCTCAGGCTTGAGTTTCCGCGTTTCGCTCACAACATATTTTAGGAGCGGCTCTCCGCATATTCGGTGGAGCACTTTGGGCAGAGAGGACTTCATCCTCTTCCCTTCTCCCGCCGCAAGGATCACTACCGCCAAGTTCATATCAGATCCCCCCGTTTGCCCTTGACAATCTTGAGATTCCAAAAGCCCTACTGATGGCGACAGATCGAGTGGATAACGATTTGACCGCCACCAAGACCTATATAGACCTATAAATACTGAGCCATCAGAGCCATAAAGCTCAGCGCTCCCGATCACACCGCAAAGAAACACCCGCGGCTGCAAAGCACAACTTCATTGACTTTACAGCCATGAAGTGAGCTCAGCTCTACTTCATGGCTCCGGGGCTAGGGTTCGAACCTAGATTAGCGGATCCAAAGTCCGCTGTCCTACCATTGGACCACCCCGGATCAAAGATCTCCCGCTTCTTCATCTACACGGGCTCTGGACATGGACAAGACCTTCATCGAAAAACAAAAATCGCCCGGTAGCTTCGAAGAATGTCCGCTTCCTAGCAATGCTGTTTCTATTGCGGAACCACTTTGGGTATGAATTCTGCGGGTAATCCTACTGAGCGGTGCCAGACGAGCAAGTCAGCCAAAACAAGAAAAGTATAGATTGGGGCGGATATGGTGTCAATCTTTAGGAATGCTCGAGTTGCCGTTCTTGACTACTGTCAATCACTCTCCTGTGCTTCAGCAGAATCATGACGCTCCGAGACGACTTCCGCTTCGGAGAATTCTTTGCTTTCCTCTCTCATTCCAAAAGAGGATTTGCCGCTCTCATCAGAAACCTCGGTAGGAATTGGATTCTCTTCAGTCGGCTCCAATGAGCTCTTGTACTCGTCCAATACCAAGCTTTGAACGGTTTCCCTCGTTTCACTGTTGATTGGATGCGCTACATCGCGGAAGTTACCGCTTGGCAGCTTCCTGCTGGGCATGGCCACAAACAAGCCTCTTTCCCCCTCAACCACACGGAGATCATGAACAACGAAATCATCATCAATGGTAATGCTGGCAATTGCTTTGACCTTATTCATATCCACATGACGTATTGAAACCTTAGTTATGTTCATTTCCCCTCCATCATGGTAATGAAGCTGCTTTCATTGCCTATATCCTCTATTGTCTTAAAATATCACAAACCAGACTATTTATCAGCCACTGCAATACAGGAGATTTCAAGATCAGCGTTTTTGGGCAGTTTTGAAACCTGCACAGTCTCCCTCGCAGGCGGTTCAGTTGAAAACACTTCAGCAAAAACTGAATTTACCTCTTCAAAAGCGTTTATATTCCTCATGAACACAGATATCTTGACTACCCTGTTCAGCCCACTATCGGCGGTTTCCAGGATGGCACCGATATTGGACAGTATTAGCCTCGTTTGCTCTGCGATGCTACCTTTGTCGAGCGCTCCGGTCAGAGGATCGATAGGGATTTGCCCTGAGACAAAGACCAGATCATTGCTTTTTATTGCCTGGGAGTAGGGACCGACAGGCATTGGGGCCCCTTCCGTTATGATTATCCTTTTCATAGATCACCCCGTAGATGCAAGTTCCGACCTCACCAGCTCAAGATCTGATGCTTTGTCTACATCAACACTGATTTCAACATATGGAGTGGGAACAGCCACAACTCTTTGGCCAACCAGTGAAGACACCTTTTGCTCCAATTCGTGAACGGTCAATGCATGAAATACGAATCTTAGAATGAAAGAAAGGCCCAGCAATCTTATCAGACCAAATGGACTCTTCCTCGCCGAAGTCACCTTCCTCAGCAATTCCCTATTCTGCAGAGCCACCTGCCGGTCGAACAAGAACAGATTACCACCCGTGAATCGGCCCTCGCGAAGAGTCATAGAGGTCCTGTCAACCTGCGGATATCTCTCCTTAATCATCGATTTGGCAACTATAGGGTAATAAATAGCTGCACTGGTTTCCCCGCAGCGCGCTATAAAATCGTCAACCGCATGGGATGTCAGCAATGGAATGTCCGCCGTAACAGACAAGATCTGGTTTTGTTCTTCCGGCTCCTTGCCATCGACCCCGGCCAGGCCAGCATAGAAATTCTCAGTCAGATTCCCATCAGCATGGATGACCGCATCCGCAATATCCAGACAGGGTAATGTTTGAACGGAAGACGGCACTACAACTGTTATGGATCCGACCTGTTTGGCTTGGTCCAATGCGTCCATTACGTAGGCAAGCATAGGTCGTCCATCTATATCGACTAAGGCCTTCGGCCCGATTTCCTCCTCAGCCGCCAGGCCCCTCGCCGTTCCGCCCGCCAACACCAACGCATCAACCACTTTTTTCCAGTCTAGAGAGTTCCGATTTTCAACTTATTCGCTATTGAAAAACCTTTTCCTCTTGCCCAAAATGATATTTTTTCTGCATTGCAGCTCTTGCTTAGTGAGCGAGCAACCAAGTAAAGAAATAAGAGCATCCAAGTCCAACATACAACTCAAAGAGAGCTCTTTGAGAATGACCAATGACCAAAGCTGTTTGTGAAAAACGGTTTGCGGTTAGCGGTCATCGGTTCGCGCTAGATCAAAGCAATAAGCCAAACAACAGATCCGGCATGAGTCGGCAAACTAGGACCCAACCGACCTGTGTTGTCTTGCGCCAACCGCTCACCCAAAACCGAGCACGGCTCAGTCAAACGGCATCCTAACCCTAATCATAACCGCCAGTTTACGGTCCGCTGTCCGCGGTGAACACATTAATTCTCTTTGATCTCTACACCCATTCTAGCCGGTCCAGTGATTATCGCTGGCCCTAGTCCTTCCAAAGCCTTTGAGATCCTAATGGCATGATCCTGGCTGCCTGCCAGGGTAAAAACAGTCGGGCCGCTACCCGACATTAACGATCCAAGGCCCCCCGCCCGAAGAGACGTTTCCTTTATCTCTTTGACTTGGGGATAGTCCTCGAAGACCACCGGCTCTAGGGCATTCGTCAGATTGCGGCAAATTCCCCCCAGATCTGCGTCTTTCAAAGCTTTCAACATCCCATGCAGCTTGTTTCGTGCAGTCGTCCTCTCTTTATCCCATTTTCTATAGATCTCGGCGGTGGAAATGGAGAAATTGGGCGCGGTTATCAGTATGAAAGTCTCGGGCAGCGCGTGGGTTCGGCTCAACCTCTCTCCTCTCCCCTCGGCCACCAAAGTACCTCCCTCCAGCGCAAAGGGTATATCCGATCCAAGTTCTGCGCCAAGTTCCTGGAGCTGTACTAGCGGGAGCCCGATATCCCATAGACGGTTGAGGCCGAGAAGAACAGCGGCTGCATCAGCGCTTCCTCCGGCCAGTCCCGCCCCGACTGGGATGTTCTTGGCTATTTGTATCCTAGCACCCTGACCGGTACGGGTCTCCCTTTTTAGCAGCTGCGCTGCCTTAAAAGCCAGGTTACGTTGTGGATCCGTAAGTTGGGGGTGATCACAGTGGAGTTCGATGGTGGAAGCATTCCAACTTATCTGCAGATCGTCGGCGACCTCAATGCTTTGCATCAATGTTTGTATCTCATGATAGCCATCATCACGCCGGCTCAAGACGTCAAGATATAGATTTATTTTGGCATGAGCTCTTATCCTGAGATTCTTCACACTCAGAGTGGTAGTCGGTTATGATTGTGCTCCCCTGCGGCCGCTACAGAAGCCAAGGAAAGAGATTTTCACCGTTATCCGGATCAGAAAGCTCAACTGTCCTGGTCAAAATATCAGCATAACTGTAGGAAACTCGACGGGTCCGGTTCCGCTTTTCTTCCACCTTTACTACGAACAGGTTGGGATGCGTCTCTTCCAGTACTCCTTCTCGTTCGATGACTTTGCAGCGACCGATGTTAGCACGAAGCTTCATTCTGGTTCCAACAAAAGAACGGAGATCGTCTCTTATTCTCCCCACGATCTCCGTCTGTGGAATTTGCAAACTTGTCATATTTTTTGCCCCTCCGTTTCCTGCCTTTATCTTACTCCAATACAGGTCAAAAATCAAGTGGATCGAGCTGTTCAAGGGCTACGCAAATGGCCGCAAATTCTCCAAGACCAAGTGTTTCACCCCTCCGGTTGGGATCTACTCCACTTTCTTTCAGAGCTGACTCGATTTGCACGGCGCTCCGTCTTGTGCCGGCAACCAATGCGTTCCTCAGAGTCTTGCGACGTTGCTGGAATGCAGCCTTGATCAGTCGAAAAAGCAGTTCTTGGTCACCAACTGCGACTCTGGGCCTGGTCAGCCTTTGCAGTTTGACCACGGCGGAATCAACCTTCGGAGTAGGCAAGAAGACATTGCGTGACACTGGAAAACCCAGCTCAACCTGGCAATAGTATTGCAGGATAAGAGTGGCAGCACTATAGTCTTTGGTTGAAGGTTCGGCCATCATCCGGGCAGCAATCTCTTTTTGAACCATCACTGTATATGACCTCAGAAAAGCATATTTTTTCAAGTACTCCAACAATAGAGGAGTTGCAATATTGTATGGAAGATTTGACACCATCTTATGGGGCAGCAGCCCCGAAGCGACTGCAGAAGAAAGATCAAAGCCCAACGCGTTTGAGTAAAAGATGGAAACGTTGTCGTATAATGCCAAGGTCTCCTCAAGCACCGGCAAGAACTTTCTGTCATACTCCACCGCCACAACCCACCTGGTATGCGAAGCCAAGACCTGGGTAAGAGTACCAATACCTGGGCCGATCTCGAGCACAATATCGTCAGACTTTAGCTCGGCCAGGTTCTTGATCTTCTTCAGTATGTTCTCATCCACCAGGAAGTTTTGGCCCAAGGTCTTACTCAAGTGCACACCAAATCGCTGCAAAACTGCTATGGTTTTGGCCGGAGTTGCCAGAGTCACTTTGCTACCTCTTATCACAAAAGGATGGTCTTTTGATTATGGTCAACCAGCGACCTTTTGGCAAATCTGTGCACGCATGAGAAGATCAGGGAATATCGTGGCAAAACAATGGTCGAAATATGGAGCAGCGCCCCTCTCTCAGAGAAGGGCGCTGCTCTCATTTGCCCGTGTGTCCAAGTGTTTTCCTATATTTTTATCCTTCATTTTCCCTGAACACACACTATTGTATGTGTACAACAACGTCGCGCCGTCCGAACTGGATGCACTCGGCATTCGAGTTATAGCAGAGATCGATTCGGTCCCCCTTGATTGCGCCTCCCGTGTCTGCTGCAACGGCTTCACCGTAACCCTCAATGTATAGCTTGGTGCCGAGCGGGATCACTCGAGGATCGACCGCCACTACACCATACTGCGCCTTGCTTCCATTGGCGGTAATATAGCCACATCCATGCCCGGCGCTATATGCCGTTGCTTTCATCACCCGACCTCCGCCGCCTCGTGAGACACTAACCCGAGTAGCTGCGGCTGCGAATCTTATGGGCTTTGGTTTTGCGCGTCGCACTTTTTTTGTTCCAACCTTCACGATTTCATCAACTGGAGCACTAATCTTTCTCTCCACTCTCAGCTGCCGCTCAATTTCCTTGCCTCCAATGCTCTTGACATCAAAGATCTGGAGGGTCACGCCTTCTTTGCCTTCCTGCACAACCTTGGCTCTGCCTCGGGGAAGATTCCTATCAGTTTGGGTAATAGTCTGGAAGGGGACGGACATACGACAAACATCCATAGTTGACGCAGCCTTGCTGATCACAATAGGGATGTTCTTTTTGATTTGGACATCAAGTCCGGGGATTACTTTATCTGCGGGTTCGAGCTGAATACCGGCCCCTTCAACCGCTTCCCCAACAGTTGAAGCGAGAGTAAACATCTTCCTTTTTTCGCCGTTCAGCTCGACGGTTATTGGTGTTGCGTGTTCTAGAGTGATGTGTGTGCCATCTTCTATGGTTGCTGATAGAGGAGGAAAAACAAAGTCTCGTTCTTCGTATGTTGCATCTTGTTCTTTCAGAAAACCTGTGACATCCTGTGCTTTGGTCCGTACTTGCCGGGTCTTACCGTCCAGGGTAAAGATCACGTGCGCTTCGGGGAAGGTAAATCCGGCAACTACTAAGAGAATGAGCAGAGCTAAGGTAATGGGAAGGCATTTCTTCCCAATACCTTGCAAAGACATCAATCCTTTCCAAGTTTCTTTATGCGATTTTTTTGGCTCTCTCGAAACTATTCAATTTTTTACGCAAAACCGTTGGTAATTATACATTATTATTGCAACAAAGGCAAACGTAATGCGCTTGCCGAAATCATTTCAAACTGCCTTAAGGCTTTTAGCAGGGATTTTATGGAATGTCGGATGATTATCTTATTCATGAAATGACCACAATATTCAATAAATAGTAGGAGTAGATGGCAGTCATAGGAAGATGCCGCACACCATATGACGCGCAGCAAACTTACTGTTTGCGGGAGAAAGCAGCTATGCGGGCAGGAGCATCAGACACTGTCAGATGAGGGTCCTAAGACCAAAGCGGTTACTCAATACGGGGAAATAATGGAGCCGCTTTGCTGACTTTGGCTCCGGGATTCAAGCCTCCCCAGGTAGCAGCTTGCGGTAGTCTTTGTGAATCCAGTTTTTCTTCTACGCCCAGCTGACTCCACATTTTGGCCGCAGTATCGGGCATAAACGGGAATATGAGAATCACGGTAATCCTTATGCATTCCATTATGGAATACATAACGGTATTCAGTCGCTCTCGCTGCTCTTCCCTTGCCAATACCCAGGGTGCGGCCGAATCAACGTATTTATTGGCCTTTCTGATGAATCCCCAGATCGCCGACAGCCCTTCTCGAAACTTCAGCTCGCTCAACGACACATCAAGATCGTGAGCTACGGTTCGCGCGTGTTCCTTCAAATCCAGCTCCAACGGATCGAACGCAGCATGCTCAGGGACAATGCCATCGCAATACTTTTGCATCATGGGAATAGTTCGATGAAGTAGATTTCCCAGGTCATTCGCCAAATCGGAATTAAATGCCTCTCGCAGACGCTTGATAGAAAAATCCCCATCGGCCCCGAAAGGAAACTCAGAAAGAATGAAATACCTGATGGCATCTGCTCCATATTTGGCGCTGAGTTCGATCGGATCAATCACGTTGCCCAGTGATTTACTCATTTTTTCACCATTTACCGTAAAGTAGCCGTGAATAAAATATTCCTGTGGGGGATCAATCCCCAGCGCCAGTAAGATGGCCGGCCAAATTGTGGCATGCACACGCAGAATATCCTTGGCCATGAGCTGGACAGTCGGTGGCCAATAGAGAGTAAAATTCTCCCGCGTATCTGGCCATCCCAGACCGGTCAGATAGTTCAGAAACGCATCCACCCATACGTAGACAGTGTGGGATTCATCGAAGGGAAGCGGAATGGCCCAAGACACTTTTTCTTTGATTCTCGAGATTGAAATATCCAGCAGGCTCTCCTTTTCCAAAAAAGAGACTACCTCGTTCTTTCTTTCTTGAGGCCTAATCTTCAGCTGGTCATTCAGTATTAGCTGCACAAGCGGTTCCTGGAAATGCGAGAGTCTGAACAGATAGCATTCCTCGGACCGGACCTCCGGCTCCATCTTGTGATCAGGGCACTGGCCCGCCACCAGATCACTGGCCGTCTTGTACTGCTCACAACCGGTACAATAAAGAGCATCATATTGTCCCTTGTAGATATAATCCCGATCATGCAATTGCTGCAAGACTGTTTGGACCGCCTTGATGTGTCGCGGATCGGTTGTGCGGATAAAACTGCTATTATCTATGTTCAGTGCCTGCCAGGCCTTCTGAAACTGTGCTACAATCCGATCACAGAATTCCTGCGGAGATTGCCCTGCATTTAAGGCCGATTCCTGTACTTTAATACCATGCTCATCGGTTCCGGTTAAGAAAAACACGTCCTTGCCGGTCGCTCTGTGGTAGCGAGCTAGCACATCAGCTGCTATCGTCGTATATGAATGTCCTATGTGAGGCACATCGTTCACATAATAGATCGGGGTCGTCACATAGAAGGTTTTGTCACTCACTCCTGCTCCTGAAATTCTACGATGGTCATCCGCAGATTTTGACAAATTAGCACTTTTACCATACAGTTTCGTTGACAGTTTTTCCCATCAACGATATAATCACGCATAGCTAATGTCAAGAGGAAGCAGGGGGACTCAGGGGATGAAATCCACCGGCATTGTCCGCAGAGTCGACGATTTGGGGCGCATTGTCATTCCGATGGAGCTCCGCAAGCATTTCGGCATAGACATCAAGGATCCTCTTGAAATCTACGTAGAAGACGGCAATATCATTCTTTCAAAGTATGACCCTGCCTGTGTCTTCTGCGGAGAGAAAAAGGGTGTTGTCACGTATAAGAACAAGAGTATATGCGAAACCTGCCGAAGTAGACTTAACATGGTCTGATCTTCTGCGCCTACAAAGAAATATCTTTAGCTATGTCGTAGATCGTGCGCTTGGATATGCCTGTTTGCGCAGAGAGCTGTCTGATGGCCTCTTTCTTGCTTAATCCCTGGGCCGTCAGGCGCTTCAGGTGCTCACTTATGGCCTTTGGTCCAAGATCTACTTCTTGTTTCGAAGCGCCTTCTATTACTAGCACGATCTCGCCCTTCAGCGATTTGGGCTCAATGGCCCCGACGACTTCGCCTATGGTGCCTCGTATCACCTGCTCATATCTTTTGGTCAATTCCCTGGCCAACGCCATACGTCTCTCACCCAGGACATCCCTTGCGTCTGCCAGTGAGCGTGTGACCCGGTGACAGGATTCATAAAAAATCAATGTGCCCTCCTCGTCCGAGAGTTCCTGCAGCAATCTTTTTCTCGGCCCTTGCTTTTTTGGTAAGAATCCGTGGAAGGAAAAACGATCCGATGGAAGACCGGAGGCAACCAGAGCCGTCACTGCTGCGAAAGGACCCGGCAAGACTTCTATGCGTATGCCCAAACCGATACACGCTTGGATAAGCCTATACCCCGGATCCGACAGACCCGGCATTCCTGCGTTTGAGACCAGCGCCACGTGCACACCTTGCTTCATGCGGTCTATTAGCTCCGAGGACTTCTTGATCTCATTGTGTTCATGATAGCTCTCCAGTCGAGCTTTGATTGAATATCTGTCCAAAAGTCTTCTGGTTATTCGAGTATCCTCAGCCGCAACCACGTCGACTTCGCCCAGTATGCGAAGAACGCGCAAAGTTACATCTTCAAGATTTCCAATCGGAGTTGCACAGACGAATAGTTTACCCTCGGCCATTTGAGATCCTACGTTTCTTCCTTCACCGGTAATGTGGTGTGTCGATAGTGCAAAACCACATAGGTCGGTTGGGCCCAGGCCTCTCAACTGATTCTGGATCTGATGTTTGGCTTGTTGCTTTGCGCGAACCGACAACCGCTAACCGCAAGGCGAGTTTCACGAAATAGACTACCAGATCGTACC